>JAHWKZ010000044.1 GCA_019347645.1 Gemmatimonadota bacterium | reverse complement strand
ACTTGACGCCGGCGCGTCGCATCTCGCGGCAGACCTCGCGGCCGTCCATGTCGGGCAGCCCGACGTCCAGGATGACCAGGTCGTGCATCTCGGTGCGCGCCCGCTCGATGCCGGCCTTCTGGAGGACCTCCTCCTGCGTGGCGTCGCCGACGAGATACGGCACCTCGAGCTCGCGGATCGTGCTCTCGAGGTCGGGATCGATCTCAACGAGGACCATGGGAAGCCCCTCGGCCAGGAGCCCCTCGACCACGGGGCGGCCCACCTTGCCGAATCCGCACACGATGTAGTGCTCCTCCATGTGCTCGATCTCGCTCATCATCCTCCTCTTTCCGAGGAAATCGACGAGTTCCCCTTCGAACAGAAGTTGAGCCAGACGGGCGAGCGTGTACAGGAGCGTCCCGAGCCCGAACACGGCGATGAACGAAACGAACATCCGCCCGGCGGGCGACAGCGGATGGACCTCGGCGTACCCGACCGTCGTGATCGTGATGACGCTCATGTAGAAGGCGTCGAGGACCGTCCATCCTTCCTCGATCACCAGCAAGCCAATCGTCCCCACCCCGAACCAGAGGGCGAGCAGTCCCAGCCCCAGGAGAACCTGGGAGCGGGGCGACCCGGTGGGGCCGGGCAGGAAACCGTACCGGTATCGGCCGGGCGCCGCCATGGCCCGAAACCTAGCCGGAGGCGAACCGGTCGCGCACGCCGGGCCGATTCGAAGCGGGGCGCGAGCCCGCCGTCGGGTCGCCGACGATTCACCCGGCTCCCGGGATCGCGCCCTTTCCCATCTTCCCGGAGGACGAGCTCCAGCACGATTCTTGCTTCTGCACGTTTTGACAATCGTCCCCAGCCGGGGATATTTTCACGACCGCTCTTTGAGAAAGACCCCTCCCGTGCGGTCCGGACCCGAACACGGGAGGAGCGATGTCAGACGACGATCAGAGTCGCGAGGACGTCCGTCCGTTCCCCTTCGAGGGGCTTCACGTCTACCAGCGGGCCCAGGAGGCCTGGGCGCTCGCCCGAGCCGCCGGAGAGGCCGGTCCGTTCGCCGTGGCCGTCGAGCGGGAGATCCGCGCGGCGGCTCTCGGGATCGCGCGCGCCACGGCTCGATCGCGGGCCAACGGCGCGTTCGGAACCGAGCTCGAGGAGGCGCGGGGTGCGATTCATGCCGCGGCCGCGCTGCTCGAACAGGCGCAACGTGCCGGAGACACGGTCGACGAGACCCTCCGGGCCCTGCTGCACGACGGCAGCCGGATGCTCGGGGCCCTCATCCGGAGCCTCGGTCAGAGCCGCGCGGAGGCGATCGAAGAGGAGGTGGCGGCGTAGTCGCGATCGCGATATCGTAGCCAAAAAGGTGCGGAGAGGTGGCCGAGCGGTCGAAGGCGGCACCCTGCTAAGGTGTTATACGGGTAATCCCCGTATCGAGGGTTCGAATCCCTCCCTCTCCGCCATCTGACTTCAGGAAGAACGGGTGGTCGACGACTCTCCGGTCGGGAGCGGGGGGTGCTTCTCGATCACCCGTTTTTTTTCCATCGTCCCGCCCCCGATCTCAGGAGCAGAGCTCCTCGATCTCGATCCGGGCGTCGTGGATCGCGCAGCACGTCTCCCAGACCTGGCGCCTCTCGCGGTAGCCGAGGCGACCGTCGCGGTACCGCTCGTACTCGGCCGGAAAGTGCTCGGCCATGATCGGGAAGATCGCGCCCACGGGATGGCGCTCGAGCGCGGGCCATCGGGCCTCGGGCGGCTCGAGTTTCTCGGGCGCGGGAGGGGAGGGATCGACGTCCTCTCGTCGGCCCCGGGCCATGATCGCCACGAGCGCAGTCGTGCACAGGATGCCGTAGAGGGCGAGCGCTCCGAGGATGACGAGCTCCATGCCGCCGAATATCCCCCCGCCATCGGAGAGGGGCAAACGATGACCCGTCCGGACGAGATTCGCGTACGCTTCGCCCCGAGCCCGACCGGCTTCCTCCACGTGGGCGGCGCGCGAACCGCGCTGTTCAACTGGCTCTGGGCCCGTCATTCGGGCGGCACCTTCGTCCTCCGGATCGAGGACACCGACGTCGAGCGCTCCACCGAGGAGATGATCGCCGAGATCCTCGACGGGCTCGGCTGGCTCGGCCTCGACTGGGACGAGGGGCCGCACTACCAGTCCGAGCGTGCCGAACGACACCGGGAAGCCGTGGAATCGCTGGTCGAGGCGGGGAGGGCGTATCCCTGCTTCTGCACCGTGCAGGAGCTCGAAGCCGAGCGGGAGGCGGCGATCGCGCGCAAGGCGGCGTACGTCTACAGCGGGAGGTGCCGCTCGATCGATCCCGAGGAGGCCGCGCGGCGCCGCGAAGCGGGGGAATCGCACACCATCCGCTTCGAGGTTCCGGCCGGCGACACCGCCTGGGAAGACGTCGTCCACGGCCGGACCGCGTTCGAGAACGACCGGATCGGCGACTTCATCGTGCTGAGGAGCGACGGCGCGCCGGTCTACAATCTGGCGGTCACCGTGGACGACATGGACATGCGGATCACCCACGTGATCCGCGGCGACGATCACATCTCCAACACACCCCGGCAGATCCTCCTCTATCGGGCGCTCGGCGCCCCGGTTCCCACCTTCGCCCACGTCCCCCTGATCCTCGGGCCGGACAAGAGCAAGCTCTCCAAGCGCCATGGCGCGGTCGGCGTCACCCATTACCGCGACCGGGGATACCTCCCGGACGCGTTCGTCAACTTCCTGGCGCTGCTGGGGTGGTCCCCCGGTGACGACCGGGAGATGATGACCCGCGAGGAGCTGGTCGAGGCGTTCACGCTGGAGAGGATCACCGGCAAGAGCGCGGTGTTCGATACCGACAAGCTGGAGTGGCTGAACGGCCAGCATCTCTCGGCGATGAGCGGCGAGGCGATCGCCGAGCGGGCGCTGCCGTGGTTCGTCGACGAAGGCGTCTCCTCCGAGGAGCGGATTCGCGACCGGTGGGCCTGGTTCGTGGAGCTGATGGAGCTGATCAAGGCCCGCAGCCGCACCCTCGGCGATCTCGTCCGTCAGGGCCGCCCGTTCTTCCCCGGCGAGGTGGAGTACGACCCGGAGGCGGTCGAGAAGTTCTGGAAGGACGGCGACCAGGCGCGGGCGGCGCTGGCGGTGGCGGCCGAGTGGGTCGCCTCCCAGCCGGACTTCGACGAGCTCGATCGGATGGAGTCCGAGCTCCGCTCGCTCGCCGAGGAGCGCGGCGTCTCCGCCGGAAAGGTGATGCAGTCGATCCGCGTGGCCATCACCGGCCAACGGGTGAGCCCGGGGATCTTCGAGACGATGGCGGCCATGGGACGGGAGGTCGTGGAGGAGCGGATCGAGGCCGCGAGGGAGTGGCTGGCGGAGGGAGTTTGACCGAACAAGTAATACATCTTATCTTTAGAGTATGAAAAGAAAGGTCACCACCAAGGGCCAGGTCACGATCCCCAAGGAAATCCGCGATCGCCTGGGCATCCATCCGGGAACGGAGGTGGAGTTCAAGATCGAGGACCGGAGGGTGATCTTGAGGAGAGTGGCGGCGATGGATCCGATCGATGCCCTCGTCGGGCTGATCGAGGAGCCGATCGACGTGGATGCCTACCTGGTGGAGAGCCGGGGGCCCGGTTTCGATCCACGGCTGGATCCCCCCGGTCCCCTCACCCTCGACGCCGAGGAGTGATCACCGCGGTCGATTCCTCCGTCCTCCTGGACGTTCTCGCCGACGATCCCGCTCGCGAGCCCGGGTCCAACCGCGCCCTGAAGCGAGCCCGGCGCGACGGGCGACTCGTGGTCTCTCCCGTGGTATGGGCGGAGGTGCGCTCATTCTTCACCGATCGAGCGTCGATGGAGGAAGCCCTGGGGAACGCGGGAATCGCGTTCGATCCCATCGATCGAGACGGATCGGATCTGGCGGGGAGGATGTGGAGGGAGTATCGCCGTCGGGGCGGAAGCAGGGGACGCCTCGTGGCGGATTTCCTGGTGGCGGCGCACGCGATCTCTCGCGCCGATCGACTGCTGACCCGGGACCGGGGCTTCGGACGCGACTATTTCGACGGTCTCGAGGTCGTCTATCCCGAGAGCATGGCATAGAGGACGTGACGGTGACGCCGAAAGAACCCTTGCCGACCGATCGGCGGATCGCCCGGCTCGCCGAGATCGATCCCCGGACCGAGATCCTCGCGGTGGGTCCCGGCCGGCTGGAGGCGGCGCTGGGCGCCTGGCTCGCCGAGCGCGGCGAGCCCGGCTATCGGGTCGAGCAGATCGTCCACTGGATCTACGCCCGGCGGGTCGACGACTTCGCGGCGATGACCACCCTGCCCAAGGCGCTCCGCGGCGCGCTGGAGAAGCGCTTCCGCTTCCCCTCGATCCGCCTGGCCGAGTCCCGCGAGTCCGTCGACGGGACCACCAAGCACCTCTGGAGCCTGGTGGACGGCGAGTCGGTCGAGACCGTCCTGATCCCGACCGAATCGCGGGACACCTTCTGCGTGTCGAGCCAGGCCGGCTGCGCGCTGGCCTGCGCCTTCTGCGCCACCGGCATGATCGGGTACAAGCGCAACCTCACCCCCGGGGAGATCGTCGATCAGGTGCGCCGGATGCTGCGTCTCCGCGGCCACGAGGAGCACGGCGTGAACGTGGTCTTCATGGGGATGGGGGAGCCGCTGCTGAACTGGGAGAACCTCGAGGTGGCGCTCGAGACGCTGATCGACGAGCGCTACTTCGACATCGGGGCGCGCCGGATCACCGTATCGACCGTCGGGGTCCCGGAGCGGATCGTGGCCCTCGGGGAAGCCTTCCCCCAGGTCCGCCTCGCTGTCTCGCTCCACGCCGCGCTCGACGCGGTGCGGGACGAGATTGTCCCCATCAACCGGCGTCACCCGCTGCGTCAGCTCCTCGCCGCCTGCCGGCTCTGGCACGACGAGACCGGGAAGATCCTGACCTTCGAGTACCTCCACCTCCCGGGGGTGAACGACCGACCCGAGGACGTCGACGCGCTGGTCGACCTCCTCGAGGAAGTCCCCGCCAAGGTCAACCTGATGCGCTACAATCCGGTACCCGGGGCCCCGTACCGCCGGCCGAGCGTCGAGGAGACGACCGCCTTTCGCGACACGCTCCGCGGTCGCACGAAGGCCGCGGTGACGCTCCGCAAGAGCCGCGGGCTGGACATCGAGGGGGCGTGCGGGCAGTTGCGGCTGGCGCGTGGGGCCTCGGTGGTGGCCGATCAGACGGGGGAGGTCGAGCGCGAGGCGACGCCGACGGGAGAGACGACCCGGTGACCCGGATCGGGGTGATCAAGCCCGGCTCCACCTACCCCGGGATGATCGAGCGCTTCGGCGACTACGACGCCTGGTTCGCCCGGGTCCTCGGGCCCCTGGGCGCCGACTGCGTGACCCGCGACCTCGAATCCGGCCCCCCTCCCGATCCGGAGTCCGCGGACGGATGGATCGTGACCGGGGCCCGGGGATCGGTCCACGAGGAGAGTCCCGTCGTGGCGCGCCTGCTCGAATGGGTCCGCGCGGTGGCCCGCGCGGAGGTCCCGCTGCTGGGGGTCTGCTACGGCCATCAGGCGATCTGCGCCGCGCTCGGCGGCAAGGTGGAGCGCCACCCCGGCGGATGGGAGCTCGGCAGCGCCGAGGTGGAGCTCACCGAGGCCGGGGAGAGGGACCCCCTGTTCGAGGGCTTCCCGCACCGGTTCCTGGTCCAGACGACCCACGAGGACCGGGTCGCCCTCCCGCCGCCCGACGCCACGCTGCTGGCGACGAACCCGCACACGGAGATCCAGGCCATCGGCGTGGGGGCTCGTCTGCGAGGGGTCCAGTTCCATCCCGAGGTGACGGTGGAGATCGCCGGCGACTTCGCCGAGCGGCGGAGGCACTTGCTGGCTCGGCCGGCGCGGATCGAGGAGGCGCCGTGGGGGACCCGTGTGCTGACGAACTTCGTGGAGCGCTTCGTGCGGAGCTCGGCCTCTACGGCCAGCTAGAGGCCAGTCGGCCGGCGATGTAGACTCCGACCGCGGTTCCGATCAATGCCAGGACGAGACCCCCGACGGTGGAGAGGGACGTGCCGATCCCGTACCCGGCCCAGCCGCCGGCCGTGGCGCCGATGAAGCCCATCATCCGATTCATGGATCCTCGACTCTTCGTTCGTGCGTGTCCCGGTCGTATCCGTCGGTCATGGGGTGCAACTTCCGGGCCCGCGAGGACGTGAAGACCGACCGGCCCCCTCTCTCCGGTGAAGAGGTTCCCCCGACGGAACCCCCGGAGCGTTGGGCGGCGCTGGTGGTCTTGTCGATCGCCTGCCTGCTCGGCATGACGCCATGGTTCTCCGCCTCCGCCGTCCTGCCGCGGTTGGTGGAGATTTGGGACCTCTCGCCGAGCCAGGGGGCCTGGCTCACGATCGCCGTCCAGCTGGGATTCGTCGCCGGGGCTCTCGCCTCGGCGCTCCTGACTCTCGCCGACGTGATCCCCCCGCGACGGCTCTTCCTGCTGGGGTGCCTGGGGGCCGCGGCGGCCAACGCGCTTCTGCTCGTCGCCGGCGGCGCGACCACCGCCATCCCGCTGCGCTTCGCCACCGGCGCCTTCCTCGCCGCCGTCTACCCGCCGGCGATGAAGTCGATGGCCACCTGGTTCCGGGCCGGGCGCGGGACGGCCATCGGCGTCCTGGTCGGGGCGCTGACGATCGGCTCGGCGACACCGCACCTCGTCAACGGCCTCGGCGGCGAGGACTGGCGGGTCGTGGTCGTCACCACGTCGATCCTGACCCTCCTCGGCGGGGTCGTCGCCGAGGTGGCGGGGAGCGAAGGGCCGTTCCCGTTCCCGCGGGCGCGGTTCGACCCGCGGATGGCCGGGCGGGTGATGGCCGACCGCGGGGTGCGGCTGGCCTCCTTCGGCTACTTCGGCCACATGTGGGAGCTCTATGCGATGTGGTCTTGGTTCCTGGTCTTCTCCGGCGACGTCCTGGCGTTCCACGAAGTCGCCGACGCCGGCCGTCGGGCCGCCTTCGCCACCTTCGCGGTGATCGCCGTCGGCGCCGGGGGGTGCTGGCTCGGGGGTCGGTGGGGGGACCGCTGGGGCCGGACGCGGACGACGATCCTGGCCATGTCGGTCTCCGGCGCCTGCGCGCTGACGATCGGCGCGATGGTGTCCTTCCCGCCGCTCCTCGTGCTGGCGATCGGCCTCGTCTGGGGAGTCTCGGTCGTCGCCGACAGCGCCCAGTTCTCGACCGCCGTCACCGAGGTCGCCGATCAGCGCTACGTCGGCACCGCCTTGACGCTCCAGACCGCGATCGGCTTCACGTTGACGGTGGCCACCATCTGGCTCGTTCCGCTGGTCCGCGAGACGGTGGGCTGGTGGGGCGCGTTCGCGATCCTGGCTCCCGGCCCGGCGCTCGGCGTCCTCGCGATGGAGCGGCTGCGCCGTTCGCCGGAGGCGACCCGGATCGCCGGGGGGCGGGGGTAGCCGCCGGCTCCTCGACCGGTGACCACGGTCGAGTGACACGTTTCGTTACGGATCTGACAGACCCCTCCCTCCCGTTCCCGTACGCTCCTATCGGGGTCGCGAATCCAGGTTGGAGGGAGGAACGATGGATACCACGACCGTGATCGTCCTGACCGTGCTGATCACGCTGGTGGTGGTCGCCGGCGCGTGGTTCGCGTGGCGCTGGTGGCGAAGCCGGCAACTGAAGGAGCGGTTCGGTCCGGAGTACGATCGAGCGCTGGCGGTGAAGGGCGATCGCTCGGAAGCGGAGAAGAATCTCCGCGAGCGTCACAAGAGGGTCGAGGAGTACGACCTTCGCCCCCTGACCGAGGAGGAGAGGCAGGGATTCGCTTCTCGGTGGGAGGACGTCCAGCGCGAGTTCGTCGATCGACCCGAAGCCGCCGTCTCGGACGCGCACGAGCTCGTCGAGATCGCGATGAACGCGCGAGGGTATCCGGTCGGCGACATCCGGCGCCAGGAAGAGGACCTCTCGGTCGAGAACCCCGGTGTGGTCGAGCACTACCGCCGGGCGTGCGTCATCTCGGAGAGGAATCGGACGGGCGAGGCGACGACCGAGGATCTGCGGAGGGCGATGAAGCACTACCGCGAGATCTTCCAATCCGTCCTCCGCTCCGGCGAGGTGGAGGAGACGAGGGAGAAGAGAGCGAAGAGGGAGGTGCACGTTGGCCGATGACCGGATCGATACGACGCGCGCGGAGCGCGATACGATGCGTACGGAGCGCGAGAGGGTTCACGAGGACGGGCCCGGTGTGGCGCTGACCGAGAGCCCCGCGCACCTCGGCGAGGAGGAGAGGCGCGGCTTCAAGGGCCGATGGGACGAGATCCAGGCGTCCTTCATCGACGAGCCCCGCCGCTCCGTCGAGGAGGCGAACGAGCTGGTGAGGGATCTGACCGAGAGGGTCACCGAGCGGTTCCGGAACGAGCGCCAGCGCCTCGAAGAGCGGTGGGAGGAAGGCGAGGAGGTGTCGACGGAAGACCTCCGCGTCACGCTCCAGCGGTACCGCTCCTTCTTCGATCGCCTGCTCGCGATCTAGAGCGGGCGCCAGTGGTATCGGACCGCCCGGGCCACCGTGAGGTGGTCGCGGGCGGTTCTGCTCTTGGGAGTGCTCCTGCCGGCTTGTCCACCCCGCCCGCGCCGGGTATTTTCATACTTCTTTCCGCAAGCCCGTGGGCGGCTAGCTCAGCTGGTTAGAGTGCCTGCTTGACATGCAGGAGGTCGCAGGTTCGAGTCCTGCGCCGCCCACCACACTTTCCCCTTGCAACCCGCAGCGCCGCGAACGTATAGGCCAACCGTAGTATCCCGATTCGGGAGACGAAAAAACCCCGGATATCCCGTGTCGATAGATCGAAGTGCTCACAGGAGTGCTCACACCGGAGCGGAGGCTGTTGGCTAGTCGCTTTTCTTCGAGAGTGCACGCGCCGCTCTTCTAGCGATCTCTTCGCGGCGCTTCTTGGATAGTTTCTTGGCTCGGGCGGACGGCGTTTAAGACGCCACGGCGGCCCAGACGATCGCATATCCATATACTATCGCCGGTCGGCTCATGCGTCAGGACCCGATAGAGGTTGAGAGGCCTCTCTCATGAAGGCCTCTTCGCTGGCGGCAAGCGCTGGTCGCCACACCTCAGAAGGGACGGCGCAATCGACATCGAATTCCTCTATCAGACAACGTAATACGGCCTCTAATGGCATGCGCCCCGTTGGAAAATGCACTCGACCGAGCAGGGCGCCCCCTAGCACATCGTGCTCCAATCTACCGTTGACGTGCAGGTGACAAGCGGGATGATCACCCGGGGGAACCCGATCGTACTCGTATCTGAAAACCCAGTACTCTCCGTCAGCATCCAGCTGATATTGGTACTTGCTTTTCTTGACTGCTATGAAGCCATCATCCCTGAGGTATGCACTGACGTAGAGTTGAAGAAATTGCCCATCTCGGAGGGGGATTGCGTCCTCAACATTCCAGCCGCTCAGCACGACTTGAGTTCGCCCGACCGGCCCGTAATGAGCCCTTATGGAAGCGGTCTCCACCATTATGGTGTTTCGCATTATCAGATCAAAGAGCCCCTCAAAGTCATCAAAAGCGTCGGGCCCCCCTTTTTCATGAAGGCCTCGTCCATGAGCTCTGATGCGACCCAGAAGCGTATCGAGATCAGTCAGCGGTAACTTTAGGCGGGTGGCAGAAGATCCCCGATAATCACGAGATCCAGAACTTCGCCGGGATCTTCTAGGGTGCCCTCACGGTAGGCAGAGAGAAGCTCTTCAGCGGACATGCCACGTCGTGCCCGAGCCCGCTTCTCAATGATTCCAAGGAGCTCTTCCCTGGTATGTACGGCCCGCTCGGAGCGACCGTTCTTGGTGATTACTGTAGTCATGGGGGCTCCTCCTCTATAGCAGTATGCAATAGTTTATAGGATGCCGTCAACACGTTTGTTCCCTGCTATTGGCGCCGCACAAGGCTATTGGGTGCCACCTTTTCCAATAATTGGACAAGTAATGCAATCATTGCGCCTGCGGGTTTGGGTTGTTGCCTATTCAAACTGACCCACTACACGGTCGGGGGCTGAATCCGCACGCCGCAGAGGCCTACGGGTGGGCGGGGTGGAGCTCCTTGCGGACGCGATCCCAAG
This sequence comes from Gemmatimonadota bacterium, assembly GCA_019347645.1. GTDB lineage: Bacteria > Gemmatimonadota > Gemmatimonadetes > JACCXV01 > JAHWKZ01 > JAHWKZ01. The sequence goes on along the minus strand of JAHWKZ010000044.1, from coordinate 360 downwards.
GGAGGAGCGTGGTTGTTATCTCGGTCAGGCAGCCCTCCCGAAGTCGGTCCGGAGCGTCAGCGTCAGGCCGCCGGCGTTGTTCGGAACTAAGAAGTAGGAGAGCCCGTGGCCCTCGTGCTCGAAGACCCGCCAGCCGTACTCGTCGGGCTCGTGCGCGGCCTCCACAGCGTTCCACAGAGCCTCGATCTCGGCGGGGTCGCCCTTGCAGTTGCGGAGGACATCGGCTGTCACGCGGTCCCGGTCGGCGCGCGCGAACGGCGCCGGCCACTGGTCGGGCGTCACGGGCGCCACCAGGCGCCCCGTCTCGTCGGTTCTCATTTGCGGTCCCCTTTCGTTTCGGGTGGTGGCCTGGTTTTAGGT
>JAHWKZ010000043.1 GCA_019347645.1 Gemmatimonadota bacterium | reverse complement strand
ATGGATCGCTGAGCGAACTGTCCGGGCGCTGGGACGCTTTTGGCGATAGCGCTTCCGGCGTAGCCAGGTACGACTACTCGATCGGCACCACGGCAGGCGGCACCGATATTTTGGGCTGGACCGACAACGCGACGGCCCTGTTTAAAGACCGGGCGGGCCCGCTGACGCTGCAAACCAACAAAAGGTACTACATCAACGTGCGGGCGACCGACAGCGCCGGTAACGTCTCGGCCGTGGCCTCGTCGGGGCCGGTGGTCAGGACGAGCCGGACCTCGCCCGCGTCCTCGGTCGCCGGGCTCACGCCGGACGCTCCGGCGACGGCCACCGTCCCTCGTCCTCGAGCCGCGCGCGGGTCGCCAGCAGCCCGACGAGCGTCTTCGCGTCGTGGATCTCTCCCGAGGCGACCTGCGCCAGCGCCGCCTCGAGGGGCATCCGCTCCACCCGCAGGTGTTCGTCCTCGTCGAGCGCGCGCTCGCCGGGCTCGAGGTCCTCGGCCAGGAACAACCGCATCTCCTCGTCGCAGAACCCCGGTGTGGTGTAGAAGGTGGCGAGCGTGGTCCACCGCCCGGCGCGCCAGCCGATCTCCTCCTCGATCTCCCGCTCGGCGCACGCCTCGAACGACTCGCCCTCGCTCAGGCTCCCGGCGGGGATCTCCCAGATCTCGCCGCCCACGGCGTAGCGGAACTGGTGGATCAGCGCCACGGTCCCGTCCTCGAACAGGGGGACGATGGAAGCGGCTCCAGGGTGATGGACGACGTCGTACCCGGACTCGCGGCTCTCGCCCTCGGACTCGATCCGCACCCGGTCGGACCAGACGTCGACGACGCGGCCCCGGTAGACGGTCTCGCGCGCCAGGCGCTCCCATTCGAAGCTCACCGTCGCACCCCGGCCCGCTTGCGCAGGACCACCGGGATCCCCGCCGCCAGGCCCAGCCTCTCGGCGGCCGAGCCCTCCCGCTCCGACACCTCGAGCCAGCCCGACGAGCCGACGAGCGCGCACAGCTCGCCCACGCCGACGTCGCCGTAGGTGCCCACCACCGGCATCGTCTTGCCGCCCGCCTCCACCACGACCTCGCCGCCCGCGTGCCGGACCCACCGCTCGGGCAGGTTCGTCACCACGTTGCCGAAGTGGTCGACGTGGACCACCTCGCCGCGGTAGGCGTCCCCCTCCTCGGTGGGAGCCGGCATGTCGAAGCAGACCATGTCGTCGATCGAAGGGCCGAAGTCGGAGAGGTCGAAGTCGCCGGTATCCACCGCCCGGGCGAGGTGGGCGGCCACCGGGGCGAAGACGTCGCGACCGTGGAACGTGGCGCTCGGCTTCTCCACCCGCCACCACCGCCTCTCGGCCAGCTCGACGACCTCCGGCTCGTCGTCGACGAACGGCGGGCAGAACAGGGTGAACAACCCGCTGTCGGGCCCCACGAACAGCCGTCCCTCCCTGGTCCGGACGGCGATGGGCCGACGCTCGGTCCCCACCCCGGGGTCGACGACGACACAGTGCACCGTCCCCTCCGGCCAGAACGGCGTCGCGCTGTAGAGGGCGAAGGCGGCCTCGCGGACGCCCTGCGGCGGGATGTCGTGGGTCAGATCGTGGATGACGGCGTCCGGGGCGATAAACGCGATCACCCCCTTCATCGCGCCGACGTATCCGTCGGCGGTCCCGAAATCGGTGGTCAAGGTGACGACGGCGCTCATCCGGCTCCGGCTCCGATCGATGATTGCGGGCGGGCCGCCAAAGTAGCACGCCCGGCGCGGACCCGCCGCGTCGGGGAGGGCCCGCCGGGGGTCACGCGGTCAGCGCGATCGACCCCGGGTCGGAAGACCGCGTCGAGATCGCTTCGCCACACCGACGGTCTCCGCGCTACTCCTCTCGATCGCGACGACTGGCTTCATCGAGGATCCGCTCCTCCTCGTCGGTCAGGCTGTCGAGCCCGTGCTTGGAGATCTTGTCGAGGATGCGGTCGATCTCGGCCTCGGTCCGCGGGTCGCCCTTCCCGCGGCGTCCCCCCTCCACCAGCTTCAGCCGCCGTCGGCGCCACTTCGCCGCCAGCCGCTCGAGGGCGCCGCCGTCCCCGCCGCGGCGCTTCAGCCAGATCCAGCCCGTGGCCATCCCTCCGAGGTGGGCGGCGTTGGCGATCCCGCCGCGCGAGCCCGCGACCAGGTACAGCACCTCGATCGCGGCGATCCCCACCACCAGCCACTTGGCCCGGACCGGGATCAGGAACCACAGGTAGATGTAGCGGTCCGGGAACAGCATGCCGAACGCGAGCAGCACGCCGAGCACCGCGCCGGAGGCGCCGATCGTGTACGAGCCCCAGTTGAACGCGAACAGCAACGCCGCCGCCCCGAGGCCGCACACCACATAGTACTTGAGGAACTCCTCGGTGCCCCAGAGCCGCTCGATCTCCGCGCCGAACATCCACAGGACGAACATGTTGAGCAGCAGGTGGAAGAAACCGGCGTGGAGGAACATGTAGGTGAGCGGCTGCCACACCCATCCCCGCTCGATGACCGTGGCCGGGCGCAGCCCGAACAGCACGAGCAGCGCGTCGCTTCCGGTGGCCGCGCCCACCAGGATCTGGAGGGCGAACACCGCCCCGTTGGCGATCAGCAGCCACTTCACCACGGGCGGGAACCACCCGCCCGTGGGATCGTAGGTTCCGACCCGTCTCACGACTCCTCCGAAGGGTCGCCGAGCACGTACGAGGGGCCGATCTCCTCGGGGAGCTCGTAGGGCCACCGCACGGCCAGCACGCGCTCGAACCGCGGCCGGTAGATCAGCTCGAACGCGGTCTCCTTTCCGGGGAACATCGACAGCGCCGTCTCGCGGACCTTCTCGACCATCGTCAGCGCCTCGAGCAGGGTGAGGTCGGGATCCTGGTACAGGCGCTGGAGGGTGAGGTCCACGATCAGCCGCAGTCGGCGCAACCGCCGGTTTTCCTCCTTCAGGGCCTCCTGGTCGTCCAACGCATCCCACCTCCATCCCCAATGGACCGCACGCGGCGGCGGCGCGCCGTCACCTGGACGACAGGTACTCCGCCACCAGCCGCACGCCGGCGCCGGTGGCGCCCACGGGTCGATACGCCTTCGGCTTGGTGACCCACGCGGTGCCGGCGATGTCGAGGTGGGCCCACGGCACGCCGTCCGCGACGAAGAACTTCAGGAACGCAGCCGCCGTCGAGGCGCCGCCCCACCGACCACCCGAGTTCTTGATGTCCGCGATCTGGCTCTTCATGTCGTCGCCGAACTCGGTGTAGAGGGGCAGCGCCCACGCCCGGTCGCCGGTCCGCTCGCCGATCTCCTCGAGCCGGGCGACGATGGACTCCTCCCCGAAGGCGCCCGAGGCGTGGTGGCCGAGCGCGACCACGCAGGAACCGGTCAGGGTGGCGAGGTCGATCACCGCCGCGGGCTCCTGCTCGCACGCCCACGCCAGCGCGTCGGCGAGGATCAGCCGCCCCTCGGCGTCGGTGTTGATGATCTCGATCGTCTTCCCCGAGTACGACGTCAGGATGTCGCCCGGGCGGTACGCGGTCCCGCTCGGCATGTTCTCGGCCGACGGGATCACCCCGATCACGTTCTTCTTCAGGCCGAGCAGGGCGACGGCCTTCATGATCCCGAGCGTGGCGCAGCCCCCCATCTTGTCGAACTTCATCTCCTCCATGTTCGGCGACGGCTTGATCGAGATCCCGCCGGTGTCGAAGGTGACGGCCTTGCCCACCACGGCGAACGGCCGGGCGTTGGGCCTGCCCCCGGCGTAGCGCAACACGATCAGGCGCGGCTCGTTGGAGGAGCCCTGCCCGACCCCCAGGATCCCGCCCATCCCCGCCGACTCGAGGGCTTCCCGGTCGAGCACCTCGACCTCGAGACCGTGCCGCTCGGCGAGCTCGCGGGCCTCCTCGGCGAGCCGGGCGGGGGTCATCTCGTTGGGCGGCGAGTTGCCGATGTCGCGCGTGTAGTTGACGGCCTCGACCAGCTTCGCGCCGCGCTCCAGCCCGGCGCGGATCGAGCGCACCTTCAGGCCATCCGCCTCGACCACCGTCAGCGCCTCCAGCGCGCGCTTCTTCCGCTCCGTCGGCTGGCCGGGCTCGCGCTCGGGCTCGACGGTCTTGAACCGGTCGAACACGTAGCCCGCCAGCCCCGCCCCCTCGGCGATCGCCTGGGCCAGGTCCTTCACCGCGACCCCGGTGGATTCGAGGTCCCCCCCGCCGTGGAGGATCGTGTGGAACCGCTTGATCCGGTGCTTCAGGAGCCGCCCGGTGGCCGCTCCCGTCGCCCGCCGGACCCCCTCGAGGTCGGCGTCCTCCTTCTTCCCCAACCCGGCCACGACCACCCGCTTCGCCGGCAGCCGCCCGGCGGTGTGGACGATGGTCACCTCCTCGAGCCTGCCGGTGATCTCTCCGTCTTCGATCAGCCCCGAGATCTGGCCCTCGAGCGCCGCGTCGATCGCGGCCGTGGCGCCACCCGGCTCCTTCACGTCCTGGTAGAGGTTCACGATCAGGGCGTCCGTCTCGATCTCGGTGACGTTCCCTTTGCGGACGTCGAACTCCATCGCCGCTAGCCCCGGCCCTCGTCGTCCCCGCCGCCCAACCGGCTTCGCATGTCGGGGAACGCGTCGAGGAAGTTGATCGGGATCGGGAACACGGTCGTGGAGTTGTTCTCGGCGGCGATCTCGACCAGGGTCTGCAGGTAGCGGAGCTGGATCGCCTCCGGATGGCGGGCGATGATCGCCGCCGCCTCGGAGATCCGCTCGGCGGCCTGGAACTCGCCCTCGGCATTGATCACCTTCGCGCGCCGCTCGCGCTCGGCCTCGGCCTGGCGGGCCATGGCGCGCTGCATCTCCTGCGGCAGGTCGACGTGCTTGATCTCCACCAGGCTGACCTTGATCCCCCAGGGGTCCGTGTGCTCGTCGAGGATCCCCTGGATCCGGTCGTTCAGCCGCTCGCGCTCGGAGAGGATCTCGTCGAGCTCGGCCTCGCCGACCACCGAGCGGAGCGTCGTCTGGGCGAGCTGGCTGGTGGCGTAGAGGTAGTCCTCGACCTCGACGACCGCCTTGTTCGGGTCGAAGACGCGGAAGTAGACGACCGCGTTCACCTTCACCGAGACGTTGTCCCTGGTGATGACGTCCTGCGGCGGCACGTCGAAGGCGATCACCCGCAGGCTCACCTTCTCCATCTTGTCGATGATCGGGACGAGCAGGATGAGGCCCGGCCCCTTCGAGGCGATCAGCCGACCGAGGCGGAAGATGACGCCCCGCTCGTACTCCTTGAGGATCCGGATCGCGCTCATCAGCAGGAACACGACGAAGACGACGACGACGGTCAGTACGCTGATGCTTTCCACCGCTTCCTCCAGCTCAGGGGGATGGGGAGAGGTCCATGGACAGGTCGAGCTCGGCGAGGAGCGCGGGCCACGCATCGAGGGACTCCACCAGGTGGTCGGGCTGGTGGACAGCGAGATCGTCGGCGGGGTGGACGCCGGTCGCGACGGCGACCGCCACGGCGCCGGCGGCCCGAGCGCAGGCGATGTCGGCCGGGGTGTCGCCGACCACCACCACCTCGGGTCCCCGGAACCTCCGGCCGGTCCGCGCCTCGGCGCGGTCGACCGCAATCGGAGGCAGCCGGTCCCGCGACCGATGGTCCGAGCCGAAGGCGCCGACCTCGAACCGCTCCCACAGCCCGAACCGCTCGAGCTTGAGGCGGGCGCCCGCCTCGATGTTGCCGGTCACCAGACCGAGCACCACCCGCGGGTCCTCCGCCAGCGAGCCCACGAGTTCCTCGACGCCGGGATGGAGCCGGTGCCGGGTCTCGACTTCGAGCTCGGCCTCCAAGCGAGTCAGATAGAACGTGAAGAAATCCGCCGCTCGCTCGTCGACCTCCGCCGCGTCGAAGCCCTCGGCCAGCATCAGGTCGTAGAGGATCTGGGGGTCGGTCTTGCCGGCGAAGCGGTCGTTCGCGGCGCCTCCCTCGGTGTCGAAGTACTCCACCAGCGCGGCCCGGAACGCGCGCCGGGGGGCGCCCCCGGCCGAGAGCAGCGTTCCGTCGATGTCGAACAGGACGAGGCGTTCGAGAGCGGGCACATCTCGAAGGTAGCCGGGCCCCGGAGGCGGTACAAGCGAGCCGGAGCGGCGCCCGGAGACCCTCCGGGAGCCGGATTGAACGGATCGCGGCTCTCGATCGTTTCCAGTAGTCGAATCCGCGCAGAACCGGTTCCCGTCGTTCGGAGGTCGATCATGCCCCGGGCCCTGCTGGCTCCCCTCGCCGTCGCCGCGTTCACGCTGGCGACGCCGCTCGCGTCCGGCTCCGCTCGGGCCCAGCAGATCGAGCCCTCGCCGGCCGTCCACGCGACGAACGCCGAGGCGTCGCTGTCCCTCTCCCGGCCGCTGCGCCTGGTGGGCGAGGCGGAGAGCCCCGAGGCGGCGGGTGGGATCGAGAACGCGAGCCGGGGGGTGTGGATCGGGGCGGCCGTCGGGACGGTGGTGGGTGGCCTGGTCGGCAGCTGGGCCTTCTGCGGGCTCGGCGAAGGGGACTGCGGCTTCTCGATCACCGCCGCCGCCCCGGGCATGCTGATCGGCGGCATCCTGGGCGCGTCGATCGGCGGGTTGCTCGACGACGACGCGCGAACGCCCGAGCCCCCCGGCGCGGGCTCATAGCGCACCTCGGCGATCAGGCCGGCGCGGGCGGTACCCGACGGGAGCTTGCGGGGCGAGACCCGGCTCCGTAGCATCCGCGCGGGTCTCCGATGTCCATGAGACTTCCCCTGACGTTCCTGCTCGCCGTCACCACCGCCTGCGCCACCGTCCCCACGCCCCTGGAGTCCGATGCCGTCGGGTCGGGGCACGACCCCGACCGGGACGGCGCGCTCCTGGGCGGCGCCCTGGGCGCGGTGGGGTTGGGCCTCTTCTTCTGCGTCCGAGTCGAAGATCGCTACTGCTCGCTCGGCCTTCTCATGGGCGGGGTGATCGGCGGGGTCGCGGGCCTGGTGGCGGGCGGGGCGATCGATGCGTCGGACGCCTTCGAGAGCGCGGAGGAGGAATCGCCTCCCGACTCGACCGCGACCGAGGCCGACTCCACGGATCTCTCCCCCGAGTCGAGTGATCTCGTCCCTCCACGGACGAATCTGGCCCCGACCGAACGGACTCCCAACCGCGGACCGGCCGGCGGCCCGTGAAACCGCGGACCATCCTCCGAGCCGCGTCCCTCACGCTCGCTCTCCTCGTGGCGACCGGCGGCTCGCTGTCGGCGCAGGAGTGGCGCCCCTCCGGCGTCCGCGCACTCCTCGTCCGGGACTCCACGACCGCTCCCGTCGCTCCGCCGGCCGCCGCCCCCGAGTCCCACCGCAACGAGTGGGTGGGCGCCGCGATCGGTGGGCTGGTGGGAGGGATGCTGTCGAACGCCGCGCACTGCGCGATCACGGAGAACGACGAGTGCGAAATCTCCCTGAAAGCGATGGCCCCCGGGCTTCTCCTCGGCGCGATCCTCGGCGCCGGCGTGGGCTCGGCGATCCCCGAGGACCCGGACCCCGAGGCGACCCCCGAAGCCGAAGCGCGGGACACCTACCTGGACGGGACCGCGATGGGCATGGCGGTCGGACTACTGGGTGGCGCGATACTGGCTCTGTCGGGATCGGAGGAAGGCGGGGCCGCAATCGGCTGGGGAGCGGCCATGGGCATGATCGGGGGCGCGGTCATCGGCGGGGTCGTCGACGCGCTCCACACCGACGAAGCCCCGACCCGGCCGGAGCCTCAGTCACCCGACACGGTTTCCTCCCGATACCAGCGCCAGAACAGCACCGCGATCCCCACCCACAGCACGACCGCGCCGCCCAGCTTCATCAGCAACCCCGCGGCCTGCTGGTCGGCGCGCCGGGTGATTCCCTCGATCGGCGGGGCGAGCTCGTAGGTGGCGTAGACCGGCAGCGCGCTGAAGGTCAGGTAGAGGAACGGCGCGGCGGTCGTGATCGTGGCCGCGATCAGGTAGCCGATCTTCAGCAGGTATCCGAACCACGGCCGCGCGGGAACCGGAGCGACCAGCGGCCACCAGAACACGACCCCGGCCGCCAGCCACGCCATGTCGATGACGAACGAGCCCGCCTGCGACCCCATCAGGCCGTCCACCACCAGCGGCCAATGGGTGAGGAAGACGATCCCGTTGAAGACGACCAGCGCCACGAGGGGATGGGTCAGGAACCGGGCCGCCCGGCCGGGCGACCAGGCCCTCCAGGCGCTCGCGGGGACGGCGTACAGCAGCAGCGGCGGAGCGACCAGGCCGACCAGCAGGAACAGGAACATGTGGGCGCTCGCCAGGTAGCCGGCCAGGGCCCCGACGGGCCAGTCGAGCGCCAGCCAGAGGGCGGCCACCGCGGCGGCGAACGCGGCGGTGCGGGCGCCCTCTCCGGCCGCGTGCCGGCGCCGCAGCAGGACGTAGGCCGAGACCAGCACGGCCACGAAGAGCCATACCCCGACGTACGGCCGCCACGTCCACTCCCAGGCCACCGCCTGGGCGCTGCACCACCACTGCATCGTCGGCTATCGGATCGAGGCGGTCGTCCGCGACGGCCGAGAAGGAGCGGGATGTCGTGGACCCAGTCGGACTGGCGGATGCCGAAGGGGTAGAGGACGGTGCGACCGTCGGGCGCGAAGGCGACGACCTGCGCGGCGTGGCCCACCATGTAGCCGCCGTCCTCCCGCGGCGGCTCCTCGACGCTCGGCGGGAGCTTCAGCGAGCGCTGGATCTCCTCGACCTCCGCCTCGCCGCCGCGGAGCCCCACGAACCCGCGGTCCCAGCGGTCGAGCCACTCCCGGATCCGGCGGGGGGTGTCGCGGGCGGGATCGGTCGTCACGAAGACGACGGCGACCCGCCGCCGGACGTCCCGCCCCAGGTGGTCGAGCGCGGCGGCGAGGTTCGCCATGTGGATCGGGCAGACGTCCGGGCAGTGGGTGTAGCCGAAGAAGACGAACGTCAGCTTTCCGGCGGTCTCCTCGGCCACGCTGTACGTCTCTCCTTCGGTGTCGAGCAGCGGGACGTCCGGCTTCGGCAGCGGCTCGGGCGTCACGACCCCGACCAGGCCGTCGGCGGGCTCGCGCGGCTCCACTTCGCCGCCGGAGCAGGCGAGCAGCACGGCGCCCGCCAGCATCGCGCAGCGACGCAGGGCGCCGGTCGGGCCGGTGTGAGGTCGAATCGCGATCACGGAATCCGGGGCACGGGGGCCAGGCTCGCCAGCCGTCGCTCTCCGCCGCGGCCGGCGCCCGCGGGATGAGACCCCGCGGATCGAGGAGGTTATGTTACGGTCCCCGGAGCCGGCCGACAACGACCTTCGACGTCCACGATTCGACAGGAGGAAACTGATGCCCGATCTCGCCCCGGGCGATCCCGCCCCCGACTTCACCCTCCCCGCGGCCGGATGGCCGGAGGGCGAGGAGGTCTCGCTGTCCGAGCTCCGCGGGCGGAAGGTGGTGCTCTTCTTCTATCCCAAGGACATGACCTCGGGCTGCACGGCCGAGGCGTGCGCCTTCGAGGCGGCGCTCCCCGATTTCGCGGAGACCGACGCCGTGGTCCTCGGGATCTCCAAGGATCGGATCGAGAGCCACGAGAGGTTTCGCGCGAACGAGGGACTCACCTTCCCGCTCCTCTCCGACGCCGACTCCGACGTCTGCGAGCGGTACGGGGTATGGAAGGAGAAGTCGATGTACGGGAAGACGCACATGGGGATCGAGCGGACGACGTTCGTGATCGACGAGGAGGGCCGGATCGCCAGGATCTTCCCGAAGGTGAAGGTGGAAGGCCACGCCGACCAGGTGCTGGCCGCGGTCGAGGAGGCGTGAGGTTCGGACCGCTCGCCGCGATCGTGCCGCTGGTGGTCCTCCTGGCCGGCTCGCGGCCCGGCCCCCCGAGCGTTCCGGCGGAGAGCGCCGAGATCCTGTGGGACGAGTGGGGCGTCCCCCACGTCTACGCCGACGACGAGGCGGCGCTGTTCCGGGGGTTCGGATGGGCGATGGCCGAAGCCCATGGCGACCTCCTGCTCGGGCTCTACGCGATCGCCCGAGGTCGAGCCGCCGAATACTGGGGGGGCGAGGCGCGGGTGGCGTCGGACCGGTGGGTGCGGACCCTCGGGATCCCGGCTCGCGCCGCGGCCTGGCACGCCGCCCTCGAGCCCGACGAGCGGCGGTTCCTCGACGCCTTCGCCGACGGGATCAACGCCTGGGCGCGAACGCACCCCGGGGCGGTCGCCGACAGCGTGGCGATCGCCCTTCCGGTCACCGGCGCGGACGTGCTGGCCCACGCCCAGCGGATCCTCCACTTCGGCTTCCTGCTGGCGCCGTGGGACGCCGCCGGCCGGCTGAACGGCTCGTCCGCCGCCGGGGGCTCCAACGGCTGGGCGATCGGCCCGGGGAAGGCCGCCGGCGACCACGCCATGCTGCTGATCAACCCGCACCTGCCGTGGCGGGGCGAGTACACCTGGTTCGAGGCCCACCTGGTGGGACCGGGGATCGACTTCTCCGGAGCGACCCTGGTCGGCATGCCGTTCCTGGCGGTGGGATTCAACGACCGGCTGGGATGGACCCACACGGTCAACCTCATGGACGGCGCCGACGTGTTCGCGCTCGAGCCGGTCGAGGGCGGCTACCGGTGGGGCGGCGACGTCCGCGCGTTCGACGTCCGGACCGATACCGTGCGGATCAGGCGCGACGATGGGACCGTCCACGCCGAGCCGCTCGTCGTTCGC
>JAHWKZ010000042.1 GCA_019347645.1 Gemmatimonadota bacterium | reverse complement strand
GAGGCCGCTGAGGATGCCCGATCCGCGGGCACCCCGAGCGAACTCGGAAATCGAGCGAGGATCCGGAGGGGAGATCGACATGGCCGACAACGAGAACAAGGCAGTGGAGACGTACTCCACGGCGAACACCGACCTGCACAACGCGTACGGCAAGTACTTCTGGCTGTTCACCGGGGTCGCGCTCGTCGTCCACCTCCTGCTGGTCTTCTTCTTCGTCATGCCGCGGGGCGAGGGGTTCGAGGCCCGGGCCGAGGAGATGGAGGTCATCGAGATCCCGCCCGAGATCAAGATCCCGCCGCCGCCCGAGGAGATCGCCCGGCCAGCCACGCCGGTGATCGCCGAGGAGCCGGTCGAGGAGGACATCACCATCGCCGAGACCACGATCGAGGAGAACGAGCCGGTCGAGGCTCCGCCCCCGCCGCCCGCGGCCGAGCCCGAGGTCGGCAACACCTTCACGTTCACCCCGTACACGGTGAAGCCGAAGTGCAAGGCCGGGTGCGAGCAGGAGGCCATCCTGAGGCACATCCCACCGCTGCTGAAGAAGAGCGGGGTGAACTGCTCGATGACCGTCGGGATCCGGATCGACACGAACGGGAACGTGACCGCCACCGACGTGCTCAAGCCGAGCGGCAACTCGGCGTGCGATCAGGGGATCCAGCAGTGGGCCCGGACCACGACGTGGACCACCGCCTACAACCGCGACCAGCCGGTCGTGGTGTGGATCGCGCAGCCCGTCTCGGTGTCGACGCAGTAGTAGGAGAAGAGGAAGTCCGCGGGGCCGTTTGACACGGTCTCGCGGGCTTCGCTATACTGGGGGGGCCAGTCCCAGCCACGACCGACCTTCCGAACTCGCTCGGAAAGGAGGGCGTTTCGAACTCACGAACGTTCGCTTACCCGGCGCGTACGCCGCGCCATCGTTTCCAGCCAAACTTCCGGAGAGACCCGGCCGCGAAAACTTCCGCGCCGTCGGCGGTCTCAGCCACAGGCCGGCCGACGGGCTCCCGTCCGGAGCTTCTCCCCGGCACTTCTGTTCGTTCTGTTCTTCCAAGAACGGTGCGTTCATGAACCCTAACGGAGGACACCCTATGCAGCAGCCTGGTCTGTTCAGGCCGACGGCGTTCGCCCGAGCCGCATCCAGGGTCGCGATCCTCGTCCTGGGAGTCTTCGCGCTGCTTGCCTCTACGGAGACGGCGGCCTTCGCCCAGGTGACGGGGAAGGTGATCGGCACGGTCACCGATCGCGACACCGGACAGCCGCTCGTCGGCGCCCAGGTCGTGGTCGAGGGGACCAACCTCGGCAACGTGACCAACGAGGACGGCTACTACTTCATCAACAACACGCCGGTGGGCGTGCAGGAGATCACCGCGCAGTACCTCGGCTATCAGACGCAGACTCAGGAGCAGCGGGTGTTGGCGGGTCAGACAGATGACCGTCGACTTCGCGCTGTCTTCCGAGGTGGTGCAGGCCGAGGGGATCGTGGCGGTGATCGAGCGCGAGCCGCTGGTGGCGCGTGACAACACGATCAGCAAGACCCGCTTCACCGCCGAGGACGCGGCGAACCTGCCGGTGGGCAGCATCGACGAGCTGGTTTCCCTCGGCGCCGGGATCTATCAGGGCCAGGGCGGGTTCATCATTCGCGGCGGCCGCGGCACCGAGAGCGCGACGTACGTCGACGGGGCGCTGATCACCGACTTCGGCACCCAGCGCAACCAGACCGAGTTCGGGCAGTTTTCGGTCGAGGAGGTCGACGTCATCACCGGCGGGTTCAACGCCGAGTTCGGCCACGCGCAGAGCGGGATCATCAACATCGTCACCCGCGAGGGGGGTCGGGAGTACAGCGGGAACGTCCGCTTCACGACCGACGAGATCAGCCCCGAGAACTCGTTCGGCTACAACAACGTGCAGGCGTCGTTCGGCGGCCCGATCATCCCCGACGTGCTGACGTTCTTCGGCTCGGTGGATGCCACCGGGGCGGAGGACTTCTTCCCGGCGGCGGGGGGCTTCAATCCGAGGACCGGGTTCGACGTGGTCGCCGACCGCGACGGCGACGGAGTGCCCGAGGTGGTGGCGAACTCGGCCGGTTCGACCGAGGACGCTCTGCCGGGCAACCGCGGCGACCAGACGCGGGGCCAGGGCAAGCTGACCGCGTTCTTCCCGTGGAACGCCAAGGCCACGACCACCTACCTCTTCAGCCGTGACCAGTTCGAGAACTTCGACAACCGCGTCTCCCTGCTCCAGCACCTCCGGAGCGACGCGACGCGGACGAAGACGCATGACGTGATCGTCGGCTACGACCAGCAGATCTTCCAGACGTCGGAGCGGAACCTGAACCTCCAGATCCGCGCCAACTACCACATCACCGACTCCTGGCAGGGGCTTCCGAAGACCCCCGAGACGGCCGCGATCATCGAGGAGCGGATCAACTGCGGATCGGAGTGCGAGGTCTCGGAGAGCACCTTCGAAGAAGACTTCCTCAACTTCCGCTTCGGGGACATCGAGTTCTTCTTCGAGGACTCGCTGCCGCTCTCCGTTCTGAACCTCCCGAACCAGTCCTCGCGGCTTCCCGACCCGGTGTTCGGCGTGCCGCGGCTGTGGATCACCGACGGGCTGTTCACCGACTTCATCTTCAACCGCGAGGAGAACCGCACGGGGATCCGGGTGGACCTCGACAGCCAGCTCAATCGGGTCCACCGCGCCAAGGTCGGGGGGGAGTGGAACTGGATCGACCTCGAGACGATCAGCGGGAACTTCACGTCCAGCACGTTCGCGGACGTGTACGACGTGAGCCCGCGGGTCGGCGCGCTCTACGTCCAGGACCGGCTCGACTACGGCGATCTGGTGATCGACCTGGGTCTCCGATGGGACCACTGGGATCCCAACACGGTGTTCCCGGCTCTGGAGGGACCCAACGGCCGGATGTTCTACGCGGCCGGCATCGTGCCGTGCGAAATCGCGGCCTTCGCGGGCCAGTGCACGGAGGCGGCGGGCACGCTCGACGCTCCGACGCGTGACGAGCTGGCGCCGCGGATCGGGGTGGCGCACCCGATCACCGACGCGACGCAGGTGCGGCTCTCCTACGGCAAGTTCTATCAGCTTCCGGAGCTGCGGCACTTCTTCGCGTCGTTCCTGGTGGACTTCCCGGGCAACCCGAACATCACCTACGGGAACCCGAACCTGGACTTCGTGGAGACGACGGCGTTCGAGGCCGGCGTCACGCACCTGATCAGCGAGAACCTGGTGGTCGACGTGGTGGGCTACAATCGTGACCGTCGGGGCGCGATCCGGCTGGAAGTCTTCCAGCCCGGCGTCATCTCGCCGGAGATCAGCGAGCGGCGGATCTTCACCAACGGCGACAACGGGAACGTGAAGGGGTTCGACTTCACGCTCAGCAAGCGCTACTCGAACTACTTCTCGACCGACCTGGCGTGGTCGCTGCAGTGGGCGCGAGGGACGACCTCCTCGCCGACCGACTTCGCGACCGGCAGTGGATTCGGCCGGCTGTTCGATCCGCTGTTCCCGGGCCGGCTGCTGACGCCGCCGTCCGAGCTCTCGCCGGACGACTACGACCGGCTGCACACGATCAATACCCAGCTCTCGTTCAGCTTCCCGGACGATTATCGCGAGGGGACGACGCTGGGGACGGTCTTCAACAACTTCGGGGCGTTCGTGGTCTACAACGCGCAGAGCGGCCAGCCGTTCACGCGCCGCGAGATCGACTCGCGCTCGGCGCCGGAGGAGGACCTGGGCTCCTCGCGCCTGCCGTGGATCCACAGCGGCGACATCCGGCTGACCAAGGGGTTCGACCTCGGTGACGGGCTCGACCTGAGCGTCTTTGGAGTGGTGCGGAACTTCCTGGACGTCGAGAATGTGATCAACGTCAACCAGACGACGGGCCGCCCGGATGTCAGCGGGTTCGAGCGCGAGGACACGCCGAATATCCCGGCCGACTTCCTGACCGAAGGCGCGCCCACCTCGTTCCCGTTCACGGTCGAAGCGGACGTCCTCCCCGAGTTCCAGGACGCGATCCGTCGTCAGGACCTCGACGGAGACGGGATCGTCACCTTCGCCGAGGCCGAAGAGGTGCTGTTCGAGGCGCGGCGCGCGGCCGGCATCATCGGCGGAACCAACGCCCTTGTGCCGGGGGATTCGCCGCTGAACTACGGAACGCCGCGCGAGATCCGGCTCGGAGCGGAGATCCGCTTCTGACCGAGGATCCGCTGGAGGCGCGAAAGCCCCTCCGTCTCTTCCGAGGCTCGGCCGACCGGTCCCACCCCGAAGATGGTGGCCGGTCGGCCGGCCTCGCTTAGCTTGATGGGGTCCCGGTTCATCACCGAAGAAAGGGGAGGATGTCCAGGAGATCATCGCTCCGCCCGAATCGCGTGTGGCTGCTCGTCATCGCGGCCTGGTCGATCCCGGGGCTGATCGCGACGGTCGTCTTCTACATCGCCCGGATGGAGAGCGAGCAGGCCGTGAGCTGGATCGAGGCCTTGCTCTACATGTTTCCCTTCTGGTATCTGTGGGCGCTGCTGACCCCCCTGGCGATCTGGGTCGCTCGAAGGCTGCCGCTGGACGGGCCCCGACGGTGGCGCAACGCCTTCCTCCATCTGATCACCGCCACGCTTTTCTCGTTCACCCATCTCACAGTGGGGCTGGTGATCATCCGGGCCGTGATTCCCGGTCCGCCGGAGAGATCCTACTGGGAGGCCCTGCCGTACTTCTTCCGCAACTACTACGAGTTCGACGTCCTGGTCTACGGCGCGGTCGTAGGAGCCACCTACGCGTTCGACTACTACCGCCGGTCGAGGCGCGACGCCCTTCGAGCCGCCGAGCTCGAGGTGCGCCTCGCCCACGCCCACCTGCAGGCCCTGAAGATGCAGCTCCAGCCACACTTCCTGTTCAACACCCTGCACGCCGTCTCCTCGCTGATGGACCGTGACGTCAAGGCCGCGCGACGGATGCTGGCTCGTCTCAGCGATCTGCTCCGCCTCACCCTGGAGACGCAGGGCATCCACGAGATCCCGCTCGAGAGGGAGCTCGGCTACCTCGATCTGTACCTCGACATCGAGCGTGAGCGGTTCCCGGACCGCCTCGTCGTGGAGTTCGATGTCGCCACCGAGGCGCTGGAAGCGATGGTCCCCAACCTGATCCTGCAACCTCTGGTCGAGAACGCCGTGCGGTACGGCGTCGCCTCCCGTCCCGAGGGGGGAACCGTGAGCGTGGCCGCCTGGCGTGAGGGCGGCCGATTGCAGCTGCGCGTGCGGGACGACGGCCGCGGGCCCTCGAGGGAGGGCGGCGGCGTGGTGCGCACCGGGGTCGGGCTCGGGAACGCGCGAGCGCGCCTCGAGGAGCTCTACGGACCGGAGCACACGTTTCAGGCGTACTCGCCGCGGGCGGGCGGGTTCACCGTCGAGATGGAGATCCCGTATCGGCGGGCGGCGACCCCCTCCCGGGAGATCCGATCGGCATGAGAAGGATTCGCGCCCTCATCGTCGACGACGAGCCTCTGGCCCGCCAGCGGATCACCCGCCTCCTCGAGGACCACGAGGAGATCGAGGTGGTCGGGGAGTGCGCCAACGGAGCCATCGCGGCCGACGCCATGGCCGAGCTCGAGCCCGATCTCGTGTTCCTCGACATCCAGATGCCCGAGAAGGACGGATTCGAGGCGCTCGCCGAAGCCGAGCTCGCGCGGACTCCCGTGGTCGTCTTCGTCACCGCCTACGACGAGCACGCGCTGGCGGCCTTCGACTATCAGGCCCTCGACTATCTCCTCAAGCCGTTCGACGACGAGCGGTTCGAGCGGACGCTCCGGCGCGCGATCCAGCGCGTGGAGGAGCGGGAGACGGCGGACCTGCGGAGCCACTTGCTCCGCCTGCTCGATGCCCGGGAAGAGGCGGAGGCCGGCACTCCGGCGCCCGAGCCCGTTCCACCGGGCGGCTCGCCGAGGATCGATCGCCTGGTGATCCGGGAGGACGACCGGATCTTCTTCCTGAAGACCGAAGACATCGACTATGTCGAGGCGGCCGACTACCTGGCGAAGATCCACGTCGGCGAGACCGTCCACACGATTCGCGAGAGCCTGACCAGCCTCGAGGAGAAGCTCGATCCCGCGCGCTTCGTCCGGATCCATCGCTCCACGATCGTGAACCTGGACCGCGTACAGGAGCTCCAGCCCTGGTTCCACGGCGCCTACGCCGTGGTCCTGGAAGACGGGACGACGCTGAAGCTCAGCCGCTCCCGCCGGAAGCAGCTCCAGGAGTTCCTGGGGCAGTCCCTCTGATCAACCACTTCTTCGTGGCGCGGCTCGCTGCGGCATGCGGACGGTCCGCTGCAGGACGATGGAACGGCGAGGGTGAATGGGGGAGGATGGAGCCGTCCCGGGATCCATGTGAAGGGGCTCCTGCTCGCTGATCACCCAGGCGCGGAAGGTCTCACCTTTCGAGGTGGTCCAGGAGCCCCTCATCGATCGAGGCCTCCCCACTCGGAAACTTGACGATGCCGCACGTGTCGCGTTAGACGTGAAGGGTAGGAGGAGGGGAGGGATCATGAGCGAGCGCCGGGCCACCGGCCGCACCGAGCGATCGAAGGCCGGGACGGCGGGAACGCCCTCTTTCGAGACGTACGGAGGGAGCGCTCCCGAGAACTACGAGCGGTACTTCGTGCCGGCGATCGGAGCGCCCCTGGCCGCGCCTCTCGTCGACCTCGCTTCGCTCCAGTCCAGCGATCGGGTGCTTGATGTCGCCTGCGGCACGGGCGTCGTCGCGCGGCTCGCGGCGGAGCGTGTCGGCCCGACGGGGAGCGTCTCCGGACTGGACGTCAATCCCGGCATGCTCGCGGCCGCCCGCGCCGCGACTCCGCGAGACATAGAGATCGATTGGCACGAATCGAGCGCCGACGCGATTCCGCTCCCCGACGGGGCGTACGACGTGGTGCTCTGCCAGATGGGGCTTCAGTTCTTCCCGGACAAGCGGGCTGCGCTGCGAGAGATGCGGCGCGTCCTGGCGCCCGGGGGTCGCTTGGCGCTGAACGTTCCCGGACCCACACCCCGGGTTCTCACCATCCTGGCGGAAGGATTGGCGCGTCATCTTTCGCCCGAGCTCGCGAACTTCGTGAACGTGGTGTTCTCCCTCCACGAGCCTCGCGAGCTGGAGGAGCTCCTGGAAGACGCCGGCTTCGGCGACGTCTCCATCGATTCGAGCACCCGGACCCTGCGGCTTCCGGCCCCCGCGGAGTTCCTCTGGCAGTACGTGTGCAGCACCCCGCTCGCGGCCGCGGTGGCGAAAGTCGACGACGAACGTCGCGCCGCGCTCCAGCGGGACGTCGTGTCCGAATGGGACGCGTTCACGGAGGACGGGAGATTGACGCTGCAGGTGGGGGTCGCACAGGCGACCGCCTGGAACAGGTGAACGGCGGCGCCCCGCGGGTCGATCTCCCGAGGCGCTAGAGACCGCCCAGCGAGACCTCCACCATCCCCAGGTTCCGCTCCAGGAAATCCGCGATCCGCCGGTAGGCGATGAGCCGGTTCTCGAGCTTGCGGATGCCGTGCCCCTCGTCGGGGAAGCGGAGGTACTCGACCGTCCCGCCGTGCTCGCGGATCGCGCGCACGAACTGGTCGCTCTCCTCGACGGGGTCCCGCGGGTCGTTGGCGCCGTGGACCACCATGATCGGGGCCTCGACGTCCGCCACGTGGGTGATCGGGCTGATCGACTCGAAGAACGCGCGGTCCTCGGGGTCGTCGATGTCGCCGTACTCGATCCGATCGCTGGCCTTCAGCTGAGGGCTGGCGCCCTCGAGCGCGGTCACCCAGTTCGACACGCCCACGAACGCGACGCCGGCGTCGAACACCTCGGGCAGGCGTGTCACCGCCGCCATCGTGAGATAGCCGCCGTAGGAGCCCCCCATGACCGCGGCCCGCGAGGCGTCGACGAGCTCCCGCTCGGCGAGCCACTTCACCGCGTCCTCCATGTCGAGGTACTCCACCGCGCGCTCCCGGCGGTCGTTGAGCCGCGCGAACGACCTTCCGAAGCCGGTGGAGCCCCGATAGTTGAGGTCGAAGACCGCGATCCCTCGGGTCAGCAGGTACTGGGTCACGGCGTCGAAGTCGGGTCGCGCCTGGCTGGTCGGACCGCCGTGGACCGACAGGAGCACGGGCGGCCTCCCGGACGACTCGCGCGGGAGGTAGAGGAGCCCGTGGAGGGTGACGCCGTCCCGGGCGGGGAAGTCGTGCGGCTCGGGGATGACCATTCGGGTCAGGTCCAGACCGGCGGCATCCGAGTCGGTGGCCCGGTGGAGCGCACCGGTCTCCGGGCTCCACGTCCAGACGTCGCCCGGCACGCGCGGCCCCTCGACGTAGATCGCGGCCACGTTCGCCTCGTCGGCCCAGGTCACCGAATGGATCCCGCGCGGGAGATCGGGCGATGCGACCGGCGCGCCGCTCCGGAGGTCCCGGGCGTGGAGCGCCGAATAGCCGCCTTCGTTGGTGGTCCAGACCAGATACGTTCCGTCGTGGGAGAGCTCGACGTCCTCGACATCCCGTTCGGGGACCTCGACCCATTCGAGCTCGCGGGTGGAGAGATCGTAGGTCGCCAGACCGGCGAACTCGCGGCCTTGATTGGTGGAGAGGTAGAACCCGCTCCCGTCCGGACGCCAGGCGAAGGAGCCGTGGGCGGCCCGGTCCTCGGGCGCGAACAGCGTATCGAGCGCGGCCGTCGCCACGTCGAAGAGCATCACGTCCTCGGCGTCCTCGCCGCGCGACTCGGTCAGCAGGACCTTCGAGCCGTCCGGCGCGATCGACGCCACGTAGAGCCCCATCCGGCCGCGGAGGATCTCCTCGTCCTCGCCGGTCTCGACGTCGAGGCGGTGGATGTCGAAGTCGACGCCGTTCCGCTCCGTGGTGGCGTAGAGGATGTGGCGGCCGTCCCTGGTGAACGCTCCAAAGACACGGAAGGCCTCCGACGGCGCCAGGAGCTCGCGCTCCTCGGTCCCGTCGGGCGAGATCAGCCAGAACCCCTCGCGCTCGTTGCCGGCGCGGTCGCTGCCGTAGGCGATCCACTCGCCGGTCGGCGACCACGCGTGGAACGTGACCGATTCCCCGAACGTCAGCTGGTGCGGCCAGCCGCCCTCGGCACCCACCACCCAGAGCTGGGGCTTCCCGGTGATCTGGGTCCGGAACGCGACCCGCCCCCCGTCGGGCGAGAGGGAGGGAGCGAACGCCGTGCGGACGTTCAGGAACCGGCCGATGTCGGGCCGCTCCGCGCCCGCCAGCGTCATCTCGGCCGGGACGGGCTGGGGGATGTCGTCCTCGTTCGGTGTGGGGGGGACCTCCTGGGCGACGGCGTCGGAAGGGAGGACGATCACCACGGCGAAGAGGAGCAGGGCGGGGAGACGGCGACGCATCGGGCGACTCCTGGACGAGGGTAGCGGAGAGGACGGGATGGACCGGGAGACATCATCGGGAAAGATTATAGCCACCGTACCGGTCGGTCCACGACCGGCTCCCCGGCTGTATCCTGACCGACTCGTAGCGAAGGGAGGCTCCATGGCGCGCGTGACCGGATTGGGCGGAGTGTTCTTCAAGGCCGAGGACCCCGAGGCGATGAAGGCGTGGTATCGGGACCGGCTCGGGGTCGAGCCGGATCCCGGCGGCTACGTCTCGTTCCTGTGGCGGTCGGTGGACGAGCCCGACAAGATCGCGCGGACGGCATGGGGTCCGTTCGACGCCGACACACGCTACTTCGACCCCAGCGAGAAGCCGTGGATGCTCAACTATCGGGTCGACGACCTAGACGGGCTCCTCGACCAGCTCCGCGCGGCCGGCGTCGAGGAGGTGGGCGAGATGGAGGAGTACGAGTACGGCCGGTTCGCGTGGGTGCTGGACCCGGAGGGGAACAAGGTGGAGCTGTGGGAGCCGGCGGACGCGCCCGCTACATCCCTACAAGAAAAGAGCCGCGCCGGCGGGTAGGATCCGACCGTTCGCTGCAGCTGGGGAGCGGTTCGCTGCACCAGGACCGCGCTCTCGAATCGCTTTGCCTAGGATGGAGTCACGAGCCCCGACGGGCGATGGGAGACTCGCCCTCCACCGCCCCGGGGGTCCCCAGCCCTCACTCCGAGGTCGGAGGTGCCCGTGCCGATGCCAGCCCTCAGTGCCGCGACCGAGCCGGGGCCGCCCGACCTCGCCCCTGGAAGCCAGCGCCTCGAAGGCCGCATAGTCGAGTTCTCGCCGGAGCCGCCCGCCGACGGCGCGCTGGGGGTGGTCTGGATCTCGATCCGGCCCGGCTCCTCGTCGATCCTTGACGTGCGGGGCCTGGTCGTGTGGCCCGGCACCGCCATCGTCACCCGCGACGGCACGGGCCGCCCCGGCGATTCGATCGGACCGCGGCCGGGCGACCGTCTGCGCGCCTCCGCGTCGCTGAAGGAATACTGGTCGATCCCGCCGATCTTCGATGCCGCCCGCATCGAGATCCTCGGCCGCTGAGGGAGCGGTTCCCGAGCGGCATTTGACAAAAGCCCGCCGGACGTGCTAGGGTCCTACTGCTAGAATACCAGCACTTGCGGAACAATGGCCGTCCGGGTCCGCAGCGCCGCGGCCCGATTCCCGGCAGGACGAGTGAAACGCAGAGCGCCCTCTTCCCGTAGGAGGAGGGCGATGACCGATCACGATCCGCATCCGTTGCCAGGCGAGGGCAGCATCGCGGGGAAGGAGACGCGCATGCTCCGTATGCCCTCGGCGGCG
>JAHWKZ010000041.1 GCA_019347645.1 Gemmatimonadota bacterium | reverse complement strand
CACGAGGAGAGCTGGAGCTCCGCGTCGTAATCACCAACCCGGCGCGTCGAGCACGGCGCGCCGGGCTTCGTCCCCGTCGATCTCGATTCCCCCCTGGACTGGAGCAACATCATGGAACGCGCCGACACACTACATCCCGCTACCGCACCCGCTGAGTCGCCCGACGCGCCGCCAGGCCGAGCTTGGGCGATGCTGAAGCGGCATCCGCTCGTGAATCTCGCCCTCCTCGCCGCGACCTCTCTGGTCGCGTGCGACGCCGTGACCGATCCCCTCGCCGGTCAGCCGGACCCCCGCTCCGTGCTCGGAGCCTGGTACACCGTCTCATTCTCGGGCGAGCCGGCCCTCTACGAGGCTCGGATCGAGGGCGGCGGCGCGCCCTTCCACGGCGAGTTCCGCTTCCCGCTCCACGGCCGCACCTGGTTCGTCCAGTTCCGCGACGCCGAGTGGAACGGGCGTGCGCTGTCGTTCACCACGAAGACGGACTTCGGCTTCACGCTCGCCGACTCGACGATCCATTGGGCGGCCACGCTCGTCCCGGAAAGCGGGACGGCCGACCGGGCCGATTGGCGCCCGACTCGGCTCTCTCTCGCGGCCCATACGGTCGACGGCCTCGCGTTCACCTGGGACTACTTCCGCAGGGACGACCTGATCCGGCTGCATCCGGAGCTGGAGAACGCGCCCGTCCGCTGATCATTCGGCTCGAAGCGTCCGCTCGAGGTAGTCCATCAGGCGCCGCCAGGCGTCGAGGGCGGGCGCGCGCCGCGTCGCCGGATCCTCTTCCACCCACAGCCAGAACCCGTGTCCGACCTCGTCGTAGACGTGGACGTCGTTCTCGATGCCCGCCTCCCGGAGCGCCGTCACGAACCGCTCCACCTCCTCCGGCGGGATGCCCCGGTCCATCGCTCCGAAGGTGCCGTAGATCGGGTGGTCGATCGCCGCGAGCGTGTCGGGGTCGGTCACCAGCGAGCCGTAGAAGATCGCCGTTCCATCGTGACGGTCGCCGCCGAGCGCGTAGGAGAGCGCCACGCCGCCCCCGAAGCACCACCCCAGTGTGGCGATCTTCCCGGTGACGTCTCCGCGGTCCCGGAGGAACTCCTGAGCGGCATCGAGATTGGCGATCACGTAGTCGGGCTTGCCGCGGATTTCTTCGACCAGCGCCGGTTCTCCTCGCGGTTCGCCCCCGTCCGTCCCGAATAAAGGTCGGCCGCAAGGGCCAGATACCCCTCGTCCGCCATCGCGTCGGCCACCTGCCGGATCCGGTCGTTCAGGCCGTCCCACTCATGGATCAGGATCACCGCCGGGAAGGGGCCTTCACCTTCGGGAACGACGAGGTAGCCGGTCGTGCCGGGGTCGTCGGCGAAGTAGCGGGCGACCTCCCCGCGCGGGGGCGGCGCCACGCCGAGGATGGCGTCGGGCAGCGAGTCCGCCGCCGGGCGCGGCTGGACGGTGGCGGTGGCCTCCCCGGTGGGATCCACCTCCGGCGACCGCGTAGCGTTCCGCTCCGTCGAGCAGCCGACGGCGATCGAGGCCACGAGGATCGCCGTGGCGAAAGCGCCGTGGAGTCCTTCCCTCGGATCGGTCATTCTCCCTCCTCCATCTCGAGCTCGGTGGTGATCTCGATCGCTCCTTCGAGCGAGCGGTAGACCGGGCAGTGTCGGTGGTGGATCTCGTGGACCCTCTCGATCGTTTCCCTCGATTCGGACGGAGCGGACAGCCGATAGGCGACCACGATCCGCTTCAGGATCAGGACCCCCTCCTCGTCCTCGACCTCCCCCCTCGCCCGGGCCGTCAGCCGCCCCTCGCTCGCGTCGATTCCGCGCGCTTCCAGCGCGCCCCCGAAGGTTCCCGTGAGTCAACCGGCGGCCGCGGCGACGACGTAGTCGAGGGTCGTCGGGCGCGGCTCGATGGCGGCTTCGGAGACGCCGTAATGCGAGGCCACCGCCCCGTGCACCCCGAAGACGACCGGCTCCTCCGACGCGGGCAGGTACGCGTGGCGGACGGCTCCCGCCTTGCGCTCGATTCCGACCTCCGAGACGTAGACGACGTCACCCATGGTCTCCTCCTCGATTCGCGGTTCGGTGCCATCCCTTCATGGCACCGAGGTTAGCCCGAGATCGGGCCCGCATCTAGATTGCCGAGGTGGCCGCCCTCCGTGTCCTCCTCCTCGCCACCGCCCTCGCCACGACGCTCCTCGCGTGCGACGCCGAGATCCCCGAGCCGTCCGCAGCGGGGGCGGAGACCGTCGTCGAGGAGATCGATGCGCCGGCCGCCGCCGGCAGCGGCGAGCCTGCTCTCGCCGTCGGCGAGGGCGGGCGGGTCTACCTTTCGTGGATCGAGCCCGAGGGGGACGGTCACGCCCTCCGGTTCGCCACCCGGACCGGGGGCGCGTGGTCGGAGCCGCGGACGATCGCCCGCGGCGAGCACTGGTTCGTCAACTGGGCCGACTTCCCCTCGATCCTCGAGCTCCCCGACGGCGCCCTGGCGGCCCACTGGCTCGCGAAGAGCGGGCCCGGCACGTACGCCTACGACGTCCTCGTCGCCCGCTCCGCCGACGGTGGGGAGACGTGGAGCGATCCGGTCGTCCCCCACCGTGACGGGACCGAGACCGAGCACGGCTTCGTCTCCATGTTTCCGGCCGAGGACGGGGGGCTCGGGCTCGTGTGGCTGGACGGGCGGGAGTACGCCGGCCGCGAACCCGGCGATCCGGGCGCCGAGATGACGCTCCGGGCCGCGCGGATCGCGGCGGGAGCCGTGGAGGACGAGGCGCTGCTCGACGGTCGGGTCTGCGATTGCTGCCAGACCGACGTGGCGATCGCCGCCGAAGGGCCGGTCGTGGCGTACCGCGACCGCTCTCCGGAGGAGATCCGGGACATATCCGTCGTTCGGCTGGTGGGCGGAGCGTGGAGCGATCCGGCCCGGATCCATCCCGACGATTGGGAGATCGCCGCCTGTCCGGTCAACGGGCCGGCGATCGCCGCCCGGGGAGAGCGGGTCGCCGTGGCCTGGTATACCGCGGCCCGCGATACGCTGCGGGTGCGACTGGCTCGCTCGACGGACGCCGGAGCCACGTTCGGCGAGCCGGTCGGCATCGACGCAGGCGCTCCCGAGGGACGGGTCGACGTGGCGCTTCTCGAGAGCGGCGAGGCCCTCGTGTCGTGGCTGGAGCGCGCGGAGGACGGAAACGGCTTGATCCTCGCCCGGCGCGTGGGCTCCGACGGCCGGCTCGGCGAGCCGGTGACCGTGGCGCGGACCAGCTATGCCCGGGCGAGCGGGTTCCCGAGGATGGCGCTCTCCGGCGACGAGGCCGTCTTCGCCTGGACGGATCCGGTCGAGCCGAGCCGGGTCCGCACGGCGACCGCGCGCCTCGCCGCCATCCCGTCTCCCGATTGACCCGCGGGGTCGGAAGGACCACATTCCACGCCAAATGACGCGCGAGACCCTGCCCGAGATCACCCCTCCGATCGAAGATTACCTCAAGGCGATCTACACCGTCGGACGCGAGGTGGCCGGGCGGGCGTCGACGTCCGCGATCGCCGACAGGATGGACGTCTCGGCGGCGAGCGCCACGAACATGATGCAGCGCCTCGCCGAGATGAAGCTCGTCCACTACGTGCCCTACAAGGGCGTCTCGCTGTCGTCCGCGGGCGAGAAGATCGCCCTCGAGGTGATCCGCCATCACCGGTTGATCGAGCTCTACCTCGCCGAGGCGCTCGGCTACTCCTGGGACACCGTGCACGACGAGGCGGAGCGGCTGGAGCACGTGATCAGCGAGGAGTTCGAGGACCGGATCGACGCCATGCTGGGCCACCCGACGACCGACCCGCACGGCGATCCGATCCCGCCGAAGTCGGGGTCGATGCCGCCCGACGCGCTCCGCCCGCTCTCCGAAGTCGAGGCCGGTGAGGCCGTCACCGTGCAGCGGGTCTCCGATCGGGACGGGGAATTCCTGCGCTACCTGGCTTCGCTGGAGCTGGTGCCCGGGACCCGCATCACCGTCGTCGATCGCGCCCCCTACGGCGGGACGATCACCCTGGAGCACGAGGACGGGAGGGTGTCGGTGGGCCTGGACCTCGCGCGAAAGGTCTTCGTCGACTAGGGACGGGTGTCCCGAGAGCCATTTGACCGTCGACGGATCAGGAATTATTCTCGATCGAGAACGATTATGGTCGTCGAATTTCCCCTCCACTTCATGCGTCAGGGCGAGCGCGGCCGCGTCGTCGGGATCCGTTGGCGCGAGGAGGACGTCGAGCGCCGCCTCGTCGAGATGGGCTTCGAGAAGGGGGTCGCGTTCGAGGTCGTGGAGTTCGACGAGGAGCACGGCATCACCGTCCGACTCGAGGACCGCGAGCTGACGCTCGTCCCCTGGCTCGCCCCGGTCATCTACGCCACCGAAGACCCCGTCGAATAGGCCCGAAATCATGTTGAAGGCCGGAATCTTCCTGGACCTGGACAACCTCGTCCGCAACGGCGGGTGGGGGATGCGGTTCCGCACCGTGCGGGAGCTGGTGGAAGCCCAGGGAGCCACCGTAGTGCGGGCGAACGCCTACATGGCGATCGACCGCGAGCGGGAGGCGTCCGACGCCGAGTTCCGGAAGAAGAAGAAGCAGTTCCGCACGGCGATCCGCCGCGAGGGCTACCACCTGGTGCTCAAGCGAGTCCAGCGCTACCGCGGCGAGGTGGAGGGCGAGACGGTGGTGAAGGCCGACGTCGATCTCGACCTGGCGGTCGACGCCCTGCTCCAGAGCGAGAACCTCGACTACGTGCTCCTGGGAACCGGCGACGGGGATTTCCTGCGGCTCGTCCGCGCCATCCAGAACCGGGGCAAACGGGTCGACCTGCTGTCGTTCGCCAACGTGAGTACGGAGCTGCTGGAGGAGGTCGACACCCATTTCTCCGGCTTCCTCTATCCCGACGTCCTTCCCTCCGACCGGGAGCAGCCGGAGCGGACCCGCGGGTACATGCACCACGTGGTCGAGGACAAGGGGTACGGCTTCCTGACCGTGCAGACGGGCCTGGGAATCGACGACGTCCGCGACGACGTCTTCCTCCACATCAACGACTTCGAGGGGGAGAACGGCTACCCGGTCACCAACGACCGGTTCGCGCGGTTGCGGGACAGCGGCGCGATCATCGAATTCGAGCTGGTGAAGCTGGGGGACGGGAAGGTGAAGGCGGAGAACGCCCGGGAGCTGCGGGTCTAGGAGCCCGGGGCGGCCGCGTGGAGCACGTCGCTCGGCTCACCACGTCGCCTCCCCGACGCCCTCCTCCTGGTTGACCCACCGCGCGCAGACGAACAGCCAGTCGCTCAGGCGGTTCACGTACGGGAGCAGGGTGTCCGGGAGGTCGTCGGCGTCGAGCGCGACGATGGCGCGCTCGGCGCGGCGGCAGACGGCGCGGGCGGCGTGAAGGAGCGCGCCGGTACGGCCGCCACCGGGGAGGATGAACGCCTCGAGGGGCGGAAGGTCTTCCTGCCATCCGTCGATCCGGCGCTCCAGAGCCTCCACCCGCTCGCCCGGCAGCTCGAACTTGCCGCCCTTCCTCCGGTCGGGGTTCGGGGTGGCGAGGAGGGCGCCCACGGCGAAGAGGTCGCGCTGGATCTCGTCCAGCGCCGCCAGGACCTCGTCCCGCGCGCACCAGGCGCGCGCCACGCCGATCCACGCGTTCAGCTCGTCGATCTCGCCGTAGGCGGCGACCCGGGGATCGCTCTTGGGAACCCGGCCGCCCCCGAAGAGGCCGGTGTCGCCGGCGTCGCCCTTCTTCGTGTAGATCTTCATCGGGTCGGATCGATGGGAGGCGGCTCCTCGGAGGGCGGCTCGGCACTCTCCCGGAGTGGGAGGTCGGCGACCTCCGCGGCGCGGCCGTCGGCGACCAGCCGGGTCCCGGCCTCCAGGTAGTCGCGGTGGACGTAGGCGAGGGCCACGGCCCCGAGCTCGGGGCTCCTCCCGCTCGCGGTCACCGTGGCGACCCCGCTCTTGTCCTCGGCGTCGAGCGTCGTCCCGGCGGCCGGGGGGTCGTCCTCGCCCTCGAAGACGAGGCCGCGAAGCTCCTTCGCCGGGCGCCCCCGGGCCCACAACCGCGCGATCACCTCCTGGCCGGGATAGCAGCCCTTCCGGTGGTCGATCGCCTCAGCGGTGGGGGCCTCCAAGGGGATGGTCGCGTCGGTCAGCTCCCGCCCGTAGGCCGCCACGCCGCCCTCGATCTGCAGCACGGTCCACGCCACCTCGTGGCCGGGCGCGGCGCCGGCCTCCTCGAGCCCGGTGCGGATGCTGGCGGCGGCCTCGAGAGGGACCCACAGGTGGTAGCCCGGCAGCCCGGTGTCGCTCCAGCGGAGGGCCCGGATCTCGACCCCGCCGATCGTCGTCGTCTCGTGCTGGCCCTCGTCGGCGGGCGGCACGTCGTTGACGACCCCGGTCAGGATCTCGTGGGCCTTCGGTCCCTGGAGGGAGCCGATCCACCACTCGCCGGAGCGGTCCTCGAACTCCACCTCCTGACCGAAGTAGTACTTGCGCAGGTTCTCCATCACCACGCCGGCCGAGTCGCCCGCGCACTCCAGCCACGCCGCCTCGCCGGTCTCGCACACGAGGAAGTCGGCGAGGACCCGTCCCTTGGTGGGGTTCAGCAGGAACGCGCGCGCGGACTCGCCCGGCTCCAGGTCGTCGACCTTGTTGCTGACGAGGGTGTTCAGCCAGGACAGGCGCTCGGGCCCGGTGACCTCGACCAGCGAGGCGGAGAGGTCGAAGAGCGCCGCCGAATCGCGGGCGCCCTTCCAGGCGGAGAGCCAGGCGGGGGCGGCATCGGCCATGGATCGGAAGTTACCCGGCGATCAGGGCGACTTCCACGTCGACTTCCTCGGCCGCCTCCCACGCCTCTCCGAGCGCCTCGGCCGACTCCCACGTCGCCCGCGGCAGGGCCACCGCCGGGATCTTCCCGACCACGCGACCGGCGACGAACGGCCAGGGCGCGAGCGCGCCCTCGATCGAGGCCCCGCTGGACCCCACCCTCCGGTAGCGGAACACGCCGGTCTCCTCCCCGTACTCGAGCGCCGTCGGCCGGCTCTCCCACGCGTTCCAGTCATGGCACAGGGCCAGCGAGACGGCGTCCAGGAGCTGGAGCCAGTCGAGGTTCGCCTCCAGCACGTGCGGATGGAGCGCATCGCGGCCCACCCGGGCGCGGGAGCGGGCCAGCATGCCGGCCCGGCGGCCGACCTGGTCGACCACCCACCGGATCGCCTCCGGTGCGTCGGATCCCTCCATGAAGGAGGCGAAGTGGCGCGAGACGAGCCACCCGGCATAGGGATCGATCGCGGCGATTCGGGCCACCGAGCGCTCGGCGACGTCGAGGCGGTCGTCCAGACCGATCGTCCTGTAGTCGAGGGGTCGGCCCGTCTCGGGGTCGACCGTCGAGACAGCGTCGAGCTCGGGCCATCCGGCATCGTGGCGGCGGACGGCGAGCCGCACGGAGTCGCCGGGAATCCAGGTCGGAAACACGTCGCTCCCCCAATGGTCCCCGAGGAGGCCGGAGAGGGCGGCGTGGTCGAGCTGTCGAAAGCAGAGGAGTCCGTCCGGCAGTTCCCGGACGATCATGACCGGGCTACCGGCTCAGGAGGAGGTCGACGCCGTCGGCGCCCGGCGCCACCGGTTCGCTCCGGGCCGTCCAGTCCCCCGGGTCGGTGGTCATGGCGTCGCCGTCGGCGTCGAGTCGCGCCTCCACGACCACCCGGTCGGGAAGCGAGCCGTCGCCCAGCATCCTGCTCTCGGAGCCGATCGCGTAGACCAGCGGCGGGGCCGAAGCGGCATGGCGCTGGACCGCGAGGGGCGGACCACCCGCGGCGTCCGCGGCACGCACGAACAGGAACAGCGCACCGCCCTCGCTTCCGGCGGGCTCCACGCCCTCCGGGAGCGAGATCGTGCCCCGGATGGCGTCCGCCGCCGGTTCGGCCAGGGACGGCGGCGGCGCGCCACCCCGGCCGTCCGCCATCCCCGGCGGGAGCCGGGACGGGTCCACGAGCGGTCGCTCCCGGTCCGCCTCGGAGTACTCCTCCTCGGGCGTCACGCGCTGGCTGCACCCGGCCGCGAAGCCGCAGGCCAGAACCAGGGAACAGGCGACACGAAGCGCTCTCACGCCTCGAAGATAGACCGACCCGCGGGGGGGTTCCACCGCCGGAAATGGAAGCCGATCCTCTTTCACGCTAGTATAGGGCCTCGATGCTCACCGAACGTGCGATCGTCGGCCTGCAGGAGCTCACCGCCCGCGACCGCGTCCTCACCGCCCGCGAGGATCTCCTCACCTATGCCGGCGACGCCACGCCGCTGCTCGGGGCTCGTCCCGCGGCGGTCGTGGTCCCGCGAGACGCCGGGGAGGTCGCGGGTATCGTGCGGCTGGCGAACGAGGAGGGCTTCTCGGTCGTCCCGCGGGGCGCGGGGACCGGATTGTCGGGCGGCGCGGTTCCGTCCGCCGACGCCGTCGTGCTGCTCTTCCCGACCTGGAACCGGATCCTCGAGATCGACGAACCCAACCGCTGCGCCTGGGTCGAGCCCGGCGTGGTGACGGCCGACCTCCACCAGGCGGTGGAGGAGCTCGGCCTCTTCTACGCGCCCGATCCGGGATCGATGAAGGTCTGCACGATCGGCGGGAACGTGGCGGAGAACGCCGGCGGTCTGCGGGGGCTCAAATACGGGGTGACGAAGGACTGGATCCGCGGGCTGGAGGTCGTGCTCCCCACGGGAGAGCTCGTCCAACTCGGCGGCAAGGCGCTCAAGGACGTGGCCGGCTACGACCTGGTGAGCCTCATGGTCGGGAGCGAGGGAACCCTCGGCGTCTTCACCCGGGTGCTCGTCCGCCTGATCCCGAAGCCGCCGACGACCCGCACGATCCTCGCCACGTTCGCCACGGTGGAGGCGGCCGGCGCCGCCGTGGCGGCGATCGCGGCGTCGAAGATCCTCCCCTCCACCCTCGAGATCCTCGACCGGACGACGCTCCGGGCGGTCGAGTCGTTCGCGGGCGTGGGCCTCGACGACGAGGTCGAGGCGATGCTCCTGATCGAGGTCGACGGCCGGGCCGAGGCGGTCGACGACGACGCCCACTCCATCACCGGGACGTGCCGCGCCGAGCGGGCGACGACGGTCCGGCACGCCGCCTCGCCCGATCATGCCGACGAGCTCCGGACCGCCCGCCGAGCGGCCTTCACCGCGCTGGCCCGCCTGCGCCCCACGGCGATCCTCGAGGACGCTACCGTCCCGCCCTCGGCGGTACCCGAGCTCCTCGGCCGGATCCGCGCGATCGCCGAGCGGCACGACGTGACGATCGGCGTGTTCGGCCACGCCGGCGACGGCAACCTCCACCCCACCTGCCTGATCGACGGCCGCGACGCCGCGGAGGTCGCTCGGGCGGAGGCCGCCTTCGAGGACATCTTCTCCGCCACGATCACGCTCGGCGGCACGATCACGGGCGAGCACGGCGTGGGGCTCGCCAAGAAGCGGTTCCTGCCGCGCCAGCTCGGCCAGCCCGGCGTCCGGTTCCTGCGCCAGATCAAGGCGGCGCTCGATCCGAACCACGTCCTGAACCCGGGCAAGATCTTCGACCCCGCCCCGCGTTGCGAGGGCCCTCCGCTCGGCCATCCCCGTTTCGTCGACGCGACGTGACGCGGCCCGAGACCACCGCCTCCAGCCGGCCGGGTCTCCATCCCGGTGACGACCTCCTCGCCCAGTGCATCCAGTGCGGGATGTGCCTGCCCGCGTGCCCGACGTACTCGATGACGCCGTTCGAGCGAGCCAATCCCCGGGGCCGGATCCGGCTGATGCGGGCCGTCGCCGACGGCGAGATGGAGGCCGGCGACCCCGCCTTCGGCGACGCCATGGGGTATTGCGTGGGGTGCCGGGCGTGCGAGACGGCGTGTCCCGCCGGGGTCCAGTTCGGGCGGCTCCTCGAGACCGCCCGCGAGGCCGCCGAGGAGGCCGGCAGCCTGCATCGCCCGTCCCTGCCGGTCCTCGACTGGCTGCTCGACGAGATCGTCGGCTCGCCGGCGCGGCTGCGCTGGGCGGTCCGGCTGCTGCGGCTCTACCGCCGGACGATCGGCCGGCTGGAGACGGTCCGGAGGACGATCGAGGCGCGGTGGCCGAGCCTGGCCGCGCTCGAGGCCGCCGCGCCACGGGCCGTCCCGCCGCCCTCGCGGCGCTGGCGGCTGCCCGCCGTCGTCGAGCCCGGAGACGCCGACAGGGAGGGGCCCGCGCCGAGCCCGCGGGGCACGGTGGCGCTCCATCCCGGCTGCCTCCAGTCGGTGCTGCTGCCCGGCGTCAACGGGGATACCGCCCAGGTCCTGGCGTACAACGCCTGGCGGGTGGTCGTGCCGGAGGGCTTCCGCTGCTGCGGGGCGCTCCACGCCCACGCCGGGCGTCTTCGATGGGCCGAGCGGCTCGCCCGCAGAAACGTCGACCCGCTGGAGGAGTTCCGGGGGCCGATCCTCGTCAACGCCGCCGGATGCGGGCTCCGGCTCACGAACCTGGGCAAACCGTTCTGGCCGGACCGGGGTCATACGAAGGGCGACCTGCTGCAGTACTATGCGGACGTGGCTCCCGTGCTGCTCCCGCACATCGAGGGGCGGGCCATGGTGATGAAGCGGTACCCGAGCGGGTGGAAGGGGAAACACTTCTTCATGAAGCGGACCCCGGATCACGCTCCGGACTGGCTGGCGACGTGCGCCATCGAGCACGGCTCGGGGAGCGTCATCGATTTCCCGGTGGTCCGGTCGCTACCTGACATCCTGTGGCTCATCACACTCGGGTGCATCGGTCTGAACCCGGGGTCCGCGCGTTGTGACGACGTCGATCGCCCAGATGTCCTCCACTTCGACCTGTACCCTGTGGAGCACGCCGGCTTCGAACGGGTCC
>JAHWKZ010000040.1 GCA_019347645.1 Gemmatimonadota bacterium | reverse complement strand
GATCGATCGGCCGAGAGAGGTCTTGCCTACGCCGGGCGGCCCCACGAAGCACAGGATCGGGCCCTTCATGTCCGCCTTGAGCTTGCGCACGGCGAGGTACTCGAGGATCCGCTCCTTGATCTCCCTGAGGTCGTAGTGGTCCTCGTCGAGGACCTTCCGGGCGGCGGGCAGGTCGAGGTGGTCCTCCGTTGACTCCGTCCATGGTACCTGGCACAGCCAGTCGAGATAGCTGGTGATCACCGAATACTCCGGGCTCGCGGCGGGGACGTTCTGGAGGCGCTCGAACTGCTCCTCGGCGGCCTCCATGACGTAGTCGGGGACGTTCTTCTCCTCGAGGCACCGCCGGACGCGGTCGATCTCGGCTTCCTCGTCGCCGGCCTCGCCCAGCTCCTCCTTGATGGCCTTGAGCTGCTCGCGCAGGTAGTACTCGCGCTGCTTCTTCTTGACCTCCTCGTCGACCTGGCTCTTGATCTCGTCGCCGATCTCGAGGACGTGGAGCTCGCGGCGCAGCGCCTGGATGACGATGGTCAGCTTCTCCTCGAGCTCGTCGACCGCGAGGACTCTCTGCTTTTCCTCGGCGTCCATCCGCACCATCGAGGCGACCATGTAGGCGAACTTCGAGGGATCGGTGAGCTGACGGACGGCCTGCTGGAGCTCGTCGGGGAGATAGGAGGCGGCGGCGATGACGCCTTCCGAGAGCTCGTAGCCCTCGCGAAGCAGCGCCTCGATGCGGTCGGAGTGCTCCTGCTCGACCTCCGGGAGCACCAGGATCCGGGCCTCGAGGTGCGGCTCCTCGCTCACCAGGTCGAGGATCCTGAACCGCGAGATCCCCTGGACGAGCAGCCGCATCGCTCCCTCGGGATGCTTGACGAGGCGGTGGATCACGGCGACGCACCCGATGTCGTGCAGGTCCTCTCGCGAGATCCGCTCCTCGGGGTCGACCGCCTCGCGGAGGGTGACCACGCCGATCATCCGGCTGCCCCGCATCGCCTCGTCGACGGCGGCGATCATCCGCTCGTCATCGAAAGCCAGCGGGATGATGGTGTATGGATAGAGAACCAGGTCGGGAAGCCCCAGCAGCGGGATGCGGTCGGGGATGGAGGCGGGGTCCGTGTCGGCGTGCCGGACCTCGTCGGCGGTCACCGCCCCCTCGGGCTCCTCGACCACGCCGGGGGTCCCCTCCTCGCTCTCCTCCGGCCCGTCGTTCGGCGGTTCGTCGGGCATCTCCCCCTCCTTCGCTCTGCGCCTCGTGGTTCGCGCGAAGAGTAAAGGTGTCCGACGATCGGGCACCGCGCCAGCGTGCGGATCGCCGAGCCGAACCGGCGCCGCTTCAGGGAGCGGCGCCGGCGTCCGGCTTGGACGCACGGAATCCCACCCGCTCCATCTCGCCCCACGATCGGTCGCCGCGCAAGGCGTCGAAGAGCGCCTTCGTCCGCCAGACCGTCAACAGTTGCCGAAGACCGAAGTTCTCCACGACCGCCGCGAGGAACAGCCGCCCCACGTCGGCCGGCCTCGGATATCGCCGCACGGTCAGCTCCTCGAGCAGGAGCGAGCTGAGCGAGAGCAGGACCCCGAATCCGACCGAAACGAAGAAGAACAGCAGCGCGAGGTGGAGGGGTACGAAGCCCGCGGCGAGACCGACACCCGTCAGCAGGTAGCCCGCCAGCTCCACGGTGGGTCCGAGCATCTCGAAGAGCAGGAAGTACGGAAAGGCGAACATCCCGACCACGCCGTACCGGGGGTTCAGCATCATCCGGCGGTGCCGCCACAGGCTCTCGACGAGCCCCCGCTGCCAGCGGTTCCGCTGACGGTTCAGGACCTCGAACGACTCCGGGGCCTCGGTCCACGAGACCGGCTCGGGCACGAACACGATGCGGTAATCCCGCCCCCCGCCGCGGCGCCACCGCCGATGGAGACGCACGACGAGCTCCATGTCCTCCCCCACGGTATCGAGGAGGAACCCGCCGGCCTCGACCACCGCGGTGCGCCGGAACACGCCGAATGCGCCGCTGATGACCAGCAGCGAATTGAGGAAGCTGTAGGCGATCCGACCACCCAGGAACGCGCGGAGGTACTCGATCGCCTGGAAGCCGGCCAGCACCGAGCTCGGGGCGCCGACCTCGACGATGCGACCGTGTTCGATCCGGCAGCCGTTGGCCACGCGGACGATCCCCCCCGAGGCGAGGGTGTGATCCACCTCGCCGTCGGCGAGGAACGGCTTCATGACGTGGAGCAGCGAGTCGGGCTCCAGGATCGAATCGGCGTCCACGACCGCCACGATCGGCGCCCGCGAATGGTTCAGGCCGGCGTTCAGGGCGTCCGACTTGCCCCCGTTGTCCTTGTCGACGACCACCAGGGGGATCGGGTCCAACGATTCGTACACCGCCCGGATCCGCGACGTATCGAGATCTCCCGTCGGCACCCGGCTCGAACGATACAGCCGGAACTCCTCGATCAGACGCTCGAGCGTTCCGTCGACGGAGCCATCGTTGACCACCACCACCTCGTGGTTGGGGTAGCGCAGGGTCAGCAAGGCCTTCACGCTGTCGAGGATCGTCCCGGCTTCGTTGTAGGCTGGAACGAGAACGGAGATTCTCGGAACGATACTGGAACGGAACAGGGCGTCCCGCTCGCTCCGCAGCAGCCGACCGTGGTAGCGCCTCAGGGCGAAGAAGCCGAGGATCATCATCACGAAGTAGATCAGGCTGATCCCGATCATGTAGGCGACGATCGCCTTCGTCGCCCACTGGAACGTGGGAGCCAACAGGTCGTACACGCCGCTCACACCCGGGCCCGCCGCAGGCGGTCGGTCCGGAACCGCTCGAGCGCCTCGAGGGCCACCGCGGCGCCGGCGGAGTGGTTCGACCGCACGGCCGCCTCCAAACGATCCGCGCCGCCGTCTCCCAGCTCCGCCAGGGCGTAGGCGGCGGCCACGGCCAGCTCGCGATCGCGGGAGTGGAGGAGCCGCTCGAGCGCGGGAATCGCCGCCTCGATCCCGATTCGGCCGGCCGCCCGTGCTGCGGCCAGCCGCACCCCGGGGTGGGGGTCCGCCAGGCCGGCCAGCGTATCGCCCTCGACCTCGACCGAGCCGGAGACGTAGGGCACGACCCGGAGAGCTCGCGCCCGGACTTCGGGGCGCGGGTGGCGGAGCAGCGGCGCGACCGCGGGCACAGAAAGGCTCTTCTGCCACGCCTCGATCATCTCCAGGGCGACCACCACCTCGCGAGGATCACCCCCGGCGAGCGCCCGAGGAATGGCCTGCTCCGCGAGCCGGATGGCGTGTGGCCGGAGATCCTCGACGAGCACGGCCCGCACGAGCAGCGACTCGGTCACCGCCAGGTGGAAGATCCGCTCGATGTCCGCGATCCCGTCGCCCGTCAGCAGCGCCCGGGCCGCCTCGATCCGCACCGAAGCCTCCGGATCGCGCAAGGCGTCTCGCAGCACGCCGTTGCCTCTCTCGCCCGGAAGCCGGGCCAGCCGGTTCACCGCCATGCGACGGCGCTCGGGGTCGCGGGACCGGAAGCGCCGGCTCCAGCGCTCCACGATCCCGATCTCGACGAGCAGATCGGACAACCGGACGAGCTCGCTCCCCGAGATCGATGCGATCAGGTCGACGGCGCACCGCTCCACGGCGTCCGGCTGGCGATCGGCGAACGACTCGATCTCG
The DNA here is from genome assembly GCA_019347645.1 of Gemmatimonadota bacterium. GTDB lineage: Bacteria > Gemmatimonadota > Gemmatimonadetes > JACCXV01 > JAHWKZ01 > JAHWKZ01. Next base: position 7,640 of record JAHWKZ010000040.1, on the reverse strand, counting down.
CCGCGGGCGCGCTCCGCCTCGGACGGCTCCGGCTCGGTCATCCAGTCGACCAGCAGGTCGCGGACGACGGGCTCGACCTTCCGGAAGCGCCGCTCGCGCCTCCCCACGATCACCTTCGAGACGACCAGCGCGAGCAGGAGCGTCGCGATCGCGATCGACTGGACGACCGCGAACGCCAGAACCAGCGCGAGGACCAGGGAGTCGACCACCCCGGAGAACCACACCCGGTGGACGAGCCCGATCGCGGCGCCGTACACGACGAGCACCGTGAGCGTCTGAAGCCAGATCGTGAGGTTGGTCCTGCGGTCCATCGCTCTCCGAGTAAGTGGAAGGCGCCCACCGGAGACGCGGCTCCTTGGGGGCTTGGGGGGGTCGGAGCCAGCGCCCCGGGGACGCCTTCCTTCTGTGATCGGGCCGTCCCGTGGGGGACGACCCTGGACGTCCTGTCATCACCCGCGCTTCTCGCCCGAAGTGGCGAGGGCCGCGGGGGTCGATCACTCGCTCGAGTGGACCAGGCGGTTCAGGCGCGCGGAGAGCTCGAGCGGATTGAAGGGTTTCACGACGTAATCGGCGGCGCCCAGGTCGAAGCCCCGAAGGACGTCGACCTCCTGGTGCCGCGCCGTGAGGAGCAGCACCGGGACGTTCCGGGTCGCGGCGCCGGCTCGGAGCTCCGCCAGGACCTCGAACCCGTCCCGGCCGGGCATGTTCACGTCGACGATCACCGCCGCCGGGCGGATCCGTCGGACCAGCGCCAGCGCCTCGACTCCGTTCCGGGCGAGGTGACAGCGCCAGCCGTGGTTCCGCAGCGTGGTTCGAACGATCGCCAGGACGGCCTCGTCGTCGTCCGCGAGTACCACCTCGCGCGGGCCGTCGAGCGCGACCGGCGCCCTCGGCCCGGATCCCGGCGGCCGCGGCTCGGGCGCCCGCTCGCCATCCGCCTCCGCGTGGGCGGCCAGCGCCCCCGCGAACATCCGCGCCAGCGACTCCAGGACCCGCCTCGCCGTCCCGGGCTCGTGCTCCGCGGCCGCCGCCTCGAGCTCTCGCGCGCGCTCGCCGATCCCCGGATAGCCGAGCGTGCCTCCGCGGCCGATCCAGCGATGCGCCGCGCGCGAGAGATCCGCCCAATCGGCATCGGGCGCGACTCGATCCAGGAGTCGATCGACTTCCTCGCGTCCCTCGGCCAGGAAGCGATCGCGGAGGTCGGCCAGGGTCGCGCCGGCGTCGGTCTCTCCACCCGTCGGCGCCTCGTCGAGCACGCCGACCAGCGCCTCCACCACCGCGTCGTAGCCCGGACGCCGGGCGACGAGGGCGGCCGCTCCGGCCCGGCTCGCCAGGAGACGATCGCTCTCGTCCACGTCGGTGCTGGTGACGAGGACGACGGGAACCGCGTCCAGCGCGGGATCGGCCTTGATCGCGCGGCACAGCGCGAAGCCGTCCACGCCCGGCAGCACGATGTCGCACAGGATCGCGTCGGGACGGGCCTCCGAGAGCGACGCCAGCGCGTCGGGCGCCGCCGGCTCGAGGCGAACCACGAACCCCAACGATCGCAGGTGGTCGCCCAGCAGGCGCCGTTGCAGGGGGCTGTCCTCGACCACCAGCACGCTCCAGCCTCGTCCGGGCGTCTCCCCGGAGGAGCTCGGCGAGAGGGCCTCGCGGAGCGGCATCTAATCGCCCGAGCCGGTCGGAGAGCCGACCAGGCGCTCGACCTCGCCCGTCAGGGCCAGGGGGTCGAACGGCTTGTCGATCACGCCTCGCGCGTCGCTCCGCCGCAGGCGCTCGGCGTCGGCCGGGCTCGACTTGGCCGTCAGGAACACGACCGGCACATCCGCCATGCCCTCGATCCGGCGGAGCCGCTCGAGGAGCTCGACGCCGTCGGCGTCCGGGAGCAGGACGTCGAGCAGGACCGCGTCGGGCCGGCGCTCGGTGACGCTCTGGAGCGCCTCCTCGCCGCCGGTCGCGCATTCCACCACGTGGCCCCCTCCCCGCGACAGGGCGAGGTGCACCAGGTGCCGGATCTCGGGGTCGTCGTCGACGAGGAGCACTCTCATTGGCGCTTCAGGAGGCGGTGCACTCGGGCCAGCAGCTCCGTCGGCGAGAACGGCTTCACCACGTAGTCGTCGGCGCCCAGCGCGAGCCCCCGCACCACGTCCTCCTCGTTGCCCATCACCGTCAGGACGATGATCGGCACCTGGGCCATACCCCGCTTCTGACGAAGCCGCGAGAGCAGCTCGAAACCGTCCATCTCCGGGAGGAGAACGTCGAGGATCACGAGCGAGAAGCCTGGATCCGTCCCGTTGTTCCCGATGGCGTCCAGCACGGATTCGCCGTCGCCGTAGTGAACGACCTCGAACCCCTCCTGGACGAGGCGGTGCCGGATCAGGGTGGCGACGAGCTCGTCGTCCTCGGCGATCAGGACCTTCCGCTTCGCCCGCGGCAGATCGGCGCTCTCGCTGACGACCCGGTCCCGCCCCGTCGATTTCGCCAGGTACAGGTAGTAGTCGGCGCGCGCGACCGCCTGGTTCACGTCGTCCTCCTCGAGGACCGGAGCCACCCCGGCGGAGAACGTGAGGGCGAACGACTCGCCGTCGCTGGAGAAGCGCTCGTCGCGGAAGCGCCGGCGCGCATTGTCGAGCGCCCGCAGTGCGCCTTCGGGCTCCGTCTCCGGGAACAGCGCGACGAACTCCTCGCCGCCCCAGCGGGCCATCAGATCGGATTGTCGAAGCGTTCCGGAAATGACCCGGGCTGCGCGACGCAGCACCTCGTCCCCCATCGCGTGGCCGTGGGCGTCGTTCACGCGCTTGAAGTGGTCGAGGTCGAGGAAGCCGATCGACAGCGGGCGACGATTCCGCTCCGCGGCCGCCTTCGAGCGCCGGAACGCCTCGTGGAAGGCCGCCCGGTTCGGAAGACCCGTGAGCGTGTCCTGGCGGGAGTCCCGCGAGATCTCCTGGGAGCGCTGGAGCTTGGACGCCACGGCGGTGGCGAACGCCTCGGCGTCGAACGGCTTGTCGAAGAACTCGTCGGCCCCGAGGGCGAAGCACTCGCTCTTGGCGAGCGCGCTGTGCTTCACCGTCAGGACGATGACCGGCAGGGCGGCCGTCGAGGCCCGTTCCCGGAGACGCATCAGCAAGTTTCGCCCGTCGGTGTCGGGGAGCACGAGGTCGAGGACGATCAGTTCCACCTCGTGATTGGCGAGCACCTGCTCGGCCTCCTCGGCCGAGCGAGCCACGTGGATCTCGCGGTTCTTACCTCCCAGGTGCCACCGCAGGACCTGGGCGACCTCGGGGTCGTCATCGATGACGAGGAGCCCCAGCCGCTCGGGGTCTCCGGCGGTTGCGACATCGCGCAGCACCCCCAGCAGGTTCTCGAGCCGGGCTGGAAGCTCGTGATCGGCGGCCTCCTCGACCTGCGCCGCGGCCTCGGTGATCCGCGGAAAGCCGTAAGTGCCGCCCGAGCCGCGCAGCGAGTGCGCGATCCGCCGTATCGTCCCCCGAGCCTCCCCCGCGACCTCCTCCCGGAGGGCAGCGGAGGCCGCCTCGAGGGCGTCGATCCGGGCCACGAGCTGCTCCCTGTACCAGCTCTTGAGCTCCTCCATCGCACCGACCTCTATACCGCAGAATACGCGTGTTACGGGGTGAACGCGGGCGTACACCCCCCACCCCCGCGTCCGATCCCCAAAGGACCGACGCGGGGGCTACGAGCGAGCGCGGATCGCGCCGCCGGAAGGGCCGTTCCGGGCGGCCCGCGCCCCCTCCTTCGAGGAAGCAAGTTCAGGGCCACCTCCCCCGGGCGGGGTCAGGACGACGGCGAAGGTGGAGCCCCTGCCGGGCTCGCTGGAGACGGTCAGGTCGTACCCCAGGAGGCCGCACAGCTGGCTCGAGATCGTGAGCCCCAGCCCGGTTCCCCCGTAGGAGCGGGCGGTGCCGGTATCGCCCTGCTCGAACGCATCGAAGATCCGCCGCAGCCGCTCCGGAGGAATCCCGATCCCGGTGTCCTCGACCTCGATCCGTCGCGGCTCCCTGGTGTCGGGATGGACCTCCACCCGGACCATCACCCGGCCCTGCTCGGTGAACTTCACCGCGTTGCCGATCAGATTGATGAGGATCTGCCTGAGCTTGCCGCGATCGGTCGTGAGCGGAGCCATCCTCCGAGGGATCTCCGTCTCCAGCGCCAGGTCGCGGTCGATCACCTGGCCCCGGAACTGACCGACCGTATCCTCGACCAGCCCGGCCACGTCCACCGTCTCCGGATCGACCGTCATCTTACCGGCCTCGATCTTCGAGAGGTCGAGCAGGTCGTTGATGAGACGAAGCAGGTGAAGCCCGTTCTCCCGGATTCGCTCCAGGAACATCGCCTCCCTGTCCTCGAGCCGGTCGCGGGCCCCCTTCAGCACGACGTTCGCGAACCCGATCACGGAGTTCAAGGGCGTCCGGAGCTCGTGGCTCATGTGGGCCAGGAACTCGCTCTTGGCCCGGGTCGCCTCCTCGGCCGCCTCCTTGGCCCTGTGAAGCTCCTCTTCGGCGCGCTTGCGGGCGCTGATGTCGCGATAGATCTCGTAGATCGCCGTCCGTTCCGGCTCCAGAGCGATCGCGGTCGAAAGGATGGAGGCGTCGATGGTGGTGCCGTCCCGACGCTGACGGATCGCCTCGTATCCCACCGTCTGGCCACGAGTGACCCGGTCCTTCCACGTCCGGGCCTCGGGGATCCGGTCCGCGGGCACGATCAGGTCCTCGATGCGGGCTCCCAGGGCCTCCTCGCGCGAGTACCCGAACGTCCGCGTGAACTCGTCGTTCATCCGCGTCAGGCGCCCCTCTTCGTCGAGAACGGCGATCGCCTCGGGCGCGCTCTCGAAGAGCTTCTCGAGGTACGCCTTCCGAAGCTCCAGCTCCGCCTGGGCCCGCTCGCGCTCGACGACCTCGCGGGCCAGAGCCTCGGCGCTCTCCTCGGCCTGCCGGAACGTCGAATAGACGCTGATCAACAGCCCCACCATCACGCACAGGTAGCTGGCGGGCTTGAGCGCGTGCGCGGCGGCGTAGTAGGCGTCCCCCGGAGCGGTCGAGAACGCCATGAACCAGCCCTCCCCGACCACGCCGAGGATCAGCGAGACCACGAGCCAGTGATCGAAGGCGTTGTCCTTCCAGTGGGACTTCCACAGGTAGCCGACCAGCGCGAACAGGAAAAGCCCCGCCGGCACGAGATCCTGGACGCGAGGGACGATCGCGTCGGGGTGGTACGGATCGGGGACGGGCGCGAACTCCACGATCGCCACCGTCGCGACGGTGAGCAGGGCGGTCAGCAGGTAGACGGCCCCCTCGCCGATCCGTCCCTTCTGCCCCAACCGCCGCTCCCTGCGCCAACCGATCCAGTTCAGGCAGAAGAACAGCGCCAGCACCGTCCGCGATGCGACCCAGGTCCCGGCCGAAGCCGCCGCCGGCTCCCCGGCGAGCCGGATCGCCTCGAACGGGATCGACTCCAGGGTGTGGAACGCGTCCATGAAGGCGGTCGCCAGGAAGCCGGTCCCCAGGAACAGGAAGACGTTGTTCTTGCGGCTGTAGAAGCGAACCAGCGCGAGCGCGCCGAGGAAGAAGGCGAGCGCGACCGACAGCACCTCGAGGGCGACGTGGACGGTGGGGTCGAACTCGAATCGGACGAGCCGAAACGCCAGGGATGCCGCGGCGGCCAGAGCGAGCAGGGCGAGGTACGCCGCCACCCGGTCGCGAACGACGCGAGGGGTGCCGGTCGTCTCCCAGTCCGCGGAGGGGCGGTGGGCGAGGACCTCGGGGTCCCTCACCGCAGGTTCCGTTCGATCTCCGATATCAGCTCCTCCTCGTCGACGATCGGCTTGGTGATGTAGCCGTCGAACCCCCTAGAAAGGTACTTCTCCCGGTCGCCGGCCATCGCGTGGGCGGTCAGCGCCAGCGCCGGGATGTCGGCGAGCTCGGGATCCTCGCGCATCCGCTGCAGCACCTCGGTGCCGTCCATCTCGGGCATCGAGATGTCGAGCAGCACCAGGTCGGGCTTCTCGCGCCGGAACGCGGCCAGGGCCTGAGGTCCCGAGGCGTACTCCCGCACGTGGAACCGGTCGCCGAGGATGGCGCTCACGAGCAGGCGATTGTCCTCGTTCTCCTCCACGTACGCGATGGTGTTCACGCTCCGTCTCCCTCCGTCCACTCCTCGATTCGCTCGCGCGCCTCCGCGAAAGCCGCCTCCATCTCCTCGACGCCGGCGGCGGCCGCGGATCGGCGCCCCTCCGCGGCCGCCCGCTCGACCGCCTCCGCGAGACGCTGGAGCTCGATGGCTCCCACGTTGCCCGCACTGGACTTCAAGGAGTGTGCCGCGCGCTCGATCGTATCCAGATCGCCGTACTCCACGCCGGCGCGGGCGGCGGCCACCCGCTCCTCTCCGAGCGAGACGAACAGGCCCGCCATCCGGCGCACCAGGGCATTCCCGCCCAGGCGCCGCAACCGGAGGAGGGCGGCGGCGTCGAACCGCGGAGGCGCTTCTCCCGTCTCACCCACCTTCCGCCTCCGGGCCGCCGCGCCAGCGGAGCGCTCGGCCGCCGTAGGAGACGAGGGAGGCGGCGAGGAAGGCCGTCGCCGCGACCGTGAGCGGCAGGTACCAGGCCCGCGCCTCGAGAAGGTGGACGAGGGCGAGCAGGCTCAGGAAGAAGGTCGTCCCCTTGCCCGTCCAGTCGGCGGCGAAGACGATCCGCTCGCGCTCGAAGAAGAGCCAGGCGCCGAGCATCAATCCGACATCGCGGGCGAGGACGGCCACCACCAGCCAAGCCGGGAAGCTCCTCTCGAGGACCAGGTAGAGGAGCAGGCCCCCGATCAGGATCTTGTCGGCGAGCGGGTCGACGACCTTTCCGGACGGGCTGACGGCCTCGCGATGCCGCGCCAGCCATCCGTCCAGCAGGTCCGTCGCGCCGGCCACCAACAGGAGCAGGATGGCCCACCGGTCGCTCGCCGGATCGGGACGGTCGAGGAGCCAGAGCACCGCCGGGAGGACCAGCACCCGGGTCGAGGACAGCGCGTTGGGCAGGGTGAAGAGCCGCAGCCCCCCCTCGACCCGCTCGGGCTCGGTGCCGCGACGGCCGGTCTTCTCCGTCATGGCCGCCCCGCGAGAAGCTCCTCCGCGTGGTGCCGCGACACGTCGCGCTCGGGGTCTCCACCCAGGAGCCGACTGACCTCGCGCACCCGCTCGTCGCCGCTCACTTCCCGGACCGAGGTCACCGTCCGTCCTCCGCGCGGAGACTTCTCCACGACGAGGTGGCGGTCCGCGGCGGCGGCGATCTGGGCGAGATGGGTCACCACGATGACCTGATGGTGCTCGGCCACCGCCCGCAGCTGCCGGGCCACGTGGTGGGCCACCACGCCGCCGATCCCGGCATCGACCTCGTCGAAGATCAGGGTCGGCACCCGGTCGGCCTCCGCCAGCGCCGCCTCGAGCGCCGGGGTCGCCGCGGCGGCGCGGCGCTTGTAGCCGAACACCGTCGCCGTCTGGGTCAGCAGCTCGTCGCGGCGCATGCCGGCGCCCGCCCGGCACAGCGCCACCATCGCGTTGCCGATCTCCTCCGGCGGCACGTGCTCCATCGGCCGGTCGGTGCTCGACACCTGCCGGCGGAACCCGTCGTACGACTCGGG
>JAHWKZ010000003.1 GCA_019347645.1 Gemmatimonadota bacterium | reverse complement strand
GTACCAGCTCGACCGCTCCCCCAGCCCCGATGTGAAGACCGCCGTCTCGGGCGACCGGCTGCGCAGCATCAACGAGGAGCTGCTGCAGGTCCCCGAGGGCTTCACGATCCACCCCAAGCTGGTCAAGCAGCTCGAGCGCCGCCGCGAGGCCGTGGGCCCGGAGGGCGGGATCGACTGGGCCCACGCCGAGGCGCTGGCCTTCGCCTCGCTGCTCACCGAGGGGATCCCGGTCCTCGACATGACGAAGGCGATGGCCTTCGTGCGCGACCGGGGCGCGCGGCTGGTGGGTCCGAACTGCCCCGGGTTGATCAGCCCGGGCAAGTGCAAGGTGGGGATCCTGCCGGGCCAGATCGTGAAGCCCGGCCGGATCGGTCTGGTCTCGAGGAGCGGCACGCTGACCTACGAGGTGATCCACCACCTGACCGGCGCCGATCTCGGCCAGTCGACCTGCATCGGGATCGGCGGCGACCCGATCATCGGCACCACCTTCATCGACGCCCTCGAGCTCTTCGAGGGCGATCCCGACACCGACGCGGTGGTGATGATCGGCGAGATCGGCGGCACCGACGAGCAGGAGGCCGCCGCCTGGGTCGACTCCGAGATGTCGATCCCGGTGGTCGGCTTCATCGCCGGCCGGACCGCGCCGCCGGGACGCCGGATGGGACATGCCGGAGCGATCATCTCCGGCAGCGAGGGGACGGCCGCGGAGAAGATCGCCGCCTTCCGCGAGCACGGGATAGAGGTGGCCGAGCGGCCGGCCGAGATCGTCGGATTGGTGGAGGGGGCCCTTGCCCGCGCGTAGGCCATCGCGGCCGACGCTCGATGCCTCGCGGATCGTGCCCCGGCTCGAGGCGACCTCGTACGCCGAGCTGCTGGACGAGCTGGGCGAGTTCGCGGCGGCGCAGCCGAACGTGGTGGACCGCGAGCGGCTCCTGAAGGAGATCTCGGGACTGGGCGGGGACGACACGCTGGCCCTGGGCGGAGGGGCGTTCCTGCCGCACCTGCGGTCGGAGGCCGTGGACGGAACGCTCGTCGTGCTCGGGGTGACCGAGAAGCCACTCCGGGTTCCCACCGAGGGCGAGGAGACCCGCGGTCGCGTCTTCGCGCTGGTGGCCGCCTCGAAGGGGGCCGGCAGCGGTTATCTGGAGGAGGTCGCCACCACCGCGCACATGCTCCGGACCGAAGGCGTGATCGAAGCGATCGAGGCCGCGAGGACCGCCGAGGAGATCGCCGACCTCGAGGCCATTGCGGGGGCCCAGCGGATCCAGAAGCTGAGCGTGGTGGACGTGATGGATCCCGCGTCGGCGCGGGTCTATCCCGACATGGACCTTCGCGACGCGGCGCGGATCATGGCCCGCGGCCGCCACTCCGGCCTCCCCGTGGTCAACAAGCGCGACGAGATCCTCGGGATGATCAGCGAGAAGGACCTGATCCGCTCCTTCCTGCCGGGCTACCTCCGCGCCTTCGAGGGGGACGGCGACATCGATCAGCCCGGTGAGGGAAAGTCGGTGAAGGACGTGATGAGCAAGGCGGTCATGTGCCTTCCCACCGACGCGTCGATCTCCGAGGCTGCGTCGATCATCGTGAACAAGAACGTCGACCCGCTCCCGCTCACCAAGGACGGCCGGTGGGTCGGACTGATCTCCCGGCGCTCGCTGATCCGGAAACTGCTCCAGTTCTGATCCGGCCCCGGCGGTCGCACCGAATCCCTCGAAAGGAGTCCCTGCATGGCCGTGGAGCGAACCCTCGCGATCATCAAGCCGGACGTGGTGTCGAGGAGCCGGATCGGCAAGGTCCTCGCACATCTCGAGGGCGCCGGTTTCGAGGTGAAGGAGATGCGAATGGAGCGACTCTCCACGGCCGAGGCGCGTCGCTTCTACGAGGTCCACGCCGGGCGGCCGTTCTACGGCTCCCTGGTGGAGTTCATGACGAGCGGTCCCTGCGTGCCGATGGTCCTGGAGCGCGAGGACGCGATCTCGGCGCTCCGCGAGACGATCGGCGCGACGGACCCGGAGGAGGCGGAGGAGGGCACCGTGCGCCGGCTCTACGCCGAATCGGTGGAGCGCAACGCCATCCACGCTTCCGACTCCCCCGAGAACGCCGCGCGCGAGATCGACTTCTTCTTCGGGCGATCGGCGCCTGCGGGCGGGGCGGGTTCGCGGGACGTGGGCGAGCGGGAGGTCCTGCCGTAGCGTCCGTTCGGTTTGATGCCGCCTCGGCGGAGCGGTATTTTCGACCGTTCATGCGACTAGACCTGACCAAACTCCGGGAGGGGCGGCTCGAGGAGCGCTTCGAGATCGGTCCCGACCATCCGGTCCTCGAAGGATACGACTTCGAGATCCGCGAGCCGATCGGGGTCGACGTCGAGCTCGTCCACCCGGCGCAGCGGACGTTCGTGATGACCGCCCGCATTCGGGGAACGGCGTTGGAGCCGTGCCGCCGGTGCCTGGTGCCGACCGCCGTCGAGATCGACGAGACGTTCCGGACGGTGTTCCAGGAGCCCGGGCGGGACGCCGAGGAGTCCGACGAGCCGGGCGACGACGACATCGTGTGGATCGATCGCGGCGCGGCGGGGATCGAGATCGACCGCCAGGTTCGCGACCGGCTGTTCCTCGAGACCGAGCGGTATCCCGTCTGCCGGGAGGAGTGCAAGGGCATCTGCCCCGTCTGCGGCACGAACCGCAACGAGAAGGAATGCAGTTGCACCGTGGAGACGGTGGACTCGCGATGGGGCGAGCTGGAGAAGCTCGACCTCGGAGAAAAAGGTTGAGTCGATCGGCGGCAATCCAATGTGCCGCAGTAACATAGGATATCAACAAAACGAGGTGACACGATGGCCGTACCGAAGAGGAAGATCAGCAAGTCCCGGCAGCGGAAGCGCCGGACTCACAAGAAGGCGACCGCGCCGACGGTCGTGAAGTGCGACAAGTGCCTGCAGCCGAAGATCCCGCACCGCGTTTGCCCCCACTGCGGGCATTACGCGGGGCGTCAGGTCATCGACGTCGAGGAGTTCTAGGGCGCTTCCCGGCGTGAGGCCGCGGTCGGAGGATTCCGCTGCGAGGACCGCTCTTCATCACCGACCGCCGCCCGAGCCACCAACCCGGAGGAACCCGCGTGGCCATGACGATCGCCGTCGATGCCATGGGGGGCGATCACGCGCCTGAGACGCCGGTCCGCGGGGCGATCGCCGCGCTGCGCGAGGCGGGGAGCGACCTCGAGATCCTGCTGGTGGGCGACGAGTCGCGGGTTCGGCCGCTGATCGGCCGCGGCTTCGGGAGTGGATTGCGGCTGGTCCACGCGCCCCAGGTGGTGGGGATGGACGAGCCTCCGGTGGCGGCGGTGCGGAGCAAGCGCGAATCGTCGATCCGGGTGGGTCTCGAGCTGCAGAAGAGCGGCAAGGCTCACGCGTTCGTGTCGGCGGGCAACACCGGAGCGGTCATGGCGGCCGCGCTGGCCACGCTGGGACGGGTCGAGACCATCAGCCGGCCGGCGATCGTCACCGTCTGGCCCACCCGACGCGAGCCGTGCCTCGTCCTGGACGTCGGGGCCAACGTCGACGCCCGGCCCCGGCACCTCCTCCAGTTCGGCCTCATGGGACACCTCTACGCCCGCGAGATCCTGGGCCGAGAGCGGCCGAAGGTCGGCCTCCTCTCGATCGGCGAGGAGCCGACGAAGGGGAACGAGCTGACGGTGGCGGCGCACGCGCTCCTGGCGGGGAGCCGGCTGGAGTTCGTGGGCAACGTCGAGGGGAGGGACGTCCTCGAGGGCTCGGTCGACGTCGTGGTCTGCGACGGCTTCGTCGGCAACATCCTGCTCAAGTTCGGCGAGTCGATGATCGACTTCTTCACCGACGCCATCCGGGAGGCGGTGGATCGAAGCCTGCGTTCGCGAATGGGCGCGGCTCTGATGGAGCCGGCCTTCGCCTCGCTCGAGCGCCGTCTCGACTACGCCGAGCACGGCGGGGCGCCGCTCCTGGGCATCGACGGCGTGGTGATCATCGGCCACGGCGGCTCCAGCGTGAAGGCGATGGGCAACGCCATCCGGGTCGCCAAAGTGGCCTCCGAGCGCGCTCTGCACCGCAGCATCGAACGGGCGGTCCGCGAGGAGGCGGGTTCGGGGACGCCCGCCGGCGCGGACGAGACGCCGACCGGCGTCGGGGCCGGGAAGAGCGGGGGAGCCGGATGAGCCGCGGCGGGATCGGGGCGACGCTCCGGGGAACCGGCCTGGAGGTTCCGGAGAAGGTGGTCACCAACGCCGACTTCGAAAAGTTCATCGACACCACCGACGAATGGATCACGACCCGCACCGGCATCAAGGAGCGGCGGATGTGCGAGGAGGGGCAGAATACCGCCGATCTCGCCGCCGGCGCGGGGACGAGGGCGCTTGAGGAGGCGGGGATCGACCCGCTGGACCTCGACGTGATCGTGCTCTCCACGGCCACGCCCGATCACCTGCTCCCTTCCACGTCGTGCGAGGCCCAGGCCCTGATGGGGGCCCACAACGCCGTCGCCTTCGACGTCTCGGCCGCCTGCGCGGGATGGCTCTACGGAGTGAAGATCGCCGACGGGTTCCTCCGCTCCGACGGGTTCGAGACGATTCTGGTGATCGGCGCCGAGAAGATGAGCGCCATCATCGACTACACCGACCGCACCACCTGCGTCTTGTTCGGCGACGGCGCCGGCGCGGCGTTGTTCGGCAGGTCGGGGGAGAACGGCTCGAGCATCCTCTCCACCCACATGCAGACCGACGGGCGGCTGGCCGAGCTGCTCTGGCGCCCCGCCGGCGGGGCGGCGCGGCCCTCCACCGAGGAGACCCGCGCCGAGCGGATGGAGTACGTCCGACAGGAGGGTCGCGAGGTATTCAAGAACGCGGTCCTCCAGATGGACACCTCCAGCCGGATCGCGCTCCATCGAGCGGGCCTCACCATCGACGACATCGACCTCGTCGTCCCCCACCAGGCGAACATCCGGATCATCGAGGGCGTGGCCAAGCGCCTGGGCGTGGAGATGGACCGGGTCTACGTGAACATCGACCGCTACGGCAACACCTCCAGCGCATCGATTCCGATCGGCCTCGACGAGGTCCGAAAGCGGGAGCTGGTCGGCGAGGGCGCCACCATCCTGATGACCGCCTTCGGCGGCGGTCTCGCCTGGGGCAGCATGGTGTTCCGCCTGTGATCGCCTTCCAGATGCCGGGGCAGGGGAGCCAGGTGGTGGGGATGGGGCGCGAGCTGGCGGAGGCCTTCCCCGAGGCGCGTCGGACGTTCGAGGAAGCCGACGAGGTCCTGGGCTTCGCGCTCTCGGAGCTTTGCTGGAACGGGCCGGAGGAGGAGCTGACCGCCACCCAGAACGCCCAGCCGGCCCTGTTGACACATTCGGTCGCGGCCGTCCGGGTGCTCGCGGCGCGAGGGATCCATCCCACGGTGGCGGCGGGCCACTCGCTGGGCGAGTTCAGCGCCCACGTGGCGGCGGGGAGCCTGGCGTTCGATGAAGCGCTGGGCCTTGTCCGGACCCGCGGCGAGGCGATGGCCGACGCCGGCCGCGCCCGGCCGGGGACCATGGCCGCCGTCTTCGGGATGGAGCCCGCCGCGGTGGAGGAGCTCTGCGCGGCCGTCCGCGAGGGCGACGAGGTGCTCGAACCCGCCAACTACAACGCCCCGGGACAGATCGTGATCTCGGGCTCGACCGCCGCCGTCCGCCGCGCCGTCGAGGTGGCGCGGGACCACGGTGCACGGCGGGCGATCGAGCTCCAGGTCTCGGGCGCGTTCCATTCGCCCCTGATGGCCCCGGCCGCGGAGCGGCTGGCGGCCGCGCTCGACGAGGTCGAGGTGGGGACCCCGCGGATTCCGGTGGTGGCCAACGTGGACGCCCGGCCGGTCGTCGACCCCGACGCGATCTCCGATCGACTGCTCCGCCAGCTCACCGCGCCGGTTCGATGGGTGGAGTGCGTGATGGAGCTCAGGGAGTCGGGCGCCACGACGTTCTACGAACCGGGAGCGGGCAGCGTGCTGACGGGCCTGCTCAAGCGGATCGATCGCGACCTGGAGGGATCCGCGGTCGGTGGACCCGCGGACCTGGAAGAGCTGGCCGCGCGGTGATCGGGATCGATCTCTCCGAGAAGCGCGCGCTGGTCACCGGTGGCAATCGCGGGATCGGCCGTGCGATCGCCGAGGCCCTGGCGGAGTCGGGGGCGGACGTGGCCGTGTTCGCGCGGAGCGAGGGGTCGGTCCGGGAGGCCGCCGAAGCGATCGTCGGCAGGGGGGTCCGTTCGCTGGCGCTGGTCGGTGACGTCTCGAGCGCCACCGACGTGGGTCGTGCGTGGGACGATGTGACGGAGGCCTGGGAGGGTCTCGACATCCTGGTCAACAACGCGGGCATGACCCGCGACAACCTGCTGCTGAGGATGAAGGACGAGGAGTGGGAGGACGTCCTCGCGGTCAACCTGTCCGGGGCGTTCCACTGGTGCCGCCTGGCCGTCCGCTCGATGATCCGCCAGCGCTACGGGAGGATCCTCAACGTCAGCTCGGTCGTGGGCCTCACCGGCAATCCGGGCCAATCGAACTACGCGGCCAGCAAGGCCGGCCTGATCGGCTTCACCAAATCGCTCGCCGCCGAGGTCGCGGCCCGCGGCGTCACCGCGAACGCGATCGCTCCGGGATACATCGAGACGGAGATGACCGGCGCGATCGGCGAGGCGGCGAAGGCGGACTACGCGAGCCGGATCCCGGCCGGCCGGCTGGGGGATCCACGGGACGTCGCGAACCTGGCGGTGTTTATCGCCTCCCCGCTCGCGGGCTATATTACCGGCCAAGTCATCTGTGTGGACGGCGGGCTCACCCGGTGAGCGCGCTCCGGTAGACTCGCGGTGCGGGAGGAGAGCGAATGGCGGTGGAATCGAAAGTGAAGGAGATCATCGTCGAGAACCTCGGTGTGGACGGCGAGAAGGTCACCCGGGACGCCTCGTTCGTGGAGGATCTCGGCGCCGACTCGCTGGACACCGTGGAGCTCGTCATGGCGTTCGAGGAGGAGTTCGACATCGAGATCCCGGACGAGGACGCCGAGAAGCTCACCACAGTGGGAGAGGCGATCACCTACCTCGAGAACAAGACGGAGCGGTAAGCTCGGTGGGTCGCCGCGTCGTCGTCACCGGGATGGGATGCCTCACCGGGTTGGGGAACGACCTGGCGACGACGTGGGAAAACCTTCTGAAGGGTGTCTCCGGCGTCCGCACCATCACCCGCTTCGACCCGTCGGGGTTCGCGACGAAGATCGCGGCCGAAGTCGACGGGTTCGATCCGGACGCGTGGATGGACCGGAAGGAGGCCCGACGGCAGGATCTGTTCACGCAGTTCGCCGTCGCCGCCTCCGCGATGGCGATGGCCGACTCGGGTCTCGACATGGAGACCGAGGAGGCGACCCGGGTGGGGGTCATCATCGGCTCCGGGATCGGCGGCATCGGCACCCACGAGATCCAGACCTCGCGCTTCCTCGAGGGCGGTCCCTCCAAGATCAGCCCGTTCTACATCCCCATGATGATCCCGGACATCGCCGCCGGGATCGTATCCATGCGTCACGGCGCCAAGGGTCCCAACTACTGCACCGTATCCGCCTGCGCGTCGAGCGCCCACGCGATCGGCGATGCGTTCCGGCTGATCGAGCACGGTGACGCCGACGCCATCGTCTGCGGCGGCACCGAGGCGGCCGTCACCCCGATGTCCATCGGCGGATTCGCGGCGATGAAGGCGATGTCGACGCGCAACGACGAGCCCGAGCGAGCCAGCCGTCCCTTCGACGCGGAGCGCGACGGCTTCGTCCTCGGCGAGGGAGCCGGCATGGTGGTGCTCGAGGAGCTCGATCACGCGAAGGCGCGCGGCGCCGAGCGCATCTACGCCGAGATCGTCGGGGTGGGAATGACCGCCGACGCCTATCACATCACCGCCCCTGCCCCCAACGGCGAGGGTGCCGCCCGGGCCATGCGACTGGCGGTGGAGGAGAGCGGTCTCGAGCCCGAGGCCTACGACTACGTGAACGCCCACGGCACCTCGACCCCGTTCAACGACGAGTACGAGACGATGGCGATCAAATCGGTCTTCGGCGACCACGCCCACGACATGATGGTGGGATCCACCAAGTCGATGACCGGTCACCTGCTCGGCGGCGCCGGAGGGCTGGAGTTCGTCATCACCTCGATGGTGCTGGCCGAGGGGAAAGTGCCTCCCACCATCAATCTCGAGAACCCCGACCCGCAGTGCGACCTCGACTACGTCCCCAACACGATGCGGGAGGCGGAGGTGGGAGCCGCGCTGACGAACTCGTTCGGCTTCGGAGGCCACAACGCGGTGCTGGCCGTGAAGCGGTTCGAGGAGTGACGGAGAAGCGACGCGCATGATCCTCGAGTGGTTCCGCCGCCGGATGGGAGACGGAGAGGCGGCGAAGGAAGAAGGGGGGCAGAGGATCCGACGTTTGGAGCGGATCCTCGGTCACCGCTTCTCCTCCCACGAGCTTCTCGGTCGCGCCGTCACCCATCCCTCCTACCTCGACCAATCCCACAGTCGCGGCGAGTCCTACGAGCGGCTGGAGTTTCTGGGGGACAGCGTGCTCAACCTGGTCGTGAGCAACTGGCTCTTCGAGCGCCATCCCGACTCGCAGGAGGGAGTCCTCTCCCAGATGCGGGCGCACATCATCAGCCGCCGCTTCCTGGCGGGGGCTTCCGAGGCGATCGGTCTGCCCGACGAGATCCAGACCGGCGAGGACCCCAATCTCCTCTCCGGTGGTGGCCGCCAGAAGATCGCGGCCGACGCCCTCGAAGGCGTGATCGGGGCGCTCTACGTGGACGGCGGATTCGAGGTCGCCCGGCGGTTCATCGAGCGCACCGTCCTCTCGCGCGACCTGGAGCGGGAGGAGGGCTTCCACACCGCCAAGAACCGGCTCCAGGAGACGATCCACGAGCTCGGACGCGGGCAGCTCACCTATCGGACGCATCGAGCCTCCAGCGCCCCCGACGGCGACCGAGACAACATAAACTTCGAGTGCCAGGTGTGGCTCGAGGGGGAGCCGCTGGGCTCCGGTTGGGGGCGGACGAAGAAGGAGGCCGAGAAGGAGGCGGCGATGGATGCGCTCGAGCGCCTCGACAGGGTGCAGGCGTCGATCCCGGAGCACCGGCGCGGCAAACGAACGTGACCGAGCCTCGGACCGAGGTCCTCCCGAAGGCGCTGTCGATCCCCTATGACGAGAGGTTCTCCGAGGTCGCGTTCATCACCGGCGGCAAGGTGTACCGCCTGGCACGCGAGCGGCTGGGCACCGTGGTCGACGTGCTGGTCAAGGAGACACCGTTCGGCTGCTCCACACCCGTCCTGTTCATGAAGCACGGCGAGCGGCGCTTCTACGTCCTGCCGCGACACGGAGAGCGCGAGTACCGGGTCACCGCGCCGTTCGTCAACTACCGGGCGAACGTCTGGGCGCTCAAGGAGCTGGGCGTGCGCCGCATCGTGGCGTGGAGCGGCCCGGGGGCGCTGTCGACCGACTTCCGGATTGGCGAGTTCGTCCTGCCGGCCGACCTGCTCGACTTCACCAAGGGGCGCGCCTCCACCTACTTCGAGGACAAGGGCTTCGGGATCCTCCGCCAGAGCCCGCCGTTCTGCTCGACTCTGGAGAACGCTCTCGGGCAGGTGATGGACGAGATGGCGCTCACGCCCCGCCGGGACGCGGTGTACGCCGTCAACGAGGGACCTCGGCTGGAGACTCCGGCCGAAGTGCGGATGCTGAGGGTCCTGGGGGCCGATCTGGTCGGCATGACCCTCGCCCCCGAGGCGTTCCTCGCTCGCGAGCTGGAGATCTGCTACCATCCGGTCGCCTACGTGACGAACTACGCCGAAGGGGTCGCGGAGATCGACGAGGAGCGGCGCGAGGTCTGGATCGACGAGGCCCTCGAGCTCCTTCCCGAGATCACCTGGAATTTCCTGGAGCTTCTTCCTACCACGACGCCGGCGTGCTCGTGCGAGGACTCGATGTTGAGGTATAAGAGGAGAGGACTGATCCCAGACGACTTCCGAGAGTGGATCTAGGGCGAATGAAAACGGCGCATCTCGCGGCGATCCCTCGTCGGGCTTCCTGCGGCGTGGTTTTTACCACGCCTCGGAATCCCTCCTCACGATCGCCACGATCTACACCGTTTTGATTCGCCCACGTTCGTGTCGCCCATAGCTTCGGTTTTTGGGAAGAGGTCCAGGTGATTCGATCCGGTTCGAAGGTGTTGGTCCTGGCGGGGTCGGAGTCGGATCGGCCGGTGGTGGAGAAGGGGTTGAGGGTCCTGGAGGAGGCAGGAGTGGAGTACGAGTTCCAGGTCGCCTCGGCGCACCGGGACCCGGACCGGGTGGCGGAGCTGGCCCGGACGGCGGAGGAGAAGGGGTACGGGGTGGTGATCGCGGCGGCGGGGCTGGCGGCGGCGCTGCCGGGCGTGGTGGCGGCGCACACGAAGTTGCCGGTGATCGGCCTGCCGGTCGGCGCCGGGGCCCTCAGGGGCGTCGACGCCCTGCTCGCCATCGCCCAGATGCCACCCGGCGTCCCGGTCGCCGCCGTGGGGATCGACAACGGGAGGAACGCGGCGCACCTCGCGCTCCGGATCCTGGGGAAGGCCTGACGCGAGAGGGGACGAGACGATGAGGGCCTCCGACCGCCACGACCGTTTCGAGCACCCCCTGGTGGACCGCTACGCGAGCGAGGAGATGGCACGGCTCTTCGGGGCCCGCGAGAGGATCTCCACGTGGCGCCGGATCTGGATCGCGCTCGCCGAGGCGCAGGCCGAGCTCGGGCTCGGGGGGGTCGAGCCCGAGCAGGTGGAGGCCCTCCGGGCGGGGGCTTCCCGGATCGACTTCGATCGCGCCGAGGAGCTCGAGCGCGAATTGCGCCACGACGTGATGGCGCACGTCCACGCCTTCGCCGAGGCGGCCCCCTCGGCCCGACCGATCCTCCACCTGGGCGCCACCAGCGCGTTCGTGGTCGACAACGCCGATCTGCTGATCATGCGCCGTGCGATGCGGGTCGTGGAGCGCAAGGCGCTGTGCGTGGTGGCGGCCCTGGCGGACTTCGCCGAGCAGTGGTCGGGCCTGCCGACACTCGGCTGGACCCATTTCCAGCCCGCCCAGCCGACCACGGTCGGGAAGCGGGCCTGCCTGTGGATCCAGGACCTGCTGCTCGACCTCGACGAGATCGAGTTCCGGCTCGACCGGTTCCGGCTGCGGGGTCTCAAGGGGACCACCGGCACGCAAGCTTCCTTCCTCGCCCTGGCGGACGGCGACCACGCGAAGGTCGAGGCGTTGGAAGAGCGGGTCGTGGAGAAGCTGGGGGCGACGGGGGCGTTCCCGGTGACGGGGCAGACGGCCCCGCGGAAGGTCGATGCCGCGTGGGGGAGCTCGCTGGCTGGGGTCGCCGTCTCGGCGAGCACGTTCGGTCACGATCTGCGGCTGCTGCAGCACCTCGGCGAGGTGCTCGAGCCGTTCGGCCGCCGGCAGGTCGGCTCCTCGGCGATGCCCTACAAGCGCAACCCCATGCGCGCCGAACGGATGTGCGGGCTCGCCCGCTTCGCCATACAGACCGCCGGAAACCTCGACTGGACGGCGGCCACCCAGTGGCTCGAGCGCTCGCTCGACGACTCGTCCAACAAGCGGATCTCGCTTCCGGAGCTGTTCCTCACCGTCGACGCGCTGCTGGTGCTGTGGCACGATATCGCCTCGGGTCTCGAGGTGCGCGAGGAGGTCGTCCGACGGCGGCTCGAGAAAGAGCTGCCGGCGATGGTGACCGAGACCCTGCTGATGGAGGCGGTGGAGGCGGGCGGCGACCGTCAGTCGCTCCACGAGCGGATCCGGGTGCGGGCCCGCGAGGCCGCCCAGAGGGTCGAATCGGGAGAGGACCACGACCTGCTCGACCGGCTGGCGGAGGAGGAGGAGTTCGCCGCCCTCTCCGAGGAGACGTGGCGGCGGGCGCGGGATCCGCGCTCCTACGTGGGGCGCGCGCCCGAGCAGGCGCGAGCGTACCTCCAGCGCGTGGTTCGGCCGCGGCTGGAGGCGTGGGAAGGCGACCTGACGATGACCGGCGAGGTCCGGGTCTGATCCCCCTCGTCCCGCCCGATCCGGAGGGGATCGAGGCGGCCGCCGAAGCCCTCGCCGCCGGCCGGCTCGTCCTGCACCCCACCGAGACGGTGGTCAGCCTCACCGGCGATCCCTACCGCGAAGAAGCCGTCGAGGCCGCCCGGCTCCTCAAGGGATACGACACCCCGCGCCCGTTCCTGTGCCTGGTATCGGACGCCGAGGCGGCGCGCGGCATGGCGGCGGAGTGGACCCAGGGCGCCCGGCGCCTCTCCGCGGCCTTCTGGCCGGGACCTTTGACCCTGATCGTTCCCGCGACGAGCGAAGCGCCCGCCCCGGTGGTCGATGCCGGTCGACTCGCGCTGCGGCCGGCCAGCGACGAGGTCTCGAGGCGGCTGCTGGCGGCCTGGCGGGGACCGCTGTTCTCGACCAGCGCGAACCTGAAGGGGAAGCTGCCCTCGCTGCGCGTGTCGGAGGCCGCCCGGGCGCTGGCACCGGCGCCGGGTGGCGAGGCCGTCGCGCTGGGCCTGCTCGAGCCACGGAGCGCCGACGGGGAGCCCGCGGCGGCGGGGGAGCCTTCGACGATCGTCGACGTCTCGACCACTCCGCCCCGGGTCGTCCGCCTCGGCGCCGTTTCGCTCGACGAGATCCGCCGGGTGATCGGGCTCGCGGGAGACTGAAACCGCCGCCGCCGTCGCGGAGCCGATCCGCCGGAAGGGGGTGATCCGGACCCGTCGGGATTGCGTGACGCCGCGAGCGAGTCGATCTTCGGCCGTATGAACCGCTCCAGCCGACCCTATCGCGTCCTCGTGGTCTGCACGGGGAACACCTGTCGCAGCCCCATGGCCGAGGCGCTCCTGCGCCGGCTCTTCGTCCGGGCCGGCGTCGAGGCGGAGGTGATCTCGGCGGGAACCGCCGCGGTTACCGGCGGTCCGGCCCACCCGCACTCGCTCCAAACCGCCGCGGCGCGGGGTCTGGATCTCTCGAGTCATGTGGCTCGACCGCTGAGCGAGGAGCTCCTGGCATGGGCGGACACCGTCCTGGCGATGCAGCCGAGCCATGCCCGGATCGTCCGCGACCTCGACTCCACCGTGGACGTCCACGTGGTGACCGAGTTCCTGCCGGAGGGCTCTCCCGACGGAGTCCTCGATCCGATCGGCTGGGATCGCGAGATCTACGAAGAGGTGTTCGACGAGCTCCGCGAAGCGCTCGAGGCGTTCGTGGAGACGCGCTCGGACTCCTCGGTCCATCGCTGATCCCACGGTCCGTCGACTCTATATATAGTCAAAAGGTTGACGTCCTCCGTTCGATTCCTTACAATGGGGCCTTCTTTCTCGAGATCGCCGCCCCTCCGTGGACCCTTCAGAAGGAGAACGATCGGGCGCATGCGAGTTCGCAGATGGCTACTGACCGTCGCCCTCGTGGCCGCCGCCTCCGCCCTGCCGGGCGTGGAGAAGGCGACGGCGACGACCCCCGCGGCACCCACCGATACCGTCGAGACGCTCTATTCCACCGCCGGTGACCTCTACGCGGAACAGCGCTACCGGGAGGCGATCCCGCTGTTCCGGCACGTGGTCGAGCTCGCTCCCCGGCACGGCAACGCGTACGCGCTCCTGGGCGGATCCTATCTGCAGCTGGGCGACTACCCGCGGGCGATCGGCGCCTTCGAGCGGGCGCTCGAGCTGGACGAAGGCATCAAGCTCGCCTACCTCGGGCTGGTCGCGGCGAACTACCTGACCGAGCGCGTCGAGGATGCCCGCGGCTGGGTGAATCGGATGATCCCGATCCTGACGGGCGAGGAGCGCGAGAGGTACCTGGCCACCATCGCCGATCAGTTCCCCCTCCTCCAGCTGACCGCCGGCGGGAGCTGACTCCCGAACGAGGGGCCGACCCACCCGGCGGCCCGCGATCTGCAGCGAAACGGGCGGACCGGCTGGTCCGCCCGTTTCGTTTCCTCCACCGGCCCGTCTTCCCTCCGTTCGAGTGCGATGGATCGTATCGCGAGCCTGGGAGCCCGGCTGGTGGACCTCCTCCTGCCGCCCCTGTGCCTGCACTGCGGCGCCGCGCTGAGCGGCGCCCGACCGGGATTCTGTCCAGGCTGCCTGGCCACGCTGGCCCCGCTCTCGCCTGTCGCCTGCCGTCGGTGCGGGCTTCCGCGGCCCGGGTCTCCGGACTCGTGCGGTCGCTGCGGGGGGTGGCCGGAGGGCCTCTCGGCGGTCGCCGGCACCCGCTATCGAGGGGTGGCCCGGACGCTGGTGGCGGGGCTCAAGTACTCGGGATGGCGTCACCTGGCCGAGCCGTGCGCGGTGACGATGGCCGACGCCCTGACGGGGCCCGCCCGCATCGAGCTCCTCGTCCCCGTGCCTCTCCACCCCGCCCGGCGGAGGGAGCGGGGCTTCAACCAGTCGCGCGCGATCGCGGACGCGCTCGGGCGCCGGCTCGACCTTCCGGTCGAGGACGCGCTCGTCCGTGAACGGCCGACGACCAGCCAGGTAGGGCTCGGTCGCGCGGCGCGGAGAGCGAACGTCGCGGGGGCCTTCCTTCCGGCGCCCCCGGCCCGGCGAGCGGCCGGGGCCGTCGTCGGGCTGGTCGACGACGTGGCGACCAGCGGCGCCACCCTGGCGGCGGCCGCCGAGCCCCTTCTCGAGTCCGGCGCGAGGGCGGTCGTCGGGGCCACCTTCGCCCTCGCGTTCGAGTTCGCCTACCGGTAACTTCGCGGCGGTATTCCGCCATGGTAGTCCGATCGTTTTCGACGCAATCATTCCAGAGGAGGATCGATGAAGATCGGGATCAACGGGTTCGGCCGGATCGGCCGCCTGACGTATCGCTCGCTCGTCGAATCGGATCGAGACCTCGACCTCGTGGCCGTGAACGACCTGACGGATGCCCGGACGCTCGCACATCTGCTCAAGTACGACTCCGTCCACGGCCAGCTGCGCGTCGACGTCTCGGCCGGCGACGGGAAGATCACCGTCGGGAACGACTCGTTCCGGGTCCTCCAGGAGAAGGACCCCACGCGGCTCCCGTGGGGCGAGCTCGGGGTGGACGTGGTCATCGAGTCGACCGGCATCTTCCGCACCCGGGCCGACGCCGCCAAGCACCTCGAGGCCGGCGCCCGGAAGGTGGTGATCTCCGCCCCCGCCAAGGACGAGGTCGACGCCACCGTGGTGATGGGGGTGAACCACGATCGGCTGGAGGCCGGCGACGACGTGGTGTCCAACGCCTCGTGCACCACTAACTGCCTGGCGCCGGTCGCCCGGGTGATCCTGGACGAGTTCGGCTGGGTCCACGGGCTGATGACCACCACGCACTCCTACACCTCCAGCCAGCACGTCGTGGACTCGCCCGACAAGGACCTCCGCCGGGCCCGCGCCGCGGCCGTCTCCCTGATCCCCACCACGACGGGGGCGGCCAAGGCGACCGGAAAGGCCCTTCCCGAGCTGGACGGCAGGATCGACGGCATGGCGATCCGCGTGCCGACGCCGAACGTCTCGCTGGTCGATCTGACCGTGGAGGTCGAGCGGTCGACCGACGCCGCGGCCGTCAACGACGCCTTCCGAGCCGCCGCGGCCGGAGGGATGAAGGGAATCCTGGCGGTCAGCGACGAGCCGCTGGTCTCCGTCGACTACATGTCGACGACCCATTCCTCTACCGTCGACGCGCTCTCGACCGCGGTGCTCGACGGCACGCTGGTCAAGGTCCTCTCCTGGTACGACAACGAGATGGGCTTCTCGACCCGGCTGCTCGACCTGGCCGAGTACCTGGGTCGATACCTGTAGGCCGGTGGGAACCGGGCGACCCGAACCGACGCTCTCGCGGCGGATCCTCGACGACCTGACGGACGACGAGGCCAACGGTCGTCGCGCCCTCGTTCGCGTCGACTTCAACGTCCCGCTGACGGGAGAAGGGGAGACCCGCGCGGTGGCGAGCGACGCGCGGGTCCGCGCCACCCTGCCCACCGTGGAGGCGCTGCTCGGCCGGAGCGTCACGATCGTGCTGGCGAGCCACCTGGGACGTCCGGGAGGCGCGGCCGATCGGGCGCTCTCGCTGAAGCCCGTCGCCCGCCGGGTCGAGGAGCTGCTCGGTCGGCCGATCATCTTCCTGCCCGAGCCGTTCGACGAGCGCTCCTTGAAGCTCGTCCGCGATTCCGAGGGTGGGGAGATCTACCTGCTCGAGAACCTGCGCTTCCATCCGGGCGAGAAGGCGAACGACGCGGGCTTCGCCGAAACGCTCGCCGCGTACGGCGAGTTCTTCGTTCAGGACGCCTTCGGGACCTGCCATCGCGCCCACGCCTCGACGGTGGGGGTGACCGAGCACCTGACGCCGTGCGTGGCCGGCCGCCTGGTCGCGGCCGAGCTGGCCGCGTTCCGGCGACTCCTCGACCCCGAGCCCCCGTTCCTGGCCGTGCTGGGTGGCGCGAAGATCGCGGGCAAGCTCGAGACGGTCGGGGCGCTTCTCGACCGCGCCGATACCGTGTGCCTGGGCGGGGGCCTGGCCAACACGTTCCTGCGGGCGAGCGGCGTGGACGTCGGCGACTCGCTCGTCGAGGACGACCTCGTGGACGAGGCGCGCGACCTCCTGGAGCGCCACGGGGAGGCGCTGACGCTGCCGGTGGACGCGGTGGTCGCTCGCGAGATCGCCCCGGACGCGGAGACGAGAACGATCGAGATCGGGACCGCCGGCTCGGCGGGTGTCGAGCCCGGCTGGAAGATCCTCGACGTGGGACCCCGGACGGTGGAGCGATTCACCGCGGCCATCGACCGGGCGAGGACGATCTTCTGGAACGGCCCCCTGGGGGTCTTCGAGACGCCGCCGTTCGACGCCGGCACCCGCGCGCTCGCCGAGCGGCTGGCGCGGGCGACCGATCGCGGGGCCTATACCGTGACCGGCGGCGGGGACTCCCTGGCCGCCCTCGAGCAAGCGGGTCTGGTGGACGCCGTCGGCCACGCCTCGACCGGCGGCGGGGCCGCCCTGGAGCTGGTGAGCGGCGCTTCGCTTCCGGGGATCGAGGCGCTCGACCCGCCGATCTCGAGGGGCGGGGGCAGGGCCTCGGGGGAGCACCAGGGCAGTCCATGAGCGAGCGACCGCGACCGCTGGTGATCGCCGCCAACTGGAAGATGCACAAGACCGCGGAGGACGTGGGCCCCTTCTTCCAGGCGTTCGACCGCGAGGCTCCGGCCCCCGCCGGGGGGATAGAGGTGGCTTTCTTTCCGCCGTTCCCGCTTCTCTCCGTGGTGGTCGGCGCGGTCGCTCACCGCGCCGACGCCTCGACGGGCGGGCAGGACTGCCATTGGGAGGACGAGGGGCCCTGGACGGGCGAGGTCTCCGCGCCGATGATCGCCGCCACCGGCGCCGAGCGGGTCCTGATCGGCCACAGCGAGCGCCGGCTCCACTTCGGCGAGACCGACGAGAGGTGCAGGCGGAAGCTTCGCGCCGCGCTGGCGGCGGGACTGTCCCCGATGCTCTGCGTCGGCGAGACGCTGGAGGAGCGAGACGCGGGCAGGGCGCGCTCGGTGGTCCTGTCCCAGCTTTCGAAGGCGATCGACGACCTCGCCCGGGCGGAATACCGGCGGCTGTCGATCGCCTACGAGCCGGTCTGGGCGATCGGGACGGGAAGGACCGCGAGTCCCGAGGACGCCCAGGAGATGCACGAGGCGATCCGTGGCGCCCTCGCGTCGCTCGCCACCCCCGAGCTGGCCGCCGAGATCGCGGTCCTCTACGGGGGAAGCGTGAAGCCTGGCAACGCCGCCGACCTGCTCGCCCGGCCCGACGTCGACGGCGCGCTGGTCGGCGGGGCGAGTCTCGCTCCGGCCGATTTCGCGTCGATCCTCCGGGCGGCGCACGAGAGGCCCGGGTAGGGCCAGCGGGCCCTCCGGCGCGTGGAGACCGATCGGCGGTTCTTGACGGTACCTGGATGCGGGCTAAATTCAATGGTCGGATATGTATACGCTTCTTCTGATCCTGTTGATCGCGGACTGTCTCGCGCTGATGCTCGTCGTCCTCCTCCAATCGGGGAAGGGGGGCGGCCTGGCCGCGGGATTCGGCGGCGCCGGAACCGGCATGGAGACGATGGGAAGCCGGCAGACGGCGACCTTCCTCCATTCCGCCACCCGGTGGCTGGGAGGCGCGTTCCTCGTGATCGCCTTCGCCATGTCCCTCATCACGGTCCGCAGCACCGGTCCCCGGAGCCTGATCGAGACCGAGATGCAGCGTCAGCAGCAGCAGGCGCCGGCCGAAGAAGGCGCGCCCGTCGGCCCGCCGAGCGACCTCCAGGACATCCTGGAAGGCTCCGAGGACGGTGAAGCCGCGCCGGGCGCAGGGACGGAGCCGGGCGAGGCCCAGCAGTAGACGACCCCCGTTCCGGGGATCTCGAGTGCCCAAGTGGTGGAATTGGTAGACACGCTGTCTTGAGGGGGCAGTGCCCGAAAGGGCGTGGGAGTTCGAATCTCCCCTTGGGCACCACAACGATGTCGTGAAGAGAACGGGTCGCCCGCGGGCGACCCGTTCTCGTTTCTCGCGGACGCGGGCTGGCGGCTTTCGCCCGCGTCGTGGAGAGGGGGTCAGGCGACCAGTTGGATGATCACCAGGATCAGGATGATCACGAGCAACAGGTGGATGAATCCTCCGACCGGGCGGACGAACCCGCCCAGAAGCCACAGGATCAGCAAGATCACGATGATCGTCCAGATCATCTCTCCTCCGTTTCTGACGATTGACACATGCCAAACCGGTACCGCGAGCCCCGACTAAGTAAAATCGTTCGCTCACTCCGCCGATAGTCGAAATCTGACATCCCGCGAGCGTCGCTTCGGCCCCACGGCCGCGTTACCTTGCGCGGTCGAATGCTCCCGTTCCGCGACCGGATCCGCTCGAGGACCGTCCCCTGGCTCACCTGGGCGATCGTGGCGGTCAACGTCGCCGTTTTCGTGTACGAACTCTCCCTCGGGCGCGCGCTGCCGGATTTCATGGCCCGTCACGCGGTCGTGCCGGCGCGTTTCTCGGACCTCCCGTGGGCCGACCCCGCCGCCTGGCTGGCCGCCGCCGAGCCGACCCTGGTCTCGATGTTCCTCCACGGCGGCTGGCTCCACCTGATCCTGAACATGTGGTACCTGTGGGTCTTCGGCGACAACGTGGAGGATCGGATCGGCCGCGTTCGCTATCTCTTCCTGTATCTCGCCAGCGGAGCGGTCGGCACTCTCGCTCACATATGGGCGAATCCGGGGTCGGAGATTCCCATCGTCGGCGCCAGCGGGGCCATCGCGGGTGTGCTGGGAGCCTACCTGGTCACCTATCCACGGGTGAAGGTGCTGACCGGGATCCCGGTCTTCGTGTTCATCCACATCGTGGAGCTGCCGGCGTGGCTGCTGCTCGGACTGTGGTTCGCGCTCCAGATGCTGAGTGGTGTGGCGGCGATCTCCACGACCCAGATATCCGCCGGAGGGGTGGCGTGGTGGGCGCACATCGGCGGCTTCGCCGCGGGGATGGTCCTGATGGCGGCGCTGAAGCTCGGCAAGCCCGACCGGCACCGCCGCAGGAGAGGTTCCCGATAGCCGGCACTGGTTGACGTGTGCTCCGCCCGGCCAGCATCTTTGTCCCGGGCCGCGACAACCTGTTCGAATCCGCATCCGAAGGGGGATCCATGATCGGCAAGCTGAAGGCGCTCGTGGCAGGGTTCGTCCTCGGAATCTTCGTGGCGCCGCGCTCCGGCCGGGCCTCGAGGCAGCTCCTGATGGAGAGGATCAACGAGTTCTTCGACATGGGCGAGAGGCGGCTCGAGGCGCTCGAGGGCGAGCTCGAGACGCGGCGCCATGCCCGGCGCGAGCCGGTCGGCGAGTGGCCCGAGACCGGCGAGTCGCTCGCCGAGCATCCACTCGAGGACGAGACGATCGAGTGACGGGGGGAGAGATCCCGCTCGTCTTCGCCCGTGGCGAGCGGGCGGTGTGTCACGCGGTGGATCCGGCGACGCCGGCGGCACAGGTTCCCGCGCTGCTCTCGCTCTACTTCGGCGGACCGGGCGAGAGCGCCGTGGCGCTGGTGTGGCGGAGCGCGGACGGTCCGCGCCCGCTCGAGCCCGACCGCGCGATCGGCGAGCAGGTCCCCGCGGACGCGGAGATCGAGCTCGAGCCTGCCTGATCCGCACCGCGCCCTGCGCGTCGGCGTCGACGCGGGCGGCACCTTCACCGACGCCGTCGCCGAAAGGCGTGACGGCTCCCTCGCCTTCCACAAACTCCCGTCCACTCCGGACCGCCCGTCGAGGGCGGTGGTCGAGGCGGTGCGCGAGCTGGCCGGCGGTCGAGGGGTCACCCGCGTCGTCCACGGCTTCACGGTGGCCACGAACGCGTTCCTCGAGGGAAGGACCGCCGCCGTCGGCATGGTCACCCAGGAGGGTCTGGAGGACGTCCTCTCCATCGCTCGCCAGACCCGGATCCGCCTCTACACCCTGCGCCCCGAGCCCGCCCGGCGGCTCGTGGCCCCCGAGCGGGTGCGGGGGATCGCCGCGCGGGTGGGGGCCGACGGAAAGGAGGTCGCCCCGCTCGATCCCGACGATGCCCGGGCGGCGCTGGAGACGCTCCTGCAGGCGGGCGCCGAGGCGGTCGTGGTGGCGCTCCTCCACTCGGCCCGTCATCCCGACCTCGAGCGCCGCGTCGTGAAGGCCCTCGGCGGGGCGCCCGTCCCCGTCGTCGCCAGCCACTCGGTCACGGCCGAACCGCGGGAGTACGAGCGGTGGGCGACGGCCGTCGTCTCGGCCGGGCTCGCGCCGGTGGTCGAGGGATACCTCCTCGCCCTCGAGGAGGAGCTGGCCGCCGACGACTTCCGGGTCATGCTCTCGAACGGCGGGATGGCGAGCGCCGCCGAAGCGGCGTCTCGCCCGGTCGGGACGATCCTGTCCGGCCCCGCCGCCGGCGTGGTCGGAGCCCGGGTCGTGGCCCGGGCCGCGGGGTTCGACCGACTCGTCACCCTGGACATGGGAGGGACCTCGTGCGACGTGGCGGTCGTGCCGGGGGAGATCGAGCGGACGACCGAGGCCGATCTCGACGGGGTGCCGCTCAGGCTGCCGATGGTCGATATCCACACCGTCGGCTCGGGCGGCGGCTCGATCGCCCGGGTCGACGCCGCCGGAGCGCTGACGGTGGGACCCGAGAGCGCCGGGGCGGTTCCGGGCCCGGCCTGCTACGGATCGGGGGGAGAGCGGCCGACCGTGACCGACGCCCACCTGGTCCTCGGCCACCTCCACCCCGATCTCTTCCTGGGTGGTCGGCGCCGCCTCGACGTCGCCGCCGCGCGTCGCTCGATCCGGTCCCTGGCGGCTCCCCTGGGCGCCTCCCTGGAGGAGACGGCCGGTGCCATCCTCGAGCTCGCCCGCTCGCACCTCGAGCGGGCGGTGCGGCGGGTGACTCTGGAGCGCGGCCACGATCCCTCCGACTCGACGCTCGTCGCGTTCGGCGGCGCCGGAGGCCTCCACGCCGCCACCCTGGCGCGCGCCCTCGGCGGCGGCCGGGTCCTGGTCCCGCGCGCCGCCGGCGTGCTCTCCGCGCTCGGGTGCCTCGCCGCCGACGCCCGCCTCGATTTCGCCCGCACGCTGCTGGAGCCGGCTGAGGCGTGGCCGCCCGAGCGTCTGGAGGAGGCCTTCGAGGAGCTGGAGGCCGAAGCGGGAAAGGCGCTCGATCGCGAGCGGGTGCCGCCCGGACGGCGGACGACCGTACGCTCGCTGGCGATGCGCTACCGCGGTCAGGCCTACGAGACCGACGTCGCGTGGCGAGCCGACGCGGCCCCCGTGGAGGCCTTCCACCGGCACCACCGCGAGCGGTACGGCTACGCTCGCCCCGAGGCGCCGGCCGAGATCGTCGCCGTGCGCGTGGCGGCCGTCGGGACGACCGCCGCGCCCGCGCTCCCCGAGCACGCCCCCGCCGCGGCGGGCCGCCCGGACCGGCGCGCGATTGGCCTTCGCCGGGGAGAGTCGGTCGAGGTGGCGGCCTGGGAGTGGGCCGCCCTCCCCGTCGGCCACGCGAGCGACGAGCCGGCCGTGGTCTTCGGCGACCACGCGACCGCGGTCGTTCCCCCGGGCTGGGCGTGGCGAGTAACCCGCCACGGCGACCTCGTCCTGGAAGCGCGATCGTGAGCCTGCCCCTCGACCTGGGGGTCTTCCGGGACCTGTTCGTGGCGCTGACGGAGGAGATGGGTGTCGTCCTCCAGCGCACCGCCCACAGCCCCAACGTGGTGGAGCGGCGGGACTACTCGTGCGCGCTCTACGGGGCCGACGGGACCACGATCGCGATGGGGGACCACATGCCGGTCCACCTGGGATCGATGCCCCTCTCGGTCGCGGCGGCCCGCGGTGCCATGGAGCTGCAGCCCGCCGACGTCGCGATCCTGAACGATCCGAGCGCGGGTGGCACCCACCTGCCGGACCTGACGCTGGTGCAGGGAGTGTGGCTCGAAGGGGACGAGACCCCCGCCTTCTGGCTCGCCAACCGGGCCCACCACGCCGACGTGGGCGGACGCACCGCCGGCTCCATGCCGCTGACCGGCGACGTGTACGAGGAGGGAGTCGTTCTTCCGCCCGTCCGCTTGATGCGTGGCGGCTCGCGGGTCGAACCTACGTGGCGCCACCTGCTGGCGAACGTTCGGACGCCGGAGGAGCGGTCCGGCGACCTCGCCGCGCAGCTGGCCAGCCTCGCCACCGGCGAGCGGCGGCTCCGCGCGCTGGTGGATCGCTACGGCAAGGGCCGGATCGAGGCGATGGGCCAGGCGCTCGTCGACTACGCCGCGCGCCTCGTCCGGGGCCTGCTGGCGGGGATTCCCGACGGCGCCTACCACTTCGAGGACGTGCTCGACGACGATGGTCGGGGCGCCCGGGACGTGGCGATCCGGGTCACCGTCGAGATCGACGGGGAGACGGCCCGGGTCGACTTCGGGGGCACGGATCCCGCGGTGGAGGGACCCCTCAACGCCAATCCGGCGATCGTCCGAAGCGCGGTGTTCTACGTGGTCCGGGCGCTCCTCGAGGAGGACGCTCCGGCGAACGACGGGGTGCTGGCCCCGTTCGTGATCGAGGTCCCGGAGGGGTCGCTGCTTCGGCCGGGCTGGGGTCGACCAGTGGCCGCCGGCAACGTGGAGACGAGCCAGCGGATCGTCGACGCGCTCCTCGGCGCCCTCGCCGGGGCGATCCCCGACCGGATTCCGGGGGCGAGCCAGGGGACGATGAACAACCTGGCCTTCGGCGGGCTGAAGGACGACGGTCACCCGTTCACCTACTACGAGACGGTGGCGGGCGGAGCCGGCGGCCACCCGGACGGTCCCGGCGCTTCGGGCCTGCACACCCACATGACGAACAGCCTCAACTCGCCGATCGAGGCCCTCGAGCGCGCCCTGCCGGTCCGGGTCCGGCGCTACGCCTATCGCCGGGGAAGCGGTGGGGCCGGACGTCGACCGGGCGGAGACGGCCTGGTGCGCGAGATCGAGGCGCTCTCGCCCCTGGAGGGGACGATCCTCTCCGATCGCCGCAGACGCGGCCCGTGGGGCCTGGCCGGAGGGGTCGCGGGCGCTCCGGGGGCGAATTGGAGGCTCCGAGGCGAGCGGGCCGAGGAGCTGCCCGGCAAGGCCGAGTTCCGGCTCGAGGTCGGGGACCGGCTGGTGGTCGAGACCCCGGGCGGCGGGGGTTGGGGAGAGCCGGAAGCGGAATGAACCCACGGCCGTCGACCTTCGGCTGTAACGGTTCGTGGCTCGGAACTTGTATCAGCACGAGACGGGCCCTGAACCCTCGACTCCCGAGCCTGTCGGAAGGTACGCATGGCGCGATCGCCGATCCCTCTCCACGTGGCCGTCTTCGGCCCCGCGGCCGAATACGTGGACCTGGTCCCGTCCGAGGAATCGATCGAGTGCGTGTTCGTCCACCGCGAGGCTTCCGTCGGCGATCCCAAGCTCTCGCCGCTGCCGCGCTTCGTAGTCCTCGACCTCGACTACGTGGGGGAGGAGGTCGACCGGATCCTGGCCGAGCTGAACGCGCTGTCGGAGCGGCCGCGGGTGGTGGCCGTGACCCGCGATCCGTCCACCGATTCGGCCGTCCACGCTCTCACCGCCGGCGCCGACGAGTACTGCATTTTGCCACGCGACCGGGAACGGATCGGGGAGGCGGTGGTCGAGACGAAGCTCGAGCTCTGGGGCAACGGGGACGGTACGTCCAGGGAGGGCCCGATCACCCTGCTCGGATTCCCCGACATGATCGCCCGCTGCGAGGCGATGCGGGGCGTTCTCGGCGTGGTACGCAAGGTGATCGAGTCGGGTGCCAGGACCGTACTCATCCGCGGCGAGACCGGGACCGGCAAGGAGCTCGTAGCCCGGGCGATCCACTACCAGTCGGCGCAGCACGACCAGCCGTTCATCGAGGTGAACTGCACCGCCATCCCCGAGAACCTCCTCGAGGCGGAGCTCTTCGGCTACGAGAAAGGCGCCTTCACCGACGCCAAGTCGTCCAAGCCGGGTCTCCTCCAGCTCGCCGACGGCGGCACGTTGTTCCTCGACGAGCTCGGCGACATGTCGCTGAACCTCCAGGGAAAGCTGTTGCGGGCGATCGAGGAGAAGCGCTTCCGTCGGCTCGGGGGCACCCGAGAGGTATCGGTCAGCATGCGGATCATCGCGGCGACGAGCCGCGACCTGGAGCAGGCGATCGGACAGGGGCTCTTCCGTAGCGACCTCTATTACCGCCTCAACGTCGTCGCGGTGGAGCTGCCCCCCCTCAGGGAGCGAGGCGACGACGTGGAGCTGCTCGCCGAGCACTTCGCCGCGCGCTACGCGGAACAGTACGGCAAACCCGACCGGCCTCTATCGAAGGAGTCCCGCGAGTTCCTCCACGCCTATTCATGGCCCGGAAACATTCGCGAGCTCAAGAACACCATCGAGCGCGCGGTGCTGCTCGGGGAGGGCCCCCGGATCACGCTTCCCAACGTGGCCGGGTCCGACCGGAGCCGGCGCACGGCGGGGGACGAGGTCGACCGACTGGTCATCGAGCTCCCGCCGGAGGGGCTCCCGTTCGACGAGTTCGAGCGCCAGGTCATCGCCCACGCGCTCGAGCGCAACGAATGGAACAAGTCCCAGACCGCGCGGGAGCTCGAGATCAGCCGTCCCCGACTGCTGCGGAAGATCGACAAGTACGACCTGGAGCCCGCCGAAACCCCCTCCTGATCCACGTTTCGTTCCGACTGCGACGAAACGTTCCGGGCGCACCGCTTTCCTCTCATCCTGCTGGCGATCAACGGGTTAGCCGGGTCCCCCGGGGATCCGGGTCGAACGATGCGTTACACTCCCGCCCCGGCTCGGGAGCCTCGATGAAATCTTCCCTGCAAGCCTAAGTCTATGTCTTCCAACAGCTTCGACGGGCCGGCAAGGACCTGGTACGAAGGTTGCTGAAGAGTAGGGCGGCCCCGTCATGGGGCCGACGACATCCTCGGTCAAGGGCAAACCCCGTGAGAGCGGGGGGCGCAAAGCCGACGGGTCCTCGCCGGAGAAGCCATCCGGACGGACGGCCGGGCCGCCCGAGCGATCGTCCCGACTCCGGAACTCGCCGGGGCGGACATCGTTCCAACCCTGAGGAGGTCGCCAAATGACCCGCTCCCTCATCAAGCCCTTCCGCCGGGCGATCCTCGCCCTGGCCGTGCTCGGACTCGTCGCATGCGAGGATCAGGGCTTCACCCCCGCGGCGCCGGAGGCGGATCCACCGACCGTGACCTTCAACGGCGTGCAGCTCGTCACCGTCCGGCCGGAGGCCCGCGGTCTGTTCCTCGCCGATGACGAGGTGGAGGTCGATCTGGTGGACGTATCCGAAGGCGCGACCCTGACGGCCGAGGACGCTCAGCTCATCGTCCAGCCCAACTCCATTCCCGAGGCCACCACTATCAGGATGGAGGTGGAGGACGAGGACGACATCCTGGGCTTCGAGTTCGGCCCGAACGGCCTGGTGTTCGACCCGGCGGCGACCCTGATCATCTCGGCCGACAAGGCGGACCTCGACGACATCGATCCGACGAGGCTGGCGATCGCGGGGGCCTCGGACGATGTGGACGACTGGCAGGTGATCGGCGGGATCTACGATCCGCTCACCAACAGCGTTACCGTTCCGATCCTCCACTTCTCGCGCTACGCCCTCTGTGTCCGGTAGACCTTTCGCTGAATCGTTCTCCGAGCCGTCGCAGTACGGAACGAGGACCCTCTCCAGGAAGGGGACAGCCGGATGATCGAGGAACACGATAGCAAAACGCCACGCGCGGCGATCGCCCGCGCCGAGGCGGCCGCTCGGAGCGAGCGATGGGAAGAGGCCCTGACCGCCTACCAGGACGCGGTCGAGACGGCCCGGTTCCATCCGGAAGGGGCCGCCGCCGAAGCCGACGCGCTTCGGGGCGCGGCGATCGTCCGGATCCGCCTCGGCGAGTGGCAGGAGGCGCTCCGCGACCTGGCCGAGAGTCGGCTGATCGCCGAGCGCATGGGAGACGCCGGACGGCTGGCGCTGGCCGACAACGCCCGGGGAGCGCTCGAGTTCGAGCGCGGCAACTGGGAGGAAGCCGAGCGCCGCTACCGCGCCGCGCGCGAAAGCGCCGGAGGCGTCGAGGATCTCTCCCTGCTGATGGAGATCGAGAACAACGAAGGCGCCCTGTGGGCCGCCCGAGGCGAACGTGCGCGGTCCGAGGAGCACTTCCGCCGGGCCCTTCGACACTTCGAGGAGCTCGAGAGGCATCCGTGCGGGGCGCGCGCCATGAACAACCTCGGAATGATCCTGATGGAGGACGGCCGCGTCGCCGAGGCGGACGCGTTCTACGGCCGGGCGCTGGAGGAATGCAAGCGCACCGGAGACTTGACGCTCGCCGCCACGGTGATGATCAACCGCGGCCGGCTCGCGCTCGTCATCGACGAGCCGATCCGGGCGCACGCGGTCGCGGCGACGGCGGCCGAGATCGCCGCCCGGCTGGGGAACGGTCCGCTGGCCGCCGACGCCGTCTGCCTCCAGGGCGCGGTCGCCCGCGCCGGAGGCCGTTGGGACGAGGCTCGCGCCTGCCTCCGAGAGGCGCTGGAACGGAGCGCCGACGGACGCGTGCCACTGGCCGAGGCCGAGACCTGGACGGAGCTCGCGGAGCTCGAGCTCGCTCGGGAGCGGTTCGACGAAGCGGCACGGGCATTGCGGCAATCTCGACGATGCTACCTCTCCCTCGGGTCGACGGCGGAAGCCGAGCGGCTCGAGAGGCGCCTGGCCGCGCTCGAAGCCCCCACGATGGAGGTGCCGTGATGTCGATTCTGTGGCCGAACACGATGCCGCGGGCGATCCGCTATGCGCTCTGCGTCCGGTAAGGTGATGCCGTTCCGGACGTACCACTGGGGAGCGCCCCGACCGACCCTTTCCGCCCTGCGGCAGAAGGCCTCCACCGCCCGCCGCGAGGCCCGCTGGTCCGAGGCCGAGGCCTGTGCCGTGCTCGGGCTGCGTCAGGCGGTCCTTGACGGAGCCGCGTCCGCCACCACCGAGTTCCTGTCGGAGCTGGGGATCGTGGAGTTCGAGCGCGGCAACCTCCGGGACGCCGAACGCCGCTTCCTGGACGCGCTCGAAGTCGCCCGCGCCCTCGACTCCGCGTCCGCGATGGGAGCCGCCCTGCTGAACCTGGGAGCGGTCGCCAACGTTCGCGGCCGCTTCGAGAGGGCCCTCGAGTACTACTGGAAGGGGCGCCGCGCGCACCATCGCGCCGGCGACCTCGCCGGCGAGGCCCAGGCCCTGAACAACCTCGGGATCCTGCTCGCCGACCAGAAGCGCTGGAGCGGGGCGAGCCGCTCCTACCGCATGGCGCGCCGGCTCGCCATCGAGGCGGGCGATGACGCGCTGGTGGGACTGATCGCGCTGAACGCCGCCGAGGTCGAGATCGAAGCCGAGCGCCTGTCCGAGGCGAGGGACGCTTGTGACGAGGCGGTCGAGCGGCTGACGGTGGTGAACGACGCCCTGGGGATCGCGGAGGCGTACCGCCACTACGGCGAGATCTTTCGCAAGAGCGGCAAGATCGCACTCGCCCGGGCGCACTTCGAGCGGGCGGCCCGGCAGGGGAGGAAGCTGGACGCTCCGCTCACCGAGGCCGAGGCGCTGCGCGAGCTCGGCCACCTCCACCTCTCCAAAGGAAGGCATCGGAGCGCGCTGGAGAGCTTCGCCCGGAGCCTCAAGCTGTTCCGGCTCCTGGAGGCGGCCCACGACCTGGCCGACCTCGAGGAGAAGATCGGGGACCTCGAGACGCTGGTCGTGCAGCTCGTCGAGCGGCTCGGGCGGCAGGTGGAGTCCCGCGGCGGGGCCTACCTGTACGGTCACAGCGCCCGGGTCGCCGAGTACGCGGTGGCGATCGCCTGCGACCTCGGGTTCGGCCCCGACCAGATGAAGGGGATCCTGGTCGCCGGGTACCTCCACGACATCGGAAAGCTGGAGATCGATTCCGCGATCCTCAACAAGGAAGGGCGGTTGACGGAGCGGGAGATGGCCGAGATCCAGCGTCACCCCGAGCTGGCGGTCGAGCACCTGAAGCGATTCGAACTCCCGTGGGACGTGGAGTCGATGATCCGGGGCCACCACGAGCGCTACGACGGCACGGGCTATCCCGACGGCCTCGCGGGCGAGAGGATCCCCCTCGGGGCCCGGATCCTGCTGATCGCGGACGTCTTCGACGCCCTGAGTACGGCCCGTCCCTATCGCGACCCCTGGAGCCGGGAGCAGACCCTCACCTACCTCGAGATGAGCGGGGGGACGCTCTCCGATCCCGAGATCACCGGCGTCTTCGTCGAGATCGCCCGCCGGGAGTCGTTCGGGAAGGATCGGGTGGGGAAGAAGACGGCCACCGGGCGCGCCATGCGCCCGGAGGAGCTCGCCCAGACGTTCGCTTCGCTCCCCGAGGTTTCCGCCGATTTGATCGACGAGGAGCTCTCCCGCTCCTGATCCCGTTCGCGCGGCTCGTCGCGCGGCCCACCCCCCGACGACCGACCCCTAACGATTCGTGGCAGCCACGAGACGTAGCGGTGTAACGACCCGTTCCAGATCTTCCGGCTCGGGATCGAGAACCGACCCGAGGCTTCACCATGTATCCGATTCAATGATAATAACTTACAGGTTTATTGAAATTTATGGTACGTGGATTGCATTGCTAATAGGGCGCGACGACGTCCTCGGAAAAGGGCAAACCCCGTGAGAGCGGGGGGCGCAAAGCCGACGGGTCCTCGCCGGAGAAGTCTTCCGGACGGACGGCCGGGCCGCCCGACCGATCGTCCCGACTCCGGAATTCGCCGGAGCGGACATCGTTCCAAACCTGAGGAGGTCGCCAATGATCCACTTCCTCAAGCCCTTCACTCGGGCGGTCCTCGGGCTGGCCATCCTCGGTCTCGCCGCGTGCGAGACGACCGATGTGCCGGTCACTCCCAATCCACCGGACGCCTCTCCGACCGTACAGGTCAACGGCGTGCGACTCGTCACCGTGGTCCCCAGCCAGCGCGGGCTGTTCGTCGCGAACAATGCTGCGACGGCGCAGCGGGTGAACGCGCAGGACGGCGCCACGATCAGCAACAAGGACGCCTCTCTGGAGGTGGTCCCGGGATCGATCCCGGACGACGTGACGATCACCATGAAGGCCGAAAACGACGGCTACGTGTCGTTCAAGTTCGGCCCCAACGGGTTGCAGTTCGACCCGGCGGCGGTGCTCACGATCTCGGCCGACAAAGCGAATCTCGACGGGATCGACCCGTCGCAGCTCGCGATCGCCGGCGCCCACGACGACGTGGACGACTGGCAGGTGGTCGGCGGCGCATACGATGCGGCCGCCAACTCGGTGTCCGTCGAGATCCAGCACTTCTCGCGCTACGCCCTCTGCGTCCGGTAGATCCGGAGAACAGGAGAACGAAATGACCCTACGTTCGATCATCCACGGCGCCACGGCGCTCGCCCTCGCGCTCGTCTTCACCGCCTGCGAGTCCGATCCCGGTCCGACCGGGGTCCCGCAGCCGGCACCCCGGACGGTCACCGTCAACGGCGTCGACCTGCTCGTCGTCCCCGGCGGGCTGAAGATCGCCTCCCAGACGGTGGTCCAGAAGATCGGCCCGCACGGGGGCTCGATCTCCGTCGACGGCGGTCGCCTCGATGTCCCCAGCGGGGCGCTTGTCCAGGAGGTCTCCATCTCCATGAAGGGACGTGAGACCGACCAGTTCAGGTACAAGTTCGGCCCGAGCGGCCTGACGTTCGACACGGCCGCCACGCTGACGATCCAGGTGGATCCCGAGGCGTTGGGCGTGGACCCGGCCCGCCTCGCGATCGCCGGGGCCTCCGACGAGGGGAACGACTGGACGGTGATCGGCGGCGCGTACGACGAAAGCCTGGGCGCGGTCGTCGTCCCGATCGAGCACTTCTCCCTCTACGCCATCTGCCTCGACTGATGGCGGGCCTCGGGTCAGATCGGCTCTCCGTGGCCCGCGCGGACGCAGCGCGCCAGGAGGGCCGTTTCGAAGAGGCGCTGAAGGCCTACGTGGAGATCGCCGGACAGGCGGAGAGAGACCCGCGGGCCGGAGCGGTCCGTGCCGACGCGCTCCGGGGCGCGGGGATCTGCCGACTGGCGATGTCGGACTGGGACGGCGCGCAGGAGGCGTACGAGGCCAGCCTGGCGGCCGCCGAAGCGATCCGGGACAACAGCCTGATCGGCAAGGCGTTCAACGGCCTCGCCGCGGTCGAGTTCGAGCGCGGCGACTGGTTCTTCGCGCGCCAGCTGTACCGCGAGGCGCGTCGACACGCCCGGGAGGCGGACGACCGGCGTCTGCTGGCCCAGATCGAGAACAACGAAGGGGCCATGCTGGCCGCTCGGGGGGAGCGGGAGGCCGCGGAGTACGTCGCCGGCAAGCTCGCGGAGGTCGGCCTGGACCCCCAGCTGTTCGAGCCGGCCCGCACCATGAACAACCTGGGCCTGGTCCTCGCCGCCGAGCGGCGGTTCATCGAAGCCGAGTCCGCGTTCCAGGACGCCCTGCGGGAGGCCGAGCGCCAGGGGGACCGGTTCCTGGGGACGACCGTCTCGATCAATCGGGCGCGGCTGGAGCTGGACCGGGATCGGCCGCACCTGGCGCTGTCGCTGGCGCGCTCCGCGCTCGATCTCGCGCGGGAGCGCGACTACAAACCGGCGGCCGCCAGCGCGCTCTGCCTGATGGGCGAGGTGAGCCTCGAGTTGAACGACTTCGTCGGGGCGACGCGCTTCCTTCGCCAGGCGCTCGACCTCAGCTCCGACCGACAGGCCCCGCTCGTCGAGGCGGAGACGTGGGTGACGATCGCGCGCCTCTACTGCGCGCAGAACGACACCCCTCGCGCCATCGACACCTACCGTCACGCGCGGATGTGCTACCGTGAGCTGGGCGCGTCCTCGGAGGCGGAGCGGATCCTGAACCGGATCGAAGAGCTCCGGGAGATCCTCCCGATCGAGGCGGAACGGGGCTTCGCGGTGGCCTGAACCCCGGCCGGGGCGCCAATTCGCCCCTACGACCTTCACCGACCCTTTCTTGCGGCCGCGTGACACGCCCCGTACTCTCCCGGCGTGGAGCGCGGCCGCTTCGCCGAGATCGAACACACCGCCGACCTCGGGCTCGAACTCGAGGGCTCTTCACCGGCCGCCGTCCTGGAAGCCGCCCTGCGGGGCCTCGTCCGGGTCCTCTTCGGCGAGGACCCGGACGTGGAGCCGCGCGAGGAGCGGAGCGTCGAGCTCCGGGAGGAGGGATATCCCGAGCTCCTGAAGGCGTGGTGCGAGTCGATCTACCGGCTCCTCGAAGAGGACGGGTTCGTCGCGGTCGAGGCCGACGTGGAGGCCTCCGGGCCGGGGACGTTGCGGGCGGTGGTCCGGGGCGCCCGGCCGCCCCGGGCGCGGGTCGCTCGGGCGAGCGAGCTGAAGGCGGTGACCTGGCACCAGCTGCGGTTCGCGGAAGCCGACGGGGAGTGGCGCGCCCGCGTCATCTTCGACGTCTGAGGGGGGAGGATGGGAGCCGACGTCAGAATCGAGAAGATCGCTCCATACGTCTGGGAGATCCCGAAGGAGGGGCCGATGCGGGTCCCCGGGCGGGTGTACGCCTCCGACGAGATGATCGACGACATCCGGGCGGACGAGAGCCTCGTGCAGGTCAAGAACGTCGCCTGCCTGCCCGGGATCCTCGGCGCCTCGCTGGCGATGCCCGACATCCACTGGGGGTACGGCTTCCCCATCGGCGGCGTCGCCGCCACCGAGGCGGACTCGGGTGCGATCTCCCCCGGCGGCGTCGGCTACGACATCAACTGCGGGGTCCGTCTCGCCCGCAGCGAGGTGGAGGCCGACTCGCTGGGGACCCCGCGGTTGCGAACGCTCATGGATGCGCTCTTCGACGCCGTCCCCAGCGGCGTCGGCAGCGAGGGGGCGATCGAGAGGCTCTCGACGGCCGACGAGCGGAAGCTCCTGAGGCAAGGCGCGCGATGGGCGATCGAGGAGGGCTTCGGTTCCCCGGCCGACCTCGATCATACCGAGGAGGGCGGACGCATGGAGGGAGCCGACCCCGACGCCGTCTCCGATCGTGCCAAGGAGCGCGGCCTCACCCAGGTGGGGACCCTCGGGAGCGGCAACCACTTCCTCGAGGTGCAGAAGGTCTCGAAGATCTACGACGAGTCGCTGGGGAGCGCGTTCGGGCTGTTCGAGGGCCAGGTCGTCGTGATGATCCACTCCGGATCGCGCGGCTTCGGCTACCAGATCTGCGACGACTTCATCAAGCGCATCAAGTCGAAGCTCCCGGTCTACGGCTACGACCTGCCGGACGTGCAGCTGGCGGCCGCGCCGCTCGACTCCGAGGAGGGCGAGGCCTATCTGGGCGCGATGCGGTGCGCGGCGAACTACGCGTGGTGCAACCGCCAGGTGATGCTCCACAAAACCCGGGAGACGTTCCAGAAGGTCCTGGGCTCGGGCCCCGCCGATCTCCGCATGGACCTCGTCTACGACGTCTGCCACAACATCGCGAAGGTGGAGGACCACGAGATCGACGGCGAGCGCAGGCGCGTTTGCGTCCATCGCAAGGGGGCCACCCGCGCATTCCCGCCGGGCCATGAAGAGGTCCCCGCCGCGTATCGAGAGACCGGACAGCCGGTCCTCGTCCCCGGCAGCATGGGAAACTACTCCTACGTCTGCGCCGGGCAGTCCGCGGCGATGAAGGAGACGTTCGGATCCACCTGTCACGGCGCCGGGCGGCGGATGAGCCGCACCCGGGCGAAGAAGGAGTCCAGAGGACGCGACCTCCTGAAGGAGATGGAGGAGCAGGGCGTGATCGTCCGTGCCACGGGCATGCGAACCGTGGCCGAGGAGATGTCCCACGCCTACAAGGACGTCGCCGACGTCGTGGCCGTGATGGAGGAGGCGGGGATCAGTCGTCGCGTCGCCCGGCTCGTTCCGCTCGGGGTCGTCAAAGGGTGAGGCCTTTCCCATATTGACGGCCATGACGTCGACGGGGCCGTCCATCGATCGTGCGAAGCGCGAGATCGTCGCGGTCGGCCGCCGGCTCTGGCAGCGCGGGCTGGTGGCCGGAAGTGAGGGGAACGTGAGCGCGCGCGTAGAGAGCGGACGGATCGTCACCACGCCCTCCGGGGCGTGCAAGGGGTTCCTCGAGCCCGAGGATCTGGTGGTCACCGATCTAGACGGCCGGCCGCTCGGAGAGGGGCGCCCCTCCAGCGAGCTCAGGATGCACGTGCGGATCTACGCCCTGAGGCGGGACGTCCACGGCGTGGTCCACGCCCATCCTCCGACGGCCACCGGCTTCGCGATCGCGGGCGAGGCGCTCGACGAGTGCGTCGTGCCCGAGGTGATCGCCACCCTCGGCTGGGTGCCGCTGGTGCCCTACGGGACGCCGTCGACCGAGGAGCTCCCCGAGCGGATCGGCCCGTACGTCCCGACCCACGACGCGCTGCTGCTGGCCAACCACGGGGCGGTGACGTACGCGGCCACGCTGGCCCGGGCGATCGACGTGATGGAGTCGCTCGAGCAGGCGGCGCGGTCGCTCCTGATCGCGCGACTCCTGGGGCGCGTCCGGCGGCTCTCCCGCAACGAGGTCGACCGGCTGATGGGGCTCGACGCCTACGGGGTGTCCCCGGGCAATCCCGGCTGCACGATCACCGACCCCGAGCCGCTCGGCGAGCGGCCCGCACGGGGTCCCGCGGGAGAGGTCCACGGCCCGGAGGACCGGGCGCTCCGGGAGCGGATCTCGGCGATCGTATCGGAGGCCCTCGAGGGCACCGGAGCGTGAGCGTCGCCCTGGTCACGGATTCCACGGCGGAGATTCGCTCGCTGGCGCCGCGGTCCGAGTGGGCGGTGGTGCCGCTCGAGGTCGAGATCGATGGAGAGCGCTATCGCGAGGGGCCCGAGCTCTCCGCCGGAGACTTCCACCACCTCCTCCAACGGATCAACTCGGTTCCCGCCACCCTGCCGCCCGCTCCCGAGGCGTTCCTCGAGACGTACCGGCGGTTGCTCGCATCCCACGACGAGGTGCTCTCGATCCACATATCGGGGGAGTTGAGCCGGACCGTGGATCATGCGCGAGAGGCGGCCGCTTCGCTGGGCGCGACCGAGCGGATCCGGGTGGTCGACAGTCGGCTCGCGGGAGCCCCGGTCGGATTGCTGTGCCTCGAGGCCGAAGCGAGGCTCGGGGAAGGGTCGGCGGTCGACGCGGTCGTCGGCGACCTCGCGCGGATCCCCGAGGCGGCCGCAGTCTACTTCTCCGTCTATACGCTCGACTTCCTGTACCTGGGCGGCAGGTTGGGGCGGGCGCCGGGCGCCGGCCCGACCGGCAGCCACGAGGATCGTCCCATCCTCACGATGCGCGACGGCGGTCTCGCCCTCGTCGAGCGGGTGGCGGGGGACACGACGCGGGTGGAGCGGATAGCGGAGATGCTGTCGGAGCGGTTCGGTACCGATTCGCTGGTGGCGGTCTGCGTCCACGCCGGGTCGCGCGGTGAGGACGCGGCGCGGATGCTCGAACGACGGGTGGCGTCGCGAAGAGGAGGGGAGGCGACCGTCTGGCGACGGGCCCCCCTCGGTCCTGTGCTGTGCGCCCACACCGGGTTCGACGTGTGTGGGGTGGCGGCGTGGCCGCGGGCCCTGTCGCGCCTGCCGGCCTGATCGCGCCGGCGACGGGCTCCTACGACTCGAGCTTCTGGAGGTGCGCCCGGAGCCGGCTCTTGTGACGGGCGGCGGTATTGTCGTGGATCACGCCCTTGCCCGCCAGCCGGTCGAGCAGGCTCTCCGCTCTTCGCATCGCGCCCCGCGCGGTCTCGGCCGAGTCGGCCTGGCGGACGTTCTTGATGGCGGAGCGAAGCCGGGAGCGATCGCGACGGTTCCGCTCGCGACGCTCGAGGTTGGTGCGGGCTCGCTTTTCGGCACTCTTGATGTTCGGCACGGAATCTTCCTCGCTCGGGATTCGGTTGGATCGTCGAAAGCGAGCTTGAAAATACCGCCGGCGCCTCGTCGCGACAACGAGTGGACCGCTTCCTACAGTGTTTTGACACCGCCAGCGCCGGGGGGATACCTTCTCGCGTCGCTCGCCGTCGAGCCCGACCCCCACACTCCAGAAAGCCATGATCGAGTCTCTTCTGTTTCTCCTCCCGCTCCTTTTGCTGTCGGTCGTCGTGCACGAGGTCGCGCACGGCGTGGCGGCGGAGTGGTGGGGCGACCCGACCGCGCGGATGCTCGGCCGGATCACCTTGAGTCCGCTGCCCCACATCGACCTGTTCGGGTCGATCCTGGTCCCGGGGCTGCTGCTGCTGACGGGCTCCGGCGTCCTGTTCGGATGGGCGAAGCCGGTGCCCGTGACACCGCAGAACTACCGCGACCGGAAGTGGGGCGACATCACG
Source organism: Gemmatimonadota bacterium (assembly GCA_019347645.1). Classification (GTDB taxonomy): domain Bacteria; phylum Gemmatimonadota; class Gemmatimonadetes; order JACCXV01; family JAHWKZ01; genus JAHWKZ01. The sequence goes on along the minus strand of JAHWKZ010000003.1, from coordinate 2,982 downwards.
GTGTCCCTGGCCGGACCGGCGTCGAACGTGGCGCTGGCCGGGGGCCTGGCCGGCGTCCTCGTCGCCGTGGGCTGGCTCACCGGCGGGAACATTCCGCGGATCGTGTGGATGGTCGGCTCCTACGGCATCTTCCTCAACTTCATCCTGGCGGTCTTCAACTTGATCCCGATCCCCCCCCTCGACGGATCGCACGTGGTCGCGAACCTGCTCCCCCCTCGGGCGGCGTACGCGTACCGGTCGATGGGGCAGATCGGGTTGTTCATCGTCCTCGGCCTGCTCTTCCTGCTGCCGGGGGCGCTGGGATGGGTGTTCCTGCCCGCTCAGGTGGCGACCGGCGCGCTCCTCGGGATGGTGACGGCGCTGACGTGAGCGGCCAGCCGCCCGTGGAGACCGCCGAGGCGCCCCGTGAGGCGACGACGGACGAGGGACCGCGCGGCAGCCGCGTCATGAGCGGGATCCAGCCGACCGGCGCGATCCACATCGGCAACTACTTCGGGGCGATCCAGAACTGGGCCCGACTGCAGGACGAGTACGAGTGCTTCTATTCGATCGTCGACCTCCACGCCGTTACCGTGCCCTACGAGCCCGGCGAGCTCCCGAGCGCGGTCGAGGAGCTGGCGATCTCGCTACTGGCGGCGGGTCTCGATCCCGACCGGTGCCGTCTGTTCGTGCAATCGGAGATCCCCGAGATCCCCGAGCTGGCGTGGATCCTGACCACCATCGCGCCGCTCGGGAACCTCCAGCGGATGACGCAGTTCAAGGACAAGGCGGGGGAGGAGAGCGAGAGCGTGAACGCGGGGCTGTTGATGTACCCCGTCCTCCAGGCCGCCGACATCCTGATCCTGAAGGCCGACCGCGTGCCGGTCGGCGAGGACCAGGTCCAGCACCTCGAGCTTTCGCGGGTCCTGGCCCGGCGGTTCAACAACGCCTTCGGCGAGACGTTCCCCGAGCCCCGACCGCTGCTCACCCGGTCGCGGCGGGTCATCGGGCTGGACGGGCGGAGCAAGATGTCGAAGTCGAAGGGCAACCACGTCGGGCTGCTCGACCCTCCCGAGACGATTCGCGAGAGGATGAAGACGGCCTTCACCGACCCGCAGCGGAAGCGCCGGGAGGACCCCGGTCGACCGTGGGTGTGCAACGTGTTCTCGCTCCACCACCTCTTCAGCGACGAGGGGACGATCGCGCGGGTGGATCGGGAGTGCCGGGCGGCCGAGATCGGGTGCTTCGAGGACAAGATGCTGCTGGCCGAGAACATGATCGAGTACCTCGCTCCGATGCGTGAGCGCGCCGACGAGCTTCGTGCCCGACCCGGCCGGATCCGCGAGATCCTGGCCGCGGGACGCGACGCCGCGAGCGAGCTGGCGCGCGAGACGATGAACGAGGTCCGCGAGAGGATCGGGCTATGGCAGGCGAATCGACCGGACACAGCGTAAGGCTCGAGTCCCTCGATTTCGAGGGCCCGCTGGAGCTGCTGGTCTACCTCGTCCAGAAGAACGAGGTCGACATCTGGGACATTCCGATCGCGCTGATCGCCGAGCAGTTCATGGCCTACGTGCAGGCGATGACGCCCGAGCGTCTGGAGAGCGCCGGCGAGTTCCTGCTGATGGCGGCGACGCTGTTGCGGATCAAGTCGAGCATGCTGCTGCCGCGGCCCGAGATCGACGAGGAGGAGCTCGAGGACCCGCGTCGGGAGCTGGTCCTGAAGATCATCGAGTACCAGCAGTTCCGCGAGATCGCCGACCATCTCCGCGAGCACGAGTCGGACCGCCGGCTGGTCTTCTCGAAGGGGTACCGGGAGGCGATGGAGGGAGGCGAGGACGGACCGGCCGAGCCGGATCCGGAGCGGCGGGCGTCGCTCTCGGACCTCCTCCGGGCGTTCGCCGAGCTCATGCGCGACCAGGCTCGCGAGCGGCTCCACCGGCTCGAGCCCATCCCGGTCACCATCGAGGAGAAGGCGGCGTTCGTCCGCGAGCTCCTCGCTCGCCAGGGTCGGGCCACGTTCGAGGAGCTCTTCGTCCCCGGCGAGCCGCGCACCCACTGGATCGTGACGTTCGTCGCGCTGCTGGAGATGGCTCGGGAAGGGGAGATTCGGCTCCGGCAGGGAGAGACGTTCGGACAGATCCACGTCTACCCCCGGGAGGTTGCCTGATGGGCGAGCGGGACGAGCTCTTCGACCAGGACGCGGGCCGGAGGAAGACGATCGTCGAGGCGCTGCTGTTCGCCGCGGAGGAGCCGCTCTCCGCGCGGCGGATCGCCGGGATCCTCGACGACGCCACACCCTCGCTCGTGGTCGACCTGATCGCCGATCTCGACGCCGACTACCTGCGCGAGGGGCGGGCGTTCCGGATCCGCGAGATCGCCGGAGGTTACCAGATCGTGACCCGGCCCGACCTGGCCGAATGGGTCGCCAGCCTGCATGGACCGGGATCGCCGCCGCGGCTGTCGCAGGCCGCGCTGGAGACGCTGGCGATCGTGGCCTACAAGCAACCGGTCACGCGGGCGGAGCTCGAGTCGATCCGCGGCGTCGGCGTGGACGGGGTGCTGCGCACGCTGGTGGAGCGCGAGCTGGTGCGGATCGCGGGCCGGGCCGAGGGGATCGGGAGGCCGCTGCTCTACGGCACCACCGATCATTTCCTCGAGTACTTCGGGCTGCCGGGCCTCGACGCGCTGCCCAGGCCCGACGAGCTCGAAGTGCTGTTCGCCGATCGCGAGCGGCAGACGGAGCTCGAGCTGGAGGACGAGGAGGCCGGAGGCGAGCCCGGGGCGTGAGGGGCCGATGGAGGTGCGCCTGTCGCGCTACCTCGCCCAGGCCGGGATCGCCTCGCGCCGCAAGGCGGAGGACCTGATCGCGGCCGGACTGGTGCGGGTGAACGGTCGGGTGGTGACCGAGCCGGCCGCCACCGTGGATTCCCGGAGCGACGAGGTGGTCTGCCGCGGGGAGCCGGTCCGGCCGCGCTTCGCCGAGACATCGCCCGAGGCCGC
>JAHWKZ010000039.1 GCA_019347645.1 Gemmatimonadota bacterium | reverse complement strand
TCGACCAGCGCCCGCTCGGCGGCCTCGGCGCGGATCCCGCGCGCCACCGTCACCTCCCCGGCCGCGAGACCGCGGCGAGGCGCGTGGACCAGGACGCGCCGGCCCCACTGGACCTCCCGCGAGGGGATTCGACGCCGCCGCTCGCGCGGCACGGTCAGGTCCACCCACGCCGGGGGCTCGTCGATCAGCCCGTGGATGAAGAGCGCGCTCTCGTGGGAGACGACCGCCAGCTCCCTCCCCGCCGTCATCCAGGCGATCCGGATCCGGTCCTCGGGCTCGGGAGGCCATCGGGCGAGCCGGTAGGGCCCGTGGCCCGCCCGTTCGAACGTCCCGCGGCCCGTGTGGTACGAGAGGAGCGCGCGCCGGATCCCCTTCGATCGCGCCTCCGTCGTGGTGAAGAAGCCTGCCTGCCCCTCGGCCAACCGCCACAACGACGGCCAGTCCGGCGGCTCGTAGAGCCACGCCTCCGGAAAGAAGGGCAGGCGGGTCATGTGTGAGGAGGCCCCGCTGTCCGGGCCCGATGGTCCGCTGTCCGGGCCCGATGGCCCTGGTCCGCCGTCCGGCCACGATGGTCCACTGTCCGGGCCCGACGGTCCACTGATCGGGCCCAATGGTCCGGGAATTGTCCAATAGCGAGACTGGTTTCCTCCGGAGGGGGTTCTTTCGGTCCCTCCGTTGTCAAAGACTCCGTTTGACAACGGAGGGACCCGATGCGGGCCCCGTGGGGCATGGGGGGTCGGTCCTTGTACATTTCGTGGACCAAACGAGGGAGAGAGGCCGGCCGGTATTTGATCGAGCTACGGCGCGCCCGACGCCGACGGTTGATTTCGTGTAAGGAGCCTGCTAGCGGTCCAGCGCCTCGTGCACGGCGGCCACGAGGTCGGCGGTACCGAACGGCTTGGCCAGGAAGGCGAAGCCGGCGGGGATCTCGTCCGCCTGCTCGGGATGCCCGGAGACCACGATCACCGGGAGATCCGGCCACCGCTCGCGGAGCCGGGCGACGAGCCGCAGCCCGCTCCCGCCGGGGAGCAGGAGATCGGTGACCACCAGGTCGGGCGAAGTCTCCAGGCGCTGGGCGACGACCAGGGCGTCGGTCGCGCTCTCGGCGGACAAAACCCGGAAACCCTGTCGCTCGAGGACGGTGGTCACCAGCCGCCGGAGCGCCGCCTCGTCTTCGACCATCAATATAGTCAAAGCCTGGATCGACGATTCGGCCATCGCACCCATGGTATCCCGGGGGCGTCACCTGGAGCGTCGCCTGAGCGTCACACGGCAGGCCCCGGCCTCGTCAGCCGGCGAACGCCTCCTTGACCTTGCTCCAGAACCCCCGCTCCCCCCTCGGCGGGACGAAGTTCTCCGAGTCCGCGAGCCCCTCGAGTCGCTCGCGCTCCTCGGGGGTCAGCCGGGCGGGGACCCAGACGGAGATCTCGACGAGTTGGTCCCCGCGCGGTCCACCGCCGAGCGGCGGGATGCCCTCCCCGGGCAGGCGCAGGATCTCGCCCGGCTGGGTCCCGGCGGGGACCTCGAGCTCCGCGCTCCCGAGCAGCGTCGGAACCTCGAGGCGAGCTCCGAGAGCCGCTTGCGGGAACGAGACGGGCAGCTCGATCCAGACGTCGTCCCCCCGGCGCTCGAAGTGCGCGTGGGGCTCGACTTCGATGACGACGAGCAAGTCGCCCGCGGGTCCGCCCCGGGGGCCGGCGTTGCCCTCCCCCCTCAGCGTGAGGTAGTTGCCCGACTCCACGCCGGCCGGGATGCGGACCTTGATCCGCCGCTCCTCTCGGACGCGCCCCTCGCCCCCACAGGTCCGGCACGGGTCGGTCACGATGGTGCCCTCGCCCTTGCACCGCGGGCACGCGCGGACGCTGACGAACTGGCCGAAGATTGAGCGTTGGGTCTGCTGGATCTCGCCGCGCCCACCGCAGGTCGGACACTGGGCGGGCTCGCCCGAGGCGCTGCCCTGCCCGTCGCACGCCTTGCACCGGTGCAGCAGCTTGGCGCGGATCGACTTCTCGACACCGGTCGCCACCTCTTCCAGAGTGACCCGGAGCTTCATCTGGACGTCGCTGCCCTTCAGCGGACCCTTCGACCGGCCGCCCCGCGAGCGGCGACCGAACAGGTCCTCGAACCCGCCGAAGTCGCGCATGAACGCGCGCAGCGCGTCGGAGAGGTCGAACTCGTGAAAGCCGGCGCCGCCACCCGCCCCCGCTCCGCGTCCCACCCCGGCGTGGCCGAACCGGTCGTAGCGGGCGCGCTGGTCGGGGTCGCGCAGGACCTCGTACGCCTCGGTCGCCTCCTTGAACCGCGCCTCGGCCTCGACGTCGTCGGGGTTGCGGTCGGGGTGATACTCCATGGCGAGCTTGCGGTACGCCCGCTTTACATCCTCGCGCGAGGCGTCGCGCGCGACCCCCAGGACCTCGTAGTAGTCGCGTGGCATCGGGGTCAGGTCGGCTCGGAGAGCTTGGTCAGCAGGCGGGCGGTGTACTCCACGAGCGCGACGACCCGGTCGTACGGCATCCGGGTGGGGCCGATCACCCCGATCGAGCCGTGGGTCGCCCCCATCTCGTATTCCGTGGTGACCAGGCTGAAGTCCAGCAGCGGCGGCACGCGGTGCTCGCCGCCGATCGAGATCACGATCCCCTCGGGGTCACGGAGGCGCAGGGCTTCGGCCAGGAGGTCCTTCCGCTCGGTGAGCTCGAGGAGGGCGCGGAGATTCTCGCGGTCGGCGAACTCGGGCTGCGCGGCGAGGCCGGCGCTCGGCCCGAGCACCACGTCCTCACCGGTCAGCCGGTCGGAGAACACCGACTCCGCCTTCTCGAGGAAGATGTTCAGCAGGTCGGCGTGCTCGGCGGGCGGGTCGGCGAGCCGGTCCCGGTACGTCTCGCGGATCTCGCGCAGCGTATGGCCGGCGAGCCGCTCGTTGAGCCAGGCGGCGACCGAGGCGAGCGCCCCGTCCTCCGCCGCGCGCGATCCCTCGACGAAGATCGTCCGCACCGGACCCGACGAAATCGCCAGCACGAGCAGGATCCGCTCCGAGGAGACCCCCACGAGCTCGATCTTCTCGAGCCGCGCCTCTTCGACCCGCGGGGCGAGGCCCACGCCGAGCTCCTGGGTCACGATCGACAGCGCTCGGACGGCCCGATCGAGCAGCCGTTCTTCGGCGAGAGGATCGATCCCGAGCGAGCGCTCGAGCCGCTGGACCTCGTCGGCGGTCAGCTCCTCGACGCGCATCAGCATGTCGACGTAATAGCGGTACGCTTTGTCGGTGGGCGTCCGCCCGGCGCTCGGGTGCGGCTGGGTGAGATAGCCCTTGGACGCGAGATCGCTCATGGTGTTGCGGATGGTGGCCGGGCTCACGCCCATGTCGTACCGCTGGGCCAGCGTTCGCGAGCCGGCCGGCGCGGCCGTCCGCACGAACGTCCGCACCACGGCCGCGAGCACCCGCCGCTCGCGGTCGGTGAGCTCCTCGTCGGCCAGCCCGGGGCCGGTGGTCGGATCGGATGATCGCTTCATGAGTCCATGAAACGGTATCGGCCCCCCTGGAGGTTGTCAAAGCCCCCGACGGGGGCCGGCGCCGTCGGAGGCGGATCGTCGACGAACGTCGCCAGCCGGTCGAGGATCGAATCGAGAACGAGGAATCCGCGTTCGCTGCAGGCGAGCCGACCGTCCCCCGTCTCCCGGAGGAGGCTGTCCGTGAGCAGGGCGTCGACCACGGCACGGGCGTCGCCCGCGGCCAGGAGCGGGTGGTCGCCCCCGACCCCCTCGGCGGTACGGAGGCCGAGGTAGAGGGTCTCCAGCCCCCGCTCGGTCGGGCCCAGCGTCTCGACGAACGCGCGCGGATCGGCGCCCGTCGAGAGCGCCTCGGCCCACGCGGTCAGCGAGGATGCGTTGGCCCACCGGCGGCGCCCGTCGTAGGAGTGGGCCGAGGGGCCCAGCCCCAGGTACGGGGCGCCGGTCCAGTACGCGGAGTTGTGACGCGAACGGTGGCCCGGCAGCGCGAAGGAGGAGACCTCGTAGTGCTCGAAGCCCGCCGCCCGGGCCGCCCGGCACGCCATCCGGAACTCGGCGGCGTAGGCGGCGTCGGGCACCGTCAGCCGCGCGCCGGAATCCGCCCGGGCGGCGAACGCCGTACCGGGCTCGATGGTGAGGCCGTAGAGCGAGAGGTGGGAGACCGGCAGCGAGAACGCCGTCTCCAGGTCGGCCGCCCAGGCCGGCTTCCGCCCCTCGACCTCCAGGTTGAACATCAGGTCGATCGAGAGGTCGTCGAACCCCGCCTCCGCCGCCAGCAGCGTCGCCTCCACGGCCCGCTCGCCGGAATGGATCCGGCCGAGGAAGTCGAGCCGGGCGGGGTCGAACGACTGGACCCCGATCGACACCCGGGTGACGCCCCGTTCGCGCCACGCCGCGAAGCGCTCGATCGAGGCGTCGTCGGGATTCGCCTCCACCGTCCACTCGAGCGCCTCCGCCGCCGGCGCGATCGTGCGGCAGAGCTCGGCGATCCGCCCGAACCCCGCCGGTGTCAGGACGGACGGGGTGCCGCCCCCGAAGTAGAGGGTCGCCAGCCGCGCTCCCTCGAACATCCCGGCCCGCCTCCAGCGGTCGATCTCGCGCTCGAGGGCGTCCAGGAAGAACGACTCGCGGCCGTCGTCGTGGCCGATGTTGTAGAAATGGCAGTACGGACAGCGCCGGGCGCAGAACGGGACGTGGACGTAGACGTGCAGACGGCCGTCGTGCCGGGTGGGTGCGGCGTCAGCTCCGGCGCTCATACCGTCGTCCCGGCACCGTCCGCACCAGGCCGTGGAGCTCGAGCCGCGTCAGCGCCGCGAGGGTTTGGCCCACCGGAAGCCCGACCCGCGCGGCGATCGCCTCGGCGGGTTCGGGCTCCTTGCCCATCGTCTCCAGCACGAGGCGGAGCGGGTCGGGAGCCCGGAGCCCCTCGGCCTCGCGCTCGGCGAGCGCGGCCTTGCGCGCCGCCAGCGCCTCGGCTACCCCGGGCAGCGGCAACAGCTCCCCCAAGACGTCCGCCGGCGACCGGACGGCCCGGGCGCCCTCGTGGAGCAGTCGGAGCACCCCCGCCGAGTTCGACGCCAACGGGTGCCCCGGCACCACCATCACCTCCCGACCGGTCTCGAGCGCGAGCCGGGCGGTGATGAGCGCGCCGGACCGCGGCCCCGCCTCCACGATCACCACGAGACGGGAGAGCCCGGCCACGATGCGGTTGCGCTCCGGGAAGCGGTGCCGGGTCGGGGGCGTTCCGGCCGGATACTCCGTCACGAGGCACCCGTCCCGGGCGATCCGCCGGCCCAGCCGCCGGGTCGAGGCCGGGACGCCGATATCCAGGCCGCCCCCCAGGACCGCGAGGGTGCCGCCGTCGACCGAGAGGGCGCCGGCGTGCGCGCAGGCGTCGATCCCGCGCGCCAGCCCGCTCACGACCACGAACCCCTCCGCGGCGAGCGCCGCCCCCAGCATCTCGGCCATCTGCCGTCCGAGCGCGGTGGCCGCCCGCGATCCCACGATCGACACGGCCGGCCCGGCCATGAGCGAAAGGTCGCCCAGGCAGTAGAGCGAGGCGGGAGGCGGCGCGACCTCCGCCAGCAGCTCCGGGTACCCGGGGCCCCACAGCCGAATCCGGCGCACCCCGCCGGCGGGCGACTCGGCGGAGGGGCTCTCGCGAACGAGCAGCGGGTTCACGGTCGCCACGGTTCACGCTCCTGCTCGGTCGACGCCTCGCGCTCGGACTCGCGCGCCGCGCGTACGAGGCCCCACAGGCCGTTCGCCAGCGGGTCGAGGCCGCGCCCGGTCACCGCCGAGATCGCGTAGGTGGCGACCGCGTCGTCGAAGGCGACGTCCCCCGGAGGCTCGGCCAGATCGCATTTCGACCACGCGACCACCCTCGGGAGATCCAGCAGCGCCTTCGACCACGCCGCGAGCTCGGCCTTCAGCGAGGCGTACTCCGCCTCCGGGCGGGCGGTGGTGACGTCGATCAGGAAGCACAGGACCCGGGTCCGCTCCACGTGGCGCAGGAACTGGTGGCCGAGCCCCTTCCCCTCGCTGGCGCCTTCGATGAGCCCGGGGATGTCGGCCACCACGAACGAGCGACCGATATCGATCGAGACGACGCCGAGGTTCGGCGTCAGCGTGGTGAACGGATAGTCGGCGATCTTCGGCCGCGCCGCCGAAACGCGCGAGAGCAGCGTCGACTTCCCGGCGTTCGGGCTGCCGACGAGACCGACGTCGGCGATCAGCTTGAGCTCGAGCACGATCTCCCGTCGCTCCCCGACGCGTCCGTCCTCGGCCTCGCGCGGCGCCTGCCGCGTCGGGGTGGCGAAGGACGAGTTGCCGCGCCCGCCGCGCCCGCCGCGAGCGACGACGGCGCGGTCTCCCGGATCGGTCAGATCGGCGATGATCTCTCCCGTCCCGGCGTCCCGCGCGAGGGTCCCCGGTGGCACGTGGAGCGTGGCGTCGGCGCCGTCGGCGCCGGTCCGGTTGTTCCCGGCCCCGTTCTCGCCGACACCGGCGCGGTAGACGTTGCGGTAGCGATAGTCGTAGAGGGTCATGAGGTTGGGATCCACCTCCACCACCACGTCGCCTCCCTTGCCGCCCCGTCCCCCGTCCGGCCCCCCTTTGGGCACGTACTTCTCCCGCCGGAACGAGACCGCCCCGTCCCCCCCCTTGCCCGCCTCCACCGTAATCCGAGCCTCGTCAACGAACTGCAACCGAACGCCCCCTATCCAAAACCAAACGGGTACAACGGTCGGCGGCTCTCAAAACGGTGCAGATCGTGGCGATCGTGAGGAGGGCATCTGAGGCGTGGGAAAACCCACGCCGCAGGAGGCCCGACGAAGGATCGCCGCGAGATGCGCCGTTTTCAGAGCCGCTCCACGATAGCGTCCGCGAATTCGGAGCATTTTACTTTCCTACTCCCCTCCATCTGCCGCGCCAGGTCGTACGTCACCACCTTATCCCGGATCGCCGCCTCCACCCCCTTCTCGATCAAACCCTTCACCTCGCCCCACCCGATTGTGTCGAACATCAGCGCCCCCGACAGGATCAGGCTCCCGGGGTTCACCTTGTCCTGGCCCGCGTACTTGGGCGCCGACCCGTGGGTCGCCTCGAAGACGGCCGATTCGTCGCCCACATTGCCGCCCGGCGCCATGCCCAGCCCACCGATCTGGGCGGCGGCGGCGTCCGAGAGGTAGTCGCCGTTGAGGTTCGGCAGGGCGAGGACGTCGTACTCGTCGGGCCGCAGCAGGAGCTGCTGGAACATCGCGTCGGCGATCCGATCGCCGATCACCAGCCTGCCGCCTGGATCCTTCCGCTCGTCGCCCTCCCACAGGTCGTCCTCCGCGACGGTCTGGTCACCGAACTCCTCGGCGGCGACCTCGTAGCCCCACTGGCGGAAGGCACCCTCGGTGAACTTCATGATGTTCCCCTTGTGGACGAGGGTGACCGAGCGGCGGTTCTTGTCCAGCGCGTAGCGGATCGCGGCGGCGACCAGCCTGCGAGTCTTCGCCTCGCTGATCGGCTTGACGCCGATCCCCGCGTCCTCCGGGATCTCCGTCCCCAGCTCCTCGTTCAGGAAGCGCCGCACCTTCGCCTGCTCTTCGCTGCCCACCTTCCACTCGATCCCGGCGTAGACGTCCTCGGTGTTCTCGCGGAAGATCACCACGTCGATCTTCTCGGGCTCACGGACCGGGGACGGAGTCCCCTCGTACCACTTGGCGGGCCGGACGCAGGCGTAGAGGTCGAGGATCTGCCGGATCGTCACGTTCAGGGATCGGATCCCGCCGCCGACCGGCGTCGTCAGCGGACCCTTGATGGCCACTCGATAGTCGCGGATCGCCTGCAGGGTGTCCTCGGGCAGGTATTCGCCCTGGCCGTAGCGCTCGACGGCCTTCCCGCCGGCGAAGATCTCGAACCACTCGACTCTCCGATCGCCGCCGTAGGCCGATTCGACGGCGGCGTCGAATACCCGACGGGCGGCGGGCCAGATGTCGACGCCGATCCCGTCGCCCTCGATGAACGGGATGATCGGTCGATCGGGCGCGCGGCACTCGAACGCCCGGACGTATTCGATCACCTCGCCCGTCTCGGGCGGCGTCAGCTTCTCGTACGCCATCGTCGGCTCCTTTCGATCGCGTGGATGGAGATGCAAAAATCGAGGCGTCGACGGAGGAGCCCCTCGAGGCGCTCTCCGCGACGTCGGCGGGCGCGGCTCCCGTGGGTAGCCCTAGCGGCGCTCCTCGAACGGGACCCAGGTCCGTCCGCTGGCCCCGACGTATCGGGCCCGGGGACGGATCAGCCGGTTCTTCGCGTACTGGGCCTCGACGTGGGCGGTCCAGCCGGCGACTCGCGAGATCGCGAAGATCGGGGTGAACAGGTCGACCGGGATCCCGAGGGCGTGGTAGGTGGACGCCGAGAAGAAGTCCACGTTCGGAGCCAGACCCTTCCGCGACTCCATCGCCTCCCGGATCCGCTCGCTCCACGCGTGCCACTTCGTCTCGCCGCTCTTCTCGCCGAGCCGGCGCGAGAACTCCGCCAGGATCGGCGCGCGGGGATCGATGGTCCGGTACACGCGGTGACCGAAGCCCATCACGCGCTTTCCAGCGTCGAGCGTCTCGTCGACATAGGTCTCGGGATCCGTTCCGCGCTTCTCGATCTCGAGGAGCATCCGCATCACCTCGGCGTTCGCCCCGCCGTGGAGGGTGCCCTTGAGGGTCCCGACCGCGGAGGTGATCGCCGAATGCAGGTCCGACAGCGTCGCCGCCGTCACCCGGGCCGAGAACGTGGAGGCGTTCATGCCGTGCTCGGCGTGGAGGATCAGCGCCACGTCGAGGATCCCCGCCGCCTCGGGATCGGGCTCCTCGCCGGAGAGCATCCACAGGAAGTTCGCGGCGTGCGAGAGGCCCTCGCGCGGCCCCACCGGCGTCCGACCGTTCCGCAGTCGGTCGAAGGCCGCGACGATCGTGGGGAAGCGGGCGATCAGCCGGATCGCCTTCCTTCGGGTCGCCTCCCCATCGAGGGGATCGGCCCCGGCGTCGGGGTCGAACATCCCCTCGGCGGAGACCGCTGTCCTCAGCGCGGCCATCGGGTCGGCGTCCGCGGCGAAGCCGTGGAGCAGGTCGAGGACCTCATCGTCGAGGCCCCGCTCGGCCTCGAGCCGTTCGGTGAACGCCGTCAGCGACTCCCGGCTCGGGAGCTCGCCGTCGAGGAGCAGCAGGGCCGTCTCCTCGAACGTCGAGTTCTCGGCCAGGTCCTCGATCTCGTAGCCGCGATAGACGAGCCGGCCGGCCTCGCCGTCGACGTAGGAGATCTCGCTCTCCGCGACGACGACGCCCTCCAGGCCGGCGGCCGGCGCGCTCGGGGTGGTCGGATCGTTCATCTTCAGTTCCCTTTCGGAGTTCGAGGGTTCAGCCGCGGTGACGCCCGAGCCTCGGCTTCTCGCCGATCTTGTGAATCTTCATCAGGTTGGTCCGACCGCCCACGTCGAGGGGGGCGCCGCACACCAGGACGATCGTCTCGCCCTCGGCCGCGATCGCCTCCTTCACCAGCCGACGCTCGGTCTCCTCGATCAACCGGTCGATCGTGTCCGGGATGTCCATCACGAAGGGGCTCACCCCCCAGTGGATCGCCAGGCGGTTGCGGACCCGCCGGTACGGCGTGAAGGCGACGAGCGGGACGCGGGGGCGGTACTTGGCCAGCAGCGCCGGCGTCGCCCCCGACTGTGTGAAGGCCACCACCCAGCGGGCCCCGACCTCGACGGCGACCAGGGTGGCGGCGTCGCAGATGGCGTGGGCGTAGTCCTCGACCGGCTCCACGTGACCGGGATGGGGCTGCCAGGGGGAGCGCTCCATCTCCATCTCGGCGGTGACGGTGATCCGCTCCATCATCTCGATCGCCTCGACGGGATAGATCCCGGTGGCCGTCTCGGCGGAGAGCATGACCGCGTCGGTCCCGTCGAAGATCGCGTTGGCGACGTCGGAGGCCTCCGCCCGGGTGGGTCGGAGGCTGCGGGTCATCGACTCCAGCATCTGGGTCGCCACGATGACGAGCCGCTCGGCCTGGTTGGCGCGGTGGATGATCTCCTTCTGCAGGACGGGGACGCGCTCGGGAGGGAGCTCCACGCCGAGGTCCCCGCGGGCGATCATGACGCCCGCCGACTCGCTCAGGATCTCGTCCAGGTCCTCGACCGCCTGGGGCTTCTCGAGCTTGGCGATCACCGGGACGTCCTCACGCCCGCAGGCGCGCAGCTCCTCCTTGAGCTGCACGATGTCCTCGCGCCGCCGGACGAACGAGAGCGCGACGTAGTCCACCCCGTGCTCGCACCCGAACCGCAGGTCCTCGAGGTCCTTCTCGGTCAGCGCCGGCGTGGAGATCATCACGCCCGGGAGGTTGATGCCCTTGCGCTCCTTGAGCAGCCCGCCCTCGATCACCCGGCAGCGGACCACCTCGCCGTCTTCGAGCTCCTCGACGACCAGGACCAGCCGGCCGTCGTCCAGCAGGATCCGGTCGCCGGAGGAGACGTCGAGCGGGAGCTCGCGGTAGGTCGTGGTCAGGACGTGGCGGTCCCCCTCCCCGTCGGCCGCTCGGAGCCGCACCGTCCCGCCCTTCTCGAGCTCGACCGCGCCGCCGGCGATCCGGCCGATCCGGATCTTGGGGCCCTGGAGGTCCTGCATGATCGCGCACGGGATCCCCGTCTTCTCCGACATCTCCCGGATCGTCCCGATCGTCTGCGCGTGCTCCTCGTAGTCGCCGTGCGAGAAGTTGAGCCGGGCGCAGTCCATGCCGGCGTGGAGCATGCGCTCGATCGTCTCGGCGCTCTCGCTCGCGGGCCCGATCGTGCAGACGATCTTCGTCCGCGTGGGCCGCGCGACGTTGCGAACGACGCCGCGCTCGGAGGGGGTCAGGACTCGCACCATGGAACTGAAAGTTAGGCCCCGGCGGTTTGCTCCGCATGGGTGGGCGCCGTATTTTCTCGTTCCAGGGTGGGGCTGTAGCTCAGCTGGGAGAGCGCCTGAATGGCATTCAGGAGGTCGTCGGTTCGATCCCGATCAGCTCCACCATATCTAACTTAAAGCCCGGCAAGTACTTACGCGGTCTGCCCTTTCGCTTTGTTCATCGCCTACTCCTATACTTCGCGCCGCCGCTCCTATACTTCGGGCTTTCAAACGGGGCTGAAATAGGCACCGTCCGCTGCTCTCACTGCGACGCCGAACTGTCCCCCGACCACACCGGGCCCTGTCCCGAGTGTGGCCAGACGGGGAAAACCGTCTCCGTCGGGATCGCCGTGGAAGTCGATACGGCAACGGCTGTTTC
>JAHWKZ010000038.1 GCA_019347645.1 Gemmatimonadota bacterium | reverse complement strand
TCGAGCTGGAGATCCTGGCGCGGGTCGATGCCTATCTCCTGCTCTGCCACTTCGTCCGGGGCCTGAGCCGGCGGTTGACCGCCGACGACCGGGCGTGGGCCCGGCACGAGGCGGTGACCCGGTGGGACGTCCCCTATGTCGATCCTTCCCTCGCCGCGCGCTACCGGACGGCCACCCGCCACGCGGACGTCTTCCTCGACCACCTGGACGCGCTGGACCCCGCCGACCGTCTCGCCGAGCTCCGCCGGTTCCGGGCTCTTCCGCTCGCCCACAAGGCCCGGAGGCTCTCCTAGCAGGTCGTAAAGGGGGCAGGCTGTTCAAAATGGCCAAGGTCAAGGCGCGCGACCGAGGTCAGCCGAGGCGTGGGAGCGTGCGAAGCACGGCCACGCCGCAGGCTGGCCGAGGGAGCGCAACGCAGAGATTGGCCATTTTCAACAGCCTGCTAGAACGGCAGCGGCACCCGGTCGAACCCTCGGAAGATCGCCGAGAACGCCCAAGCCGGAGCCAGCGCCCCGCCCGGCGTCGGGATCCCCGGAAGGGCGGCGATCGACACCGGCGGGATCGAGGCCCCGAAGCGGGCGTTGATCGCGGCGATCAGGCGGTTGGCCACCACCCCGTACCCCTTGCACGTGGGGTGCACCCCGTCGAGGCTGAACGTCCCGCCCGTGAGGAACTCGTCGGTCAAGAGCCCCCCGTCGGTCTGGATGCCGGTCGTCGCCACCTCCTCCAGCAGCGCGAGGATGTCGATCACCGCCAGGCCGTTCTCGGCGGCCACCCCGGCGATCACCTGGTTGTAGCCCTGGACCGCGGCCCGGGCGACCGCCTGCTCGGCCTCGCTCAGGACCACCGCGCTCGGGAGCGGCTGACCGGTGCCGCCGAGGGCGGCCGGCACCCCGATCCCCTGGGAGAGCAGCGGGAGCGCGTTCAGGGTGACGAGGTCGCCGGCGGCGAGCGGGCCCGCCGCGCCCCCCTCGCTGCCGATCAGCGGCACCGGCTGGCCGTCGGGGCCGATCACCGGTTGGCCCGTGGCCGGATTGACGACCACCGGCGGGATCGTCGTCAGGAACGGGATCGCCGTGACGTCGGGGATGTTGAACAGGACGACCTGCTCGGTGGTCCGCAGCAGCGCCCGGACGAACTGCTGATAGACGAGACCGAAGGAGGAGACCGGGATCGGCAGGCCGGCCGCCGTCCCGCCGCTGATCGCGAAGCCGAGGACCTCGTTGTTGCCGAGCCACACCGTCGCGAAGGTGGCGCCGAGGGCGTCGACCTGCTCGAGCCACGTCCCCCGGTCCCGGAGCACCAGGTCGAAGAACCCGTTGCCCGTGAGGCTCGTCTCCGCGCTCTCCGCGGTCAGGGCCTCGAAGGCCAGCGCGCCGGGGACACCGAGGTTGTTGAACGGCCGGGGGAGCCCGATGTTCGTCGGCTGACCCGCCGAGGCGGCGCGCTGGATCACCAGCGGCTGGAGGCTCACCAGCTCGAGCTTTCCGGCGCCGGGCGTGCTGGAGATCCCGGGCTCGGAGATCAGCGGCATCTCGAAGTCCTCGATCCCCGCCTGCCGCGCGAGCAGCGCGGGCACCGAGCACTGCTGACCGGACGCGAACAGAGCCCCGCTCTGGAAACCGGCCGTCAGGCTGTTGCCGATCGCGACGTACCGGGTCAGGTCGGCGCGGCCGGTGAGGTCGTCGACGGGACCGACCGGACCGCCACCGTCATCGTCGTCGCAGCCGAGGGCCAGGCCCCCCAGGGCGGCGAAGAAGAGGACGAGCGCGAGGGTGAACGGCGGACGACGAGGCGTGTGGGGCATGGGCTCCTCTGGTCGAGAAGGGCGTGCCGCGGAGCGGACGAAGAGGCGCGAAAGATGCGAACCGGTCAATCCGACCGCAAGAGCGGCAGTCCGGGCAGATCGGCGGTGCGGACGTGCGGGATCCGCGATCCGTAGCGCGCGTTCAGCGCGTCGATCACCAGGTTCACCACCACTCCGTTGGCCTTGGGGGTGAGATGCGATCCGTCGAGCCCGAACGCCTGACCGACCAGCCACTCGGTCGTCAACCGGATGCCGTCGGTGAGGACCCCCTGATCGGAAGCGAGGCGTTGGACGAGGGCGTGGATGTCGACCAACGGGAGGCGACGCTCCTCCGCCAGCCGGCGGATCGTCTCGTTGTAGCGGAGGATCTCGGTGCGGGCCAGGGCGCTCTCGCCGGACTCCAGGACGACCCGGCCGGGGAGCGGCTCGTCGGTGCCGCCGGCCCCCTCGGGGACCCCGATCCCCTGGGCGATCAGGGGGAGGGCGTCGAGGGTGACCAGGTCGCTCCGGTCGAGGTTCTGGCCGTCGGGGCCGATGAGCGGCGCGATCCGCTCCCCCGTCACCGGGTCGGGCACGAAGGGCTGAACCGTCCGCACGAGGGGGAAGAGCGTGACGTCCGGCACGGTGAACAGGACCACCCGGTCCGTGGTCTCCAGGATCGCGTCGAGCAGCCGTTCGTAGATGCCGGCGAACGTCCCGCCGGGCGTGGGAAGGCCGGGCGCCAGATCGGGGTCTCCGCCCACGGCTACGTAGGAGAGGACGTCGCTCGTTCCGATCCACAGCAGGACGAGGGAGGCATCGGCCTCGGCGACCTGCTGAGCGAACGTCCCGCGGTCCCGGAGGACGAGGTCGTAGAAGGGGTTCCCGAGGATCGACGTCGCCTCGCTCCGGACGGCGAGCGCCTCGACGAGCAGGGCGCCGGGGACGCCGAGGTTGCGGTACGGGCCGGAAGGGGGCGGCTCGACGAGCGGGCCCCCGCGGGGGAGACGCTCGATCCGTGGGGGATGGAACGCGACGAGCGAGAGGCGGCCGCCGGAATCGCCGATGGCGAAACCGGGATCGGCGATCAGCGGCTGGGCGAATTCGTCCACGCCGGCGGCGCGGCGCAGTAGGATCGCGAGCGGCGAGTGACGCTGGGCGGACGCGTAGAGCGCGTCGTCCAACGCCCCGGCCGCGAAGCCGTCTCCGACCGCCATCGCGCGCTCCAGCTCCAGCGGGGCGACGCGGCGGGCGGGATCGAGCGGCCCGGCGTCGCCGTCGCACGCCGCCAGGAGGACCGCCGCCGCGAGAGCGAGAGCGGCGCGCGGCGCCCGGGCCCGCGTCACGGAGCCACCTCCGGCTCGTCCTCGAGTCCGCGTTCGATCATCTCGTTCTGCGCCTCCACCCGCTCCAGGCACGGCCGGCAGATGAGGAGCCCCTCGAAGGTGCCGTCCTCGACGAGGTCCTCCTCCGATCCGCAGCGGTAGCATGCGGCGTCGAACACGTCCGCGGCCTCGGCCTCGTCGCGATCCATCCCGCTCACCGGGCGCCCTCCACCGGAAGATCGGCCGCCCTCCAGGCCGGAAAGCCGCCCTCGAGGACCCGTACGACGGGGAAGCCGTAGGAAGCCAGGAGCCGGCCGGCCCGCCACCCCTCGTTCCCCTCGCCGCCGTAGACCAGCAGCACCTGGTCGGTCCGCACGTGGAGGTCGTCGACGTTGCCCTCGAGCTCCGCCAGCGGGACGAGGAGCGCCCCCGGCAGGTGACCCTCGGTCGCGAAGGCGCGCGCGTCGCGGACGTCGAGGACGTACCATCGAGGCGTGGCCCCCTGGAGCAGCGAGTGAACGGTGGTCGGCTCGAGGGCCCGCAGGACGTCGGGGGCGTCCGGGTCGCCGGCCCCGGCTCGCGGCTTCACCTCGCGAATTCCCGGACGGCTCCGCCGCGTCACGATCTCGAGGATCGCGCCCGAGGAGTCGACGACCAGCTGCGTGTCGGCGACGACGGCCCGGGTGTCCGCGGAGCCGCCCTCGCGATCGGCTTCGACCTCCCCGCCCCGGCAGCCGAGGAGGAACGCCAGGGCGAGCGCGGCCGGGGCCGTCGCGCCTCCCACCGGGCCCATCGGGCCGATCACTCCGCCTCCTCCCGCTCCGCCCGGTCCCAGACCCCGCTCGAGCCACCCGACTTGTGCTCCAGGCGAACGGCCTCGATCGCCATCGACCGGTCCAGCGACTTGGTCATGTCGTAGATCGCGAGCAGCGCGGCGGACACCGCGACCAGGGCCTCCATCTCGGCGCCGGTCCGGCCCGTCGTCACCACCTCGGCGCGGGCGACGACGCCCGGCAGCTCCCGGTCGGGAGCCAGGTCGACCGCGATCGAGTCGAGCGAAAGGGGATGGCACAGCGGGACGAGGTCGGGGGCGCGCTTGGCGGCCTGGATCCCGGCCACGCGGGCGACGGCGAAGGCGTCGCCCTTGGGCAGCGAGCCCTCCACGAGCGCGTCGAGCGCCTCGGCTCCCATCCGGATCCGGCCGCTGGCGCGGGCCACCCGCCGGGTCGCCGGCTTTCCGGAGACGTCCACCATCCGGGCGGCGCCGCTCTCGTCGAGATGGGTGGGCCGCGTCACGTGGCGTCGCCCTGCCCGGCCTCCCCGCGGAATCCCACCCGCTCGGTGTCCTCGGGCTCCCGCGCGCGGGAACCCGCCGGGTGGACGCCCGCCTCGCTCCTCCACGCGCCCATCTCGCGGTACTTCCCCCGCCGCCGCCGGATCCGCTCGTCGACGCTCCAGGCGGAGATCTCCCGGAGGTGGCGGCGCAGGACGTCCTCGATGGCCCGCGCGGTGGAGGCGGGGTCGGTATGGGCTCCGCCCATCGGCTCGGTGACGATCTCGTCGATCACGCCGAGCTCGAGGAGGTCGGTCGCGGTGATCTTCATGGCCCGGGCGGCCAGGTCGCGCTTCTCGCCGTCCTTCCACAGGATCGCCGCGCACCCCTCGGGGCTGATCACCGAGTAGAACGCGTTCTCGAGGACGAGGATCCGGTCGGTCACCCCGATCCCCAGGGCGCCTCCCGAGGCCCCCTCGCCGGTCACGATGGAGATCGTCGGGACCTCGAGGGCGGCCATCTCGCGCAGGTTGCGGGCGATCGCCTCGGCCTGCCCCCGCTCCTCGGCGCCGATGCCGGGATAGGCCCCCGGCGTGTCGATCAGCGAGATCACCGGGTGGGCGTACTTCTCGGCGAGCTTCATGAGGCGCAGCGCCTTCCGGTACCCCTCGGGATGCGGCATCCCGAAGTTGCGGCGGAGGTTCTCCTTGGTGTCGCGGCCCTTCTGCTGACCGACGAGCAGCACCGGATCGCCGTCGAACCGGGCCAGCCCGCCGATCATCGCCTGGTCGTCCGCGAAGGCGCGGTCGCCGTGGAGCTCCAGCCAGTCGGTGAAGATCCGGTCGATCAGGTCCAGCGGATACGGGCGTCGGGGGTGCCGCGCCAGCTGGACCCGCTGGATCGGCGTCAGGTGACTGAAGATATCCTCCTTCAGCCGGGCGAGCTTGGCCTGCAGCGTGGAGAGCTCGGTGGAGACGTCGATGCCCCGCTCGCCGGCCATCCGCTCCATCTCGGCGATCTTCTCCTCGAGCTCCACGATCGGCCGCTCGAAGTCGAGATAGACGCCGGCGCTCATCGTCGATCCCGCGCCCGGGGCGCGCCGTTCGCCGGCCGACCCGTGCCGTCGCCGTTCCCGCCGATCGGCCGGCCCTGCGCGAGCCGGACGTTGTCGTCTCCCAGCAGCGCCGCCAGGGGCTCGAGCAGCCCGGTGGAGAGCGCGACGCGCAGGGCCTTCGGCGCGACCGTCGCGACCGAGGCTCCGGTGTGGACCGTCAGCGTCACCGGCAGCGAGCCGGAGTGCTGGACGAGGAGCGTGCGGAGCTCGGCCAGGGTGGTCGCGTCGCACTTCTCGCGGGGGACCGTAACCTCGAGCCGGCCATGGCCGGCCACCGCCGCCTCGGCCACCGGCACCAGGGAGTCGGCGAGCAGCTTCCCCGGCTCCTCCTCCCGCCGATCGATCCGACCGGCGACCAGCAGCGGCGTGTCGCTGTGGATCAGCGCCCGGGCCGTCTCGTAGACCGAGGCGAACGCGATCACTTCGATCGTCCCCGAATAGTCCTCCAGCGTGAAGAACGCCATCGCGTTGCCGTTGCGGTCGCGCATCCCCTTGACCGCGGTGACCACCCCTCCCACCGAGACGTCGGAGCCCGCCGGCGCGGCGGCGGCCTCGGCGGCCGGATGCGTGGCGAAGGCCTTGAGCTGGGCCTTCACCTTGTCGAGCGGATGGCCGGAGATGTAGAAGCCGAGCACCTCCTTCTCCTGCCGGAGGCGATCGCCCGAGGCCCATGCCTCGACCGCCGGCATGGGGGGGAGGTTTCGGCTGGTGTTCTCGGGCGCGCCGGCGAAGAGCGTGAACTGTCCGCGCTCGCGCTCGTCCGCCTTGCGCTGTCCGTAGGCGATCGCGAGATCGAGCACGGCCGCCTGCTGCGCCCGATGTCCCTCCAGGGAGTCGCAGGCCCCGGCCATGATCAGGCTCTCGAGAACCCGCTTGTTCGCCTGCCGGAGGTCGATCCGCTCGGCGAGCTCGAAGAGGTTCTCGAAGCGGCCCTGCCTCCGGCGGGCGTCGAGGATCGACTCGATCGCGCCCCGGCCCACGTTCTTGATCGCCCCCAGCCCGAATCGGATCCCGTCCTCCACGACGGTGAACGCGTAGTTCGACTCGTTGACGTCGGGGGACAGGACCCGGATCCCCGTCTGCCGGCAGGCTTCGATGTAGCGCACCACCTTGTCGGTGTTCCCCATCTCGCTGGTCAGCAGCGCCGCCATGAACTCGCGCGGGTGACGGGCCTTCAGCCAGGCGGTCTGGTAGGACAGCAGCGCGTAGGCGGCCGAGTGGCTCTTGTTGAAGCCGTAGCGGCCGAAGGTGGCGATGTCGTTCGCCAGCCGCTCGACCACCGCCCCGGGATAGCCGCGCGCGAGGGCGCCCTCGGTGAAGCGGCCGAGCTGCTCCTCGATCAACGACTGGATCTTCTTTCCCATCGCCTTCCGCAGCACGTCGGCCTCGGCCAGGGAGAACCCGGCCAGCCGGTGGGCGATCTGCATCACCTGCTCCTGATAGGTGATCACTCCGTAGGTGTCGCCGAGGATCCCGGCCAGGTCCTCGTGGTAGGCGTCGACCGGCTCCTCGCCCTTCTTGCGCTTGACGTACCGGTCGGTCATCCCGGTGTCGAGCGGACCCGGCCGGATCAGCGCGTTCACCGCGATCAGGTCCTCGAATCGGTCGGGCCGCATCCGCTGGCAGATGTCGGTGGCGAGCGAGGATTCGAACTGGAAGACCCCGTCGGTCCGGCCCTCGCCGAGCAGCCGGTAGGGGGCCGGGTCGTCCAGCGGGATGGCGTCGATGTCGATCGATTCGCCGGTCGTCTCCTCGACCATGGTGACCGCGTCGTCGATCACGGTCAGCGTCTTCAGCCCCAGGAAGTCGATCTTCAGCAGCCCCACCTTCTCGACGCTCGTCATGTCCCACTGCGTGGTGAGCTCCCCCTTCTCCGAGCGGTACAGCGGAACGAAATCGATCAGCTGCCCGGGCGAGATCACCACGCCGGCCGCGTGGACGGAGGCGTGGCGAGCGAGCCCCTGCAGGACCCGGGCGTCGTCGAGCAGTCGGCGGATGCGGTCGTTGGAGCGGTACTGCTCCTGGATCTCGGGAACCTGTTCGATCGCCTCCTCGATCCTCACCGGCTGCGGAGAGCCGGGGGCGTTGGGGATCAGCTTGGCGAGCCGGTCGGCCTCGGAGAGCGGGACCTGGAGGACCCGGCCGATGTCGCGGACCACCGCCTTCGACTTCATCGTCCCGAAGGTGATGATCTGGGCCACGGAGTCGTGGCCGTACTTCTCCTTGACGTAGTCGATGATCTCGCCCCGGCGATCGTCCCGGAAGTCGATGTCGATGTCGGGCATCGAGATCCGCTCGGGGTTGAGGAACCGCTCGAAGAGCAATCCGTACTTCAGCGGATCGAGGTTGGTGATCCCCAGGCAGTAGGCGATCAGGCTCCCGGCCGCCGAGCCGCGGCCGGGTCCCACCGCGATCCCCTTCTGGCGGGCGTGGGCGATGAAGTCGGCGACGATCAGGAAATAGCCGGCGTAGCCGGTGCTCTGGATGACGTCGAGCTCGTACTCGAACCGCTCCCGTATCGTGTCGTCGATCTCCCGATACCGCTCGGCGAGACCGGCCCGGGCCTGGGCCTCGAGCTGCTCCTCGAGAGTCTGGCGGCCCGGATCGAGCGGGAAGGCCGGCAGCAGGTGGCGCCCGAAGTCGAGCTCGACCTCGCATCGCTCGGCGATCCACCCGGTGTTGGCCAGCGCCTCCTCCTGGCCGGGGAACGTCTCGGCCATCTCCTCCGGGCTCTTGAGGTAGAACTCGTCGGAGTAGAACCGCATCCGTTCCTCCTCGTCGACGAGCTTGCCGGTCTGGATGCACAGCAGGACGTCGTGCGAGGTCGCGTCGCCGCGCCGCTCGTAGTGGACGTCGTTCGTGGCCACCAGCGGCAGTCCGAGCTCCTCCGCGAGGTCGAGGACGCCGCGGTTCACCGCCCGCTGCTGGGGGATCCCGTGGTCCTGGAGCTCGAGGAAGAAGCGGTCGTCCCCGAAGACGGTCGCCATCCGCTCGGTGACCTGCTTCGCCAGCGCCCGGTTCTCCTGGTCGACGGCCTGGGCGACCTCGCCCTTCAGGCAGGCGGAGAGGCAGATCAGGCCCTCGGCGTGCTCGGCCAGCACGGCGTGATCGATCCGCGGCTTGTAGTAGAAGCCTTCCAGATAGCCGATCGAGGAGAGCCGCATGAGGTTCTTCCAGCCGATCTCGTCCTCGGCCAGCAGCACCAGGTGGAAGTAGTTGCCGCCCCGGCCGCCCTTCTCGCGCCGGTCCCCGGGGGCGAGGTAGGCCTCCATGCCGAGGATCGGCTTCACGCCCTCGGCTCTCGCGGTGCGGTAGAAGTCGATCGCGCCGAAGAGGTTGCCGTGGTCGGTCAGGGCCACGGCCTCCATGCCCATCGACCGGGTGGCGGCCATCATCCGGTCGAACCGGTTGGCCCCGTCGAGGAGCGAGTACTCCGAGTGGGTGTGGAGGTGGACGAAAGTCACGCGGCCTCCCGCTCGCAAGCGAACGTCGAGAAAATCCGCTCGAGCTGGACGAGGTAGGGGTACTTCTCCCGGTCGGGCGCGAAGAGATTGCCGTCGATCAGGACGAGGGCGTCCCCGCAGGCGACGCCGTAGGTGAGGAAGACCCCGGCGCTCGCCCCCTCGAGGCTGCGCCACACCCCCTGGAGGCGCACCGCCTCCCGCCCGGCGAGCGTCGTCCGGCTCGCCTGGATCGGCGCCGCGGCGGCGACAGCCCCGACGCCCGTGTCCGCGGGCGCGGCCGTCGTATCCGGCGCTCCGGCCAGCGAGCCGACGATCGAGTCCTCGGGGAAGACCTCGGCGCCCCACGCGCGGCGGATCGCCAGCACGGTGTCGGCGGAGAGCTCGGTCGGCCTGGGGAGCCAGTGGAGGGAGACGACCCGGCGCGGGTCCCGGTTGTACCAGACCCGGGAGTCGGCCGGGGCCGATCCCGGCGCCGGCTGGTAGACCCGAGGCAGCACGAGGCCGAACCCGAGGCTGTCCACCAGCGAGCGGAAGAGCGCCGAATCGCGCTCACTGGCCCACATCCGCGCCACCTGCTCCTCCACGTACCGATCGTGGATCACCCGATAGAGGGAGTCGGCGCGCTGGCGGACGAGCTCGACCGTCGCTTCCGGAGTGCCGGCGGCGAAGACCCAGACGGTCTGGTCGCGCGACCATTCGTCGTGGACCTCGGCGGCGACCGGCCCGTCGTCGGGGAGGTCGACGAGGTCGGGCACCAGCGCGGCCTCGTCCAGCGACTCGACGACGACCAGCCGCTTCCATCTCCGGAATTCGCCGATCGACTCGACCGTCGTGAAGGTGACCTCGAAGACGGGCTCGGCGCGGGTGGTGTGGACCTCGCGCTCGAGAGCCCGGGTGAGGACCGGCTCGAGATCCGGCATCAGCGCCGAGTCGACGACCGCGATGATCGCGTTGGCCGATCCGTAGGAGGGGCCCTTGGTACAGGCGGACGCGGCGAGGACCGCCGCCAGCAGCGCGGTCGGGCCGAAGGTTGGAATAGGAAGGATCCGGCTCATGCGTCGAGGGGCGGCGGGTACGGTTCGGAAGCGCGTCGGACTTTCCAAGGTAACACGGCCGCCGGCGCAGGTCACGAGAACGGGCCGCCGGTCGCGGGGCCGGCCGACGCGCCCTCCCCGGCCAGCCAGCCGGTCTGGCGCAGACCCTCGTAGAGCACGATTCCGGCGGCGATCGCCAGGTTGATCGACCGCGCCTCGGGCCGCATCGGTATCGTCACCCGCCGGTCGGGCCGCTCGCCCCACAGGTCGGGCGGGAGCCCCTCGGTCTCGGTGCCGAAGAACAGCCAGTCGCCCCGGCGATAGGCGGCGTCGGCGTAGGCACGGCCGGAGCGGGCGACGGCGTACCACGAGCGCGCCTCGGGCGGCTTGGCCGCGCGCAGGAATGCTCCGAGGTCGTCGTAGACCCGCCACGAGAGGTGGGGCCAGTAGTCGAGCCCGGCCCGCCGCCGCCGCCGGTCGTCGAGGTCGAAGCCGAGCGGCCCCACGAGGTGGAGTCGGGCGCCCGCGGCGACGCACAGCCGTCCGATCGTCCCGGTGTTCTGGGGGATGAGGGGCTGGACGAGGACGACGTGGAAAGTAGGCTCGGCACGCTCCGCCATGGAGCCAATGTACCGCGGGCGGCGAAGCGGCATCGAGCGAGGGCGGGCTTGACGGCGGGCGTCCGGTGTGTGTTCTTGAAGCCCACGGGCGCGCCGGGCGGAGAGACCGACCGGGGGCGCGCCGGACCCGGAACCGGAGGGCCGATGCTCGATCGACGATCCACCCTCGCCGCGCTGCTGGCCGCGACGCTCGCGGTCGCCGCGCTCGCGGCGGGCCAGGCGGACGAACCTCCCGGGCTCCGCGTGACGGTCGATCGCGCGGAGTTGAAGTGGAGCGCGACCGGCCGCCTTCTGGGATGGCTGGAGCGCGGCGCCCGCGTCGAGCGTCTCGGCGACCGCGCCGGCTGGATCCGAGGGCGGGTGCGGGGATGGATGCCCTTGAGCGCGCTCTCCACGATCGAGGGCGGTTTCGAGATCGCGCCCGAGGAGGAGGTCCTGCGCGAGAGCCCCGCCGGGGGCGCCATCGGCGGCCTGGTCCGCGGGGTCGAGGTCCGCCGCGTCGGGGGCTCCGGCGAGTGGTACCAGGTCGAGATGATCGGCTGGATGGCGGACAGCACCGTGATACCGGTCGAGCCCGCGCCCGAGCCCGACACCCGCGCCGCGGCGCCGCCAGAGGCGCGGGAAGCCCCGCCGCTCATGGGCCGGCTCTCGAACCGCAGCGGGCTCCGCACGGCGCCGGAGGGCGCCGAGCTCGTCCCCCTGCCGGCCGGAACCGTCGTCCGCGCCCACGAGACCCGCGGCGGTTGGACCCGGGTGACGATCGAGGGGTGGGTGCCGGCGGGCGCGGTCGCGGCCGGCGGCGAGATCGACGTCGATCCCGAGATCGTGGCCGGCGCCCCGGCGGGAGCGTTCGTGGGCCGGGAGGTGGCCTGGACGCTCGAGCACGTCACGCTCCAGACCGCCGACGAATGGCGCTCCGACCTCGTCCCCGGCGAGACGTTCGGGCTGGCGCGGGTGCCGGGCGCCGGCGGACTGTACGTCTACCTGGCGATCCCCGACCGGCTCGTCCCCCGCTTCCGTGAGCTCCCCCCCTTCGCCACCGTTCGCGTGGAGGGGCGGGTGAGGACCGGCCGCAGCGCCTTGACCGGTGCGCCGATCCTCGACGTCACCCGCGTTCATCGATGAGGGCCCGGCATCGATGAGGACCCGGCCCCTATGAGGACCTGGGCCCGCCGCGGCGACCACGTGGTCGTGGTGCTGCCTCGCGGGGCGGCGATCCTGGAGGGGATCGAGACCGCGGCGCGCCAGTCGGGGATCGCCAGCGGGGCGTTCGTGGGACTGGGGGCGATCGAGGACCCGGTCCTGGCGTGGTTCGACCGGGAAGCGAAGGAGTACAGTGAGGTCGCGTTCGAGGGGGTCTGGGAGATCGTGAACCTGA
>JAHWKZ010000037.1 GCA_019347645.1 Gemmatimonadota bacterium | reverse complement strand
TCGCGGCGTTGCCCTCCTCGGGCTTCCTGCGGCGTGGGAGTACCACGCCTCGGAACCCTTCGTCGGGCGCCTTGATATTCGCCACCTATCGGCGCCTTTGAGCCCGGGCTAAATCCGGATACATTTCGGCGCGCCGGCCGGTTCGGTCGGCGCGTTTTTTTAGGAGGTGGGGATGGTCGGGGCGAGGGTCGAGAGGGTGGGGGATCCGGGGGATCCGGCGCCGGCGCCGTTCGTCCGGGCCCGGTTGGACAACGGGCTCCGCGTGCTGGTGCGCGAGAACCGGGCGCTCCCGCTCGTCGCCGTCGACTGCTGGCTGGCGGTGGGGGCGCTCGACGAGGACGACGAGCACAGCGGGATCTCGCACTTCCTCGAGCACATGTTCTTCAAGGGGACCTCCCGCTATCCCGTGGGAGCCATGGATCGGCTGGTCAAGCAGATGGGCGGCTACAACAACGCCGCCACGTCGATGGAGTACACGCACTACTACGTCGTCAGCCCGGCCGAGCACTTCGCCTCCGCGCTCGACCTCCTCGCCGATCACCTGACGGACCCGGCGCTGCCCGCCGAGGAGCTCGAGCGCGAGCGGCGGGTGGTGAAGGAGGAGATCCGGCGCAAGGACGACGCCCCCCACGGCCGGCTCTACACCGCGCTCGCGCGCGCGGCCTTCCGCGACTCCCCCTACGCCAGGGAGATCCTCGGCGACCCGGACTCGCTCGACCGGATCGACCCCCAGGTCATGCGCGAGTACTGGGCGCGGCACTACGCGCCCGACCGGCTGGTGGTGGCGATCGCCGGCGATCTGGAGGCCGCCGCCGCCGTGGACGCGGTCGCCGCCCGTCTGGGCGATCGCCCTCCGACCTCGGTCCCTCGCGCCGCGCCGGAACCCCCCGCTGTCGAGGCGACGAGCGTGGAGGAGACGATGGACGTCGGGCAGGGCTATCTGGCTTGGGCCTTCGGGACGGCGGGGCGCTCGGACCTCGCGGAGACGTGCGCGCTCGAGGTGGCGGCCACGGCCCTGGGCGAGGGAATGACCTCGCGCCTGCACCGCCGCCTGATCGACGAGACCCGGCTGGTCACGGCCGTCAGCGCGTGGACCTTCGGCCTCGCCCGGGTCGGCCTCTTCGGCGTGGACGCGCTGTGCGCGCCCGAGCGGCGTCCGGCGGTCGAGGACGAGATCGCGGGGGTGCTCTCCGCCGCCGTCGAGCAGGGCCTGGGCGAGGCCGAGGTCGCGCGGGCGCGGACCATGCTCGCCGCGGACTTCGCCTACGACAACGAGACGAACGCCGCGCTCACCGGCACGCTCGGAGAGTTCGAGACGCTCTACGGCGACGCCGGCCGATGGCGGGACGTGCTCCGCGGCATCAAGGAGACGACCCCCGCGGCCGCGACCGAGGCGCTGGCGCGGACCGTGCCCGCCCGGCGTGCCGTCCGGGCCTGGGTGGGGCCGTGACGCCGCTCGAGCACGAGCGTCACGTCCTCTCGTGCGGCACCACCGTCCTGGTCCGCCCGCTGTCGGCGAACGACATCGTTTCGGTCCGCGCCTTCCTGCCGATGGGGACGTTGTGGGAGACGGACGAGGAGGCGGGAATCAGCCGGCTCCTCCAGAACGTGCTGCCCCGGGGAACCGAGACGCGGGACGTCCACGCGCTCCAGGAGGCGCTCGCCGACCTGGGCGCCGAGCTCGACAGCGGGGCCGGGTCCGACTTGGGGAGCGTCAGCCTTCGCGCCACCGCCGAGACGTGGCCGGCCGCGCTGGAGCTGTACCTGGAGACGCTGACCCGGCCGGCGTTCGATCCCGGCGAGGTCGCGATCGAGGTCGAGCAGACCCTCGGCGCGCTCGAGGCCCGGGAGGACAACCTGATGACGCGCGCCATGGACCTGTTCCGCGAGCGCTTCTTCGGCGAGCACCCGTTCCACAAGCCGGTGATGGGCTATCGGAAGAGCGTGCGCGGAATCGACCGCGACCGGGTGGTGTCCGCCGCGAACCGCTTCTATCGCCCGGTGCCCCCGGTCGTGACGGCGGTGGGGCGGCTCGAGGCCGACCCGCTGGTCGACCGCCTCGAGGCGGCTTTCGGCCGCGAGCCCGTCGAGCCCGCGCCGCCCCGGCCCGCGCCTCCGGAGCCGGGCGCGGGGACCGTGCGCCTGGAGCTCGAGCGGGAGGCCGCCTACCTCGTCCACGGCTATCCGGCCCCCTCGTGGACGGATCCCGACTACCCCGCCATGCGCTTGATCGACGCCGTCCTCGGCGGGTCCATGGCGTCCCGTCTCTTCGTGGAGCTCCGCGAGAAGCGGGCCCTGGCCTATCAGGTCTCCTCGCTCTACGACGACCGGTTCGACGGTTCCTATCTGGTCGGCTACATCGTGACCGATCCGGGGCGGGTGGCCGAGGCGGCGGCCGGGCTGGAGGGAGAGTTCCACCGCCTGGTCGACGAACCGGTCGACGAGGAGGAGGTCGAGGACGCCCGGCGCTACCTGCGGGGGCGATACCTGATCACGGCCGAGACCAACGCGGCCCAGGCGTCCCGGCTCGGCACCTACGAGACGTACGCCCTCGGCCAGGACTTCGGCGACCGGTGGCTGGCGGCGATCGAGGCGGTCACCCCCGAGAGGATCCTGGCGGCCGCCGCCCGATGGCTCGATGGCGAGCCGACGCGGGCCCTCGTCGTCCCCGTCGGGACGCCCTCGTTCTGAGGCCTGCCGCGCCGCCGGGCGTTGCTTCCGGCGCGGCGTCCCTCCTACCTTTCGCGCTTCGGAACAACCCACACCCAGAGGAGGTCGCGTTGGTCGACTCAGTCCGAACCGCCGTCTTCGGGGCGCTGGCTCTCGTCGTCGTCGCGGCGTGCAGCACGGAGACGGATCTCACCATCCTGGCCCAGGGCGAGAACGCCGAGGGCGAGACCGTTCCGCTGTCGAACATCAAGCTCGACATCGTCCCCTACGACATCGACGAGCTCTACGAGGAGCTGGAGACGACGACGCAGCCGGGCCAGCCGCCGGAGGCCGACTCGCTGCGGGCCCTCGCCGGGACCTATCAGGACGCGTGCGCGGCGTACCGGGCGACGAGCGACTCCATCGAGACGGTGCGCCAGCGGGCCACGGACATCCGGCAGCGGGAGGGGGAGGCGTCCGACGCCTACCGCTCGGCGTTCCAGCAGTACCAGACGCTGGTGCAGCGCGAGGAGCAGCGTTTCGCTCGCTGCCAGGACGTCACCGACGCCTACACGTCGGTCCGCAACGAGTATCGCGAGGCGCGCCAGGCCTGGGAGCGCGAGGCGTGGCCGCCGGAGGAGTTCGCGACCGCCGAGAGCCTGCGGATCGGCGAGAAGCCGGTGCAGACCGTGGAGACCGATCCCCGCGGCGCGGCCACCGTGACGGTACCGAACGGCGACTGGTGGATCCTCGGAACCGGCCCGGTTCCGGGGTCGATCTCCCAGCAGTACCGGTGGAACGTGCAGATCGCCGCCGAGGGCGGAAGAGACACGATCCGGTTGAGCAGCGAGAACGCGCAGCTCCAGCCGGTCTTCTGAGGATCCCCCGGGAATGAAGCCGGCCCGGAGATGGGACCACGAGCGACGCGTGGTCGTGGTCGACGGGGTGCGCACCCCCTTCGCCAAGGCGGGAACCGGGCTGGCCGAGGTCTCCGCCGTGGAGCTCGCGCGGGTGGCGATCCGCGAGCTCCTCGAGCGCACCGAGCTCGACCCGGCGTCGATCGACGAGGTGATCCTCGGCAACGCCGCCCCCCCGTCCGAGGCCCCCAACATCGCCCGGGTGGCCGCCCTCGAGGCCGGCGTCCCGCTCGCGGTCCCCGCGTTCTCGGTGCAACGCAACTGCGCCTCGGGCTTCCAGTCGATCACCGACGGCTTCAACCAGATCGTGCTCGGCCAGGCCGAGGTGGTCCTCGCCGGCGGAGTGGAGTCGATGTCGAGCGTCCCGCTCCACTACCCCGACGAGTTCGCCGACGTGATGCAGGACCTGCAGCGGGCGAAGTCGGTCGGCGGCAAGGTCCAGGCCGCCGCCCAGCTGCGGCCCGGGCACTTCAAACCCGTCGTCGCGCTCGCCGAGGGGCTCACCGATCCGGTCTGCGGCCTCGGCATGGGGGAGACCGCCGAGGTCCTCGCCCAGGACTTCGGCCTCTCGCGCCGCGCCCAGGACGAGTACGCGCTGCGCAGCCACCAGCGGGCGGCCGAGGCGTGGGCCGAAGGTCGGTTCGCCGAAGAGGTGGTGCCGGTGTTCGTCCCGCCGGGCTACGAGGAGGTGGTCGCCGAGGACGTGGGCTACCGCCCCGAGCAGAGCCTCGAGGCGTTGGAGAGGCTGGGGCCGGCGTTCGATCGCCGCCACGGCACGGTGACGGCGGGGAACGCTTCGATGATCACCGACGGCGCCGTGGCGCTGCTCCTCATGGAGGAGGGGCGCGCGCGGGCCGAGGGGTTCGAGCCGCTCGGGCGCGTGGTGTCGTTCGGCTACGCCGGGCTGGACCCGAAGCGGATGGGCCTCGGGCCCGCGTTCGCCACTCCGCTCGCTCTCCAGCGGGCGGGCATGCGGCTGGAGGACGTGGATCTGGTCGAGCTCAACGAGGCCTTCGCCGCGGTGGTGCTCGCCAACATGGAGGTCTTCCCCTCGAGGGCCTGGGCCCGCGAGGCGCTGGGCCGGGAGGAGCCGATCGGCGAGCTGCGGGAGGAGGTCCTGAACGTCAACGGCGGGGCCATCGCGCTCGGCCACCCGATCGCCGCCACGGGCTCGCGGCTCGCGCTCACGCTTCTGCTGGAGATGAAGCGCCGGGGGGCCGAGAGAGGTCTGGCCACCCTGTGCGTGGGCGGCGGGCTGGGCGGAGCGATCGTCTTCGAGAGAGGTCGATGAGATGGCCCGCGCCTTCGACTACGTCGTGGACGACCGCGGCATCGCGCTCGTCACCTTCGACGTCCCCGGGAAGCGGGTCAACGTGTGGACCCGCGAGACGCTCGACGAGCTCGAGGAGGTCTTGGGCGAGCTGACGGGCCGCGGGGACCTGGCGGCGGCGATCTTCCGATCGGGCAAACCCGATACATTCATCGCCGGCGCCGACGTCGACATGCTCGCCTCGGTCGACGGGCCGGACGCCGCGCGCGCGCTCGCCCGCCGCGGCCAGCGGGTGTTCCAGCGGCTCGCCGACCTGTCGGCTCCCACCGTCGCCGCCATCCACGGCGCGTGCGTCGGCGGTGGGCTCGAGTTCGCCCTCGCCTGCGCGTTCCGGATCGCCAGCGAGTCCGACGCCACGAAGCTCGGCTTTCCGGAGATCCAGCTCGGGATCCTCCCGGCCTGGGGCGGCTCGACGCGGACGCCGCGGGTCGTCGGGCTGCGGGACGCGCTGACGTTGATCCTGACCGGCGACCGCGTCTCCGCCGAGAAGGCCCGGCGGATGGGCCTGGTGGACGAGAGCGTGCCGTACGGCCGGCTGTACGAGACCGCGGACGAGGTTGCGATCGCGGCCGCGCGCGGACGGGCCGTGGTCGGCGACTCGGGCGACGGCGGGGTGGCCCGCCTGCTCCTCGAGAAGAACCCGATCGGACGGAGGATCGTCTTCGCGCAGAGCCGCAAGCGAGTCGAGGAGCGGACGGGCGGCCACTACCCGGCGCCGCTCCAGGCGATCGAGACCGTGGAGGTGGGGATCGAGGAGGGATTCGCGGCGGGCCTGGAGGCCGAGGCCGAGGCCGTGGCCGAGCTCTCGACCAGCCCGGTGGCGCGCAACCTCATGGGGATCTACTTCGCGCGGGAGGCGGCGAGGAAGGCGCCGGACGTCGGGGAGGCCCGGACGGTCGAGCGGATCGGCATCCTCGGCGCCGGCGTGATGGGCGGGGCGATCGCCGAGGTCGCCGCGTACCACGAGTACCCGGTCCGGATGAAGGACATCGATCGTGGCCGGCTCGCCGAAGGGCTCGCTCATGCCGCCGGGATCGCGAACGAGGCGCGGCGCAGGGGGAAGCTCTCCTCCCGCGAGTTTCGCCATCTGATGAACCGCGTCTCGGGCACGATCGATTACACGGGCTTCGGCCGCGTGGACCTGGTGGTGGAGGCCGTCGTCGAGGACCTGGAGATCAAGCGCCGGGTCCTCACGGAGGTGGAGCGCGAGGTCCCCGAGGGGGCGGTCCTCGCCACCAACACCTCGTCGCTGCGGGTCGACGAGCTGTCCGAGGCGCTGGAGCGGCCCGGCGACTTCGGGGGGCTCCACTTCTTCAACCCGGTCCAGAGGATGCCGCTGGTCGAGGTCGTGCGCGGCTCGCGCACCTCCGACGACGCCCTCGCCACCCTCCACGCCTTCGCCCGCGACCTGGGGAAGACGCCGGTCGTCGTCCGGGACGCCCCCGGGTTCTGGGTGAACCGGCTGCTGATGCCCTACCTCGACGAGGCCGCCCGCCTCTACGCCGAGGGCGTCGAGATCGAGACGCTCGACGGCGCCCTGCGGGACTTCGGCCTGCCGATGGGCCCGCTGGCGCTGCTCGACGAGGTGGGCCTCGACGTCGCGGCGAAGGTCGGACGGATACTGGAGAAGGCCTTCCCGGAGCGGATGAAGCCGAGCCCGCTGCTCCGTCGGCTGGAGGACGCGGGGCGGATGGGAAAGAAGTCCGGCCACGGGTTCTATCGCTACCAGGACGGGGAGCGGAAGGGGCCGGACTCGCGTCTGCGCGAGGAGCTGGGCCTGCGTTCCCCGCAGGAGGAGGCGCCCGTCTACGACGACCCGTACCTGGTGGCCCGGTGCCTCTACCCGATGGTGGACGAGGCGGCACGGGCGCTCGCCGAGGACGTCGTCGACTCTCCGGCCGACGGCGATCTCGCCCTGGTGATGGGCATCGGCTGGCCGCCGTTCCGGGGCGGGCTGATGCGCTGGGCCGACGAGGTCGGCGTCGCGAAGATCGTGGATCGGCTGGACGAGTGGGCGGGAGCGGTCGACGCGCGCCTGGCCCCCTCCGACGCGCTCCGCGAGCGGGCGCGGTTGGGCGTGGGGTTCTACGGCGCACCCGCCGAAGCGGGCGAGGTCCAGCCGACGCTCGGCGAAGGGTTCTAGGCGTCCAATGACTCGCCTGTGGCCGCTCTTCGAGGCCCCGGCCGTATGGCTCCTGGCTCTCGACGCGCTGGCGATCCTCGCCGTCTGGGTGGTGGCCCGCGCCGGCCGCGCGGAGCGCTGGGGTGGCGTCGTGCTGCGGGTCCTCGCCGCGCTCGGGCTCGTCATCCCCGGCTTCACCGTCTTCGACTGGTACCGTGACCTCGCCGAGGCGCGCGAGTGGGCGCGCGAGCTGCCGATCCGGACCGAGAGCATCATGGAGCGGTTCGCCGTGAGCAGCGTGGCCCTCGTGAGCCTCGGTTTCCTCATCCTGGTCGCGGGCATCTATCTGGCCCGGCGGCTCCCGGAGAGCCGATCACCCTCCGACGGAGAATCGACATGAGCGTGTGCAAGCCCTTCTTCCTGGGGCACATCGAGTCCGGGCTGCTGTTCCCCTTCCCGACGATGCAGCCCGAGGAAGCCGCCACCCTCGAGATGCTGGAAGACTCGCTGCGGCAGTTCGCCGCCGATCGCATCGATCCGCGGGCGATCGACGAGGCGGGCCGGATCCCGCCCGAGGTTCTCGCCGGCCTGGCGGAGATGGGGATCTTCGGGGTGACGGTCCCCGAGGCGTACGACGGCTTCGGTGCCTCCAACACCTTCTACGCCCGCGTCTTCGAGATCGTCGCCACGCTCGACGGATCGGTGGTCACCACGATGGGCGCCCATCAGTCGATCGGGCTGAAGGGCCTCCTCCTGTTCGGCAGCGAAGAGCAGAAGCGGCGCTTCCTGCCGCCGCTCGCCCGCGGCGAGCAGTTCGCCGCCTTCGCGCTGACCGAACCCACCTCCGGCTCCGACGCCGCGTCGATCCGGACCCGCGCCGAGTGGAGCGAGGAGAAGGGGGCATGGATCCTGAACGGCACCAAGATCTGGATCACCAACGGGTCGTTTGCCGACGTGTTCACCGTCTTCGCCCAGACGGGGGTGGAGAGGGACGGGGAGACGGTGGACCGGATCACCGCCTTCATCGTGCCGCGCGCGCTCCGCGGCGTCTCGAGCGGCCCCGAGGAGAAGAAGCTCGGGATCCGGGGCTCCTCCACGACCGAGATCCACCTCGAGGACGTCGAGGTGCCGCCCGACCACGTCCTGGGCGAGGTGGGGAAGGGTTTCAAGGTGGCGATGGAGGTGCTGAACAGCGGCCGGCTGGGGCTCGCCGCCGGCTGCGTCGGGGGCGCCAAGGCGATCCTCGCCGAAGCGACCAGGACGGCGATGCAGCGCGAGCAGTTCGGGCGCCCGATCGCCGACTTCGAGCTGATCCAGAAGAAGCTCGCCCGGATGGCGTTCGACGCCTACGCGATGGAGTCGATGGTGTGGATGACCACCGGTCTCATGGACCGGGACGTCGACGACTACTCGCTCGAGAGCGCGATCTGCAAGGTCTACTGCTCCGACTCCCTGTGGCGGATCGCGGACGAGGCGCTCCAGGTGGCCGGGGGGATGGGGTACATGAAGGAGAACGACTGGGAGCGGTATCTCCGGGACGCCCGGATCAACACGATCTTCGAGGGGACCAACGAGATCCTCCGGCTTTACACGGCGCTGGCGGGACTCGAGGAGCCGGGCGAGGGCCTGAAGGCGGTGGCCAAGGCGCTGCGGGACCCGATCAAGCAGTTCGGCCTGTTGACCGACTACGCCAGGGAGCGGGCGATGCGGGCGATCGCGAAGCCCGACCTGCCGGAGCTGCACCCCGAGGTGGCGGCGATCGCGGGGCCGCTGCCGGAGTACGTGGCGGAGTTGGCGGGGGCGGTCGAGTGGGCGCTCAGGCGCTACGGCCGGGAGATCGTGGAGCGCCAGCTCGTCCTCGAGCGGATCGCGGACGCGACGACCGACCTCTTCCGGATGGCGTGCGTGATCTCGCGGGCGGACTCGGCGCGGCGGGAGCTCGAGGACGTGGTCGGCGAGGCGCACGTGATCCGGGCCCGGTGGATCGTGAACGACGCGTGGCGGCGGGTGCGGCGGAACCTGGCGATGGTTCGGTCGAATCCGGACAACGACCTGCGGGTGGTGGCTTCGGAGATCGTCGCTTCGGAGGGTCGGCACCTTCCTTCGGTTCAGGTTCCAGTTCGATGAGAGGTTTGTCTCCATCCGGGTGAGACAATGGGTTGCCTCGGGTGGCTACCGCCGCGGGCTCGCGGGCGGGGGATCCTCTACGAGGCCTGCGACCGGTCGGGGAGCCTCCTCGCTGCGCTGCGGGGTCTCCCCTCCCTCCTTCGCCAAGGCCTCTACGAGGATCCCCCGCCCGCGTCCCGCGGCACGATGACGCGACGGAGATCAGGGTCTGCGCCCGAGCCTGCTCTCGGAATGAACGACGAAGACTCGGGTATAACGGGCGCGGAGTCGGTCGCGGATCCGGAGGAGGCGGGGTGGATTGCGCGGATCCTGGAGGGGGAGGCGCGGCTTTACTCGCGGCTGGTGGATCGGTACCAGAGGCGGCTGTGGTTCGCGATGACGCGGATGGTGGGCGATTCCGACGAGGCGGCGGACGTGGTGCAGGAGGCGTTCGTCAAGGCGTGGGAGAAGCTCGACGGGTACGATCCGCGGTACCGGTTCTATACCTGGCTCTACACGATCGCGCGGAACCGGGCGCTGAACTCGATCCGGCGGCGGAAGCTCCGCGGTTTCCTGTCGCTGTCGCGGCAGGAGGCGGGGCCGCTCGTGGCGCCCGACGACGCGTCGGACCGGGCGCGGCGGGGCGAGATCGCCCTCGCGCTCGAGGCGTGTCGGGCGACGCTGCCGGGCGACCAGCGCGAGGTGTTCGACCTGCGGCACGCCGACGGCATGGCGTACTCGGAGATCGCGAAGGCGATCGGCGCGCCGGAGGGAACGGTGATGAGCCGGCTCCACCGCGCGCGGGAGAAGATGCGCGAGTGCCTGCGGTCGAAGGGCGTCACCTGGGGAGCCGGGGAGGGCAGCGGATGATCGACGAAGGGACCGACGGCGGGCACGTCGAGGCGTGGCTCGACGCCTGGCGGACGGGCGAGCTCGAACCCGAGCGCGCCGTCGCCGTCGAGCGCCACCTGGAGACCTGCGCGCGATGCCGGGCCGCGTGGGCCGACCTCCGGGCGTTCGCCGCGGCCGTCGAGGCCGGCTATCGGGAGCGCGAAGCCGGGCTCCCGGAGCCCGACTGGGCCCGGCGCCGCGCGGCCGTCGTCGAGCGGACGTCGGGGCGGCGGGCGCCCCGCGCGTCGTGGTACGTCCGGTGGGCGCCCCAGGCCGCGATCGTCGTGATCGCGGCGGTGGCGATCGGCGTGCTCGTCGAGCAGGGCGTCCGGGGCCCCGACGAGGCCGGGCGGGCGCTCGCGCCGACGGCGGAGCGGGCCGAGCGGCGTGCGGAGAATCTCGTCGCGGACGAGGCGGACGGCGGCTCACCCCCCGAGGAGACGCTCGAAGAGGAGAGCCGCGCGGAGGCGATCCAGGATGCCCCCCGACCCGCGGCACGGGATGCGCGGGCGGACGGCGCCGTGGAGGCCGAGGCCCCCGCCCCGGCCGCGCCCGCAGAGGCCTTCGAGAAGGCGGCCCCCGCGGCGCTCGCCGATCGGTTCCGTCGCGAAGCCCGGGCGGCCCTGGCCGAACGTGACAGCGCGGCCGCCCGGGAGGCGCTGGCGCTCTGGGCCGACAGCGTCGATCCGGCCCCGCTCCCGCCGGCCGAGCGCGAGCGGCTCGAGGCGATCGCCGACAGCCTCGCCGCCCTCCTCGCCTCGCTGGAGCGGTAGTCGACGGCCATCTCCGCGGAATAAACCGCGCCCCCGGTTGTACCCAGGGTTGGAAGGCGGGCCGATCCATCCGGTCGGCGCCGCCGGGAACCGAACCCTCGTCAACCGGAGGCATTCATGAAGCGCACGCTCCGATCCCTCGCCCTCTTCGCGACGGTGGCCGCCCTCGGGGCGGGAGCCGCGGTCGTCCGCGGAGACGACCCGCCGACGCGCCACGTCGCGGTCACCGTGTACAACGACGACCTCGGCCTGGTCCGCGACGAGCGGCGGATCGATCTCGCCGCGGGAGTCTTCACCCTCCCCTTCCGCGACGTGGCGGCACGGATCGACCCCACCTCGGTCGCTTTCCGCGCGCTCGACCACGCGGGGAGCGTGGACGTGCTCGAGCAGAACTACGAGTACGATCTGCTGACGCCCCAGGCGCTGATGGAGAAGTACGTCGGCGAGACGGTGACGCTGATCATGTCCGTCGACGGGAAGGAGACCGCCGTGGCCGCGAAGCTGCTGTCGGTCCAGAACGGCACGGTCTACCAGATCGGCGATTCCATCGTCCTGAACCCGCCCGGGCGCGTCGTCCTGCCGGACCTGAAGGGCGACCTGAAGGCCACGCCGACCCTGGTCTGGACGCTCGCCAGCGACCGTGCCGGCGACGAGCCCGTCGAGGTCTCGTACCTGACCGGGGGGCTCTCCTGGAAGGCCGACTACGTCGCCACCCTCGCCGAAGACGACCGGACGATGGAGTGGGGCGGCTGGGTGACGCTGAACAACCAGAGCGGGACCACCTATCCGAACGCGAAGCTCAAGCTGGTGGCCGGCGATGTCCACCGCGCCCCACGCGAGGAGCGCGAGTTCGCCCGCAGGGCGCTCGCCGAGGCGGCGATGGCGGCCGACGCCGCGACCTTCGAGGAGCGGACGTTCTTCGAGTACCACCTCTACGACTTGCCGCGACCGACGACCATCAAGCACAACCAGACGAAGCAGATCCGGCTCATGGAGACCAGCCGGATCGGCACCCGCAAGCGGTACGTGCTGGCCGGGTCGCGCTGGTACTGGACGCAGGCGTACGGGGGGGAGAAGGGGCTGAAGGTGGGGGTCTATCAGGAGTTCGAGAACACCCGGGAGAACGGCCTCGGCGCCGCCCTGCCGGCGGGGACGGTGCGGATCTACAAAGCCGACGCCGACGGGACGCTGCAGCTCGTGGGGGAGGACGCGATCGACCACACGCCGAAGGACGAGACGGTGCGGCTCCAGCTGGGCAAGGCGTTCGACCTCGTGGCCGAGCGGCGCCAGACGGACTTCCGGGTGATTTCGAGCGGCCATCTCTGGGAGGCCGCCTTCGAGGTCGTGATCCGCAACCACAAGGACGAGGACGTCACCGTTCGCGTGATCGAGCCCCTGCCGGGGGACTGGCGGGTGCTCGAGAAGAGCCACGCCTACGAGAAGCTCGACGCCTTCACGGTCGCCTTCGACGTCCGGGTGGAGGCCGGGGGCGAGGCGACGCTGACGTACCGCATGCAGGTGAAGCATTGAGCCGGCCGTGGGCGAGGGTGGTCGAACCGGCGGGGAGCCGTTATATTCTTTTTCCCCCGATTGCGCCATCTGGCCCTGTTTTTCCCGTTTCACGGAGCGCCCATGTCCGCCAGCACCTGGACCGTCCGGTTCGACGAGGA
Source organism: Gemmatimonadota bacterium (assembly GCA_019347645.1). Classification (GTDB taxonomy): domain Bacteria; phylum Gemmatimonadota; class Gemmatimonadetes; order JACCXV01; family JAHWKZ01; genus JAHWKZ01. The sequence continues at coordinate 28 of JAHWKZ010000037.1, read as the reverse complement.
GCATCACGACGACATCGTCTACCCGAAC
>JAHWKZ010000036.1 GCA_019347645.1 Gemmatimonadota bacterium | reverse complement strand
GGAGGAGGCGGTGTCACGCCCCGACGCCGCGATCTTCACCCGTCGCATCTCTCCCGGTCGGGCCCGCCGTGGAACAACCAGACGGACAGGCACCGCGACACGACCGCCTGGCGTCACCACACGCCGCACCTCGGTCGAAGGCGGCCCCCACTCGACCGGTAGCTCGACGCGCACCGAAACGGTGTCCGAAAGATTGCCACGATTGACGAGATCCACCGGAATCTCGATCAGCTCTCCGGGTGTTCCCTCCACGACCTCGGAGACGGCCCTGACCTCCAGGACCCGCCGTGGGGCCACCCGGACCACGACGTCTCGTAGACTACCTCGTCCGTCGGGCCAGCGGATTTCGAGGGTCCCGACCGTGAGGGAGTCGGCCGGCTGGTCGTGATCGACCCAGAAGGCGATGGGCACGCGGAGAGGCCCTCGGTCGGGGAGCACCAGAGGGCCCGTCAGCGGACCGAACGCGCGGACGGAGCTCGACGGCTCGAAGACGAAGCGCGGCTGGCCGGAGGGATGGACCCCTTCGGGCGAAGGAACCTCGACCACCACGCTGGCGACCGCCCCGGGTTCCACGAGACGAGTTCCGTCCTGAGCCAGTCCGGTCGCGGGTAGGAGTGCCGCGACGAGCAGACCGATCGTGGACGGGAGCTTCACGGCAGGGCGACGTGCGTGGTCCGGAAGACGAGGTCCCCGGCGTAGGTGCCGGGAACGTCGTCGGCCCACCGGAGCGCCACCGCCAGCTCGAGAAAGACGGAAGCGTCGCCGGCTCCGCTGGCCACCAGACGCTCGGAGCCTTCGACGGAGGTCCATGTCGAGGTTCCCTGGACCCGCCAGAGGAGGTCGGAGACGGGCTTGCCGTATCCACCGAGATCCACGTCGTCGGTGTGGACGTAGGTGTACCAGGTCAAGATCGGGTTCTTCGCGTCGACCACGAGCTCGATCGTGCCGACGTACTCGACGCGGCCGAACTCGAAGTCCATCGCTCCCGGGGAAGGAAGAGTCGCGGAGCTCGGAGTCGCCACGAGGTTGATCGTCTGCGCGCTCGCCGAGCCGGCGAAGATCACGCTCGAGCAGACGAGAGCGAACCCGATCGCGTGGCCACGAGAGCTCGGCGGTCTCGACGGATGAGGGGCCGAATCACTGGTCATGGTCGAAGAGGACCTGACCGCCCGCCAGATGGTCGGCGCCGAAATCGAGGATCGGGACGGCGAGCAGTGGACCGAGTGGGAGGTCTTCGGGGAGCGGGATCTCGCGGACGCGGACGCGCCCGGGCAAGGATCCGAAGGGGTCGAGACGGACAGTGGCGACGACCCGGCCCTCGAGCGACCGCACCTCGAGCCGCCCCTCCGGCCGCAGCGGGTCCGTGCCGATGTTCTCCAGCCGGTAGCGGAGGACCGCGCCGCCGGGCGTCTCCTCGATCGCGATGTCCCGGATCACGACGTCTCGTATCGGTTCGGAGCCATGGCCGAGGACCTGAACGGCGATGCGCTCGATCGCCCGCGCTTGTCCGTCCGACGCCGGCGGTCGACGCTCGACGAAGACCAGGCTCCAACACGAGCTCCGGCCGGCTTTCAGTCGCACTCGCAAGACGGCGTCCGCCCCGGGATCGAGGACCAGCCGGTCGGGAAAGGTCTCCAGTCTGCCGTGGCAGCTCGACGGATGTCCACCGAAGGGAAGAAAGCGGTGGGCACCGCTCTCCGATTGATCGAAGTCGCCCGAGTAGATCCGGATGGTGGAGGTGACGTCCGATTCGTTCCGCACGACCACGGCGCGCTCGCCCGCGTCCAGGAAATCGAGAACGACGGGGCGGACCGAATACTGGGCGCCGACCGCCGTCGGGATGGAGAGCGGCAGCAGCGCCGCGAGGGTGCCGATCCGAACGGTCCGTCTACACGCAGACGACCCTCCGATCGAAGCGGAGCGATGAAGACGTCTCATGCTTCCCTGCCCTACAGGAGCTTGACGACCGCCCCGAATAGTGTGCGGCCGAAGCGGAATCGGCTTCAGTCCGCGGCGATCGTGTAGACGAAGTCGAGGGTGTAGGTGTCCGGCGCATCGGTCGTCAAGTCGAGCTGGAGCCGATAATCGACCTCCGCCGTGCCCGTTCCCTTCGTGGCGTTCGCGACGACCGCGTCGGCGTCGACGGCCGGGTCGTTCGTGAACGTGATGCCGGTGAACGAACCCGCGTTGTCCTTCCGCCACTGGAGGTGGCTGGACGGCTTCAGATTGTCGTTCGCCGGGTTCGAAGCGTCGAAGTACTCGCTCGTCGTGCTGATGTACACGCTGTGGGCGACGTTCCCCTTGTGGGTCAGGACGGCGTCGTTGTCTGCCGCCTCGGCGTCCACCCAGCCGGTGTCGTAGTCGCTGGCTACGGGCGAGAAGGACACGCTGGCCTTGTCGATCGACACGGACAGGACAGTCGGGATCGTTACGTCGGCGCTCACCGTGGCGGTGCTCTGTGCCCGGGCCGCCGACGCGGCCCCGAACGCGATCAGCGCCAGGACGAGGGTGGTAAGGCTCCTCATGCTATCCTTCGGGTCTCGGGATTTGGCTCACTCGTGGGTACTCGGCCAGTGGTAAAAGCAATAGTCATGCCAGAAGGCGCTCAGGTGGAACCATTATTGCGATCGAGCCTCTCGTCTCCGGGGCCGGAGGGGGAAAAGAGAGGTGCCGGCGATCCGCGGCAACGCCTCGCACAAGCAGAGAGGAGTGATGTATCGTTGCAACCCATCGAAACGATTCGATACACTCGGGAGAGTTCCAGAGGCGGAGGAGCAGCATGAGGATTGTGGTCATCGGCGCCGGAGAGGTCGGGTGGCACCTGGCCGCGCGGCTGTCCACCGAGCATCACGACGTGGCGCTGATCGAACGAGACCCGGACCTCGCGGGGCGGATCCAGTCCAGGCTCGATCTGCTGGTCGTGGAAGGCAACGGGGCGAGTCTTTCCTGCCTGGAGAAGGCCGGGATCGACCGGGCGGACATGCTCCTCGCGGTCACCAACTTCGACGAGGTCAACCTGATCGCCTGCCTCATCGCCGAACAGTTCGGCGTGGGGCTGAAGGTCGCGCGGGTCTCGAACCCGGAGTACTACGAGCGACAGGGCGTCCTCGCCGAAGGGAAGTTCGGCGCCGACCTGCTGATCAATCCGGAGAAAGAGTGCGCCCGCGAGATCGTCAAGCTCTTCCTCCGGACGGGAGCGACCGACGTCGCTGAATTCGCCGGCGGCCGGATCGTCCTGCTCGGTCTGCCGGTGACCGATGCGGCGCCGGTTGCCGGTCGGACCCTCGAGGAGATCGGCCGCGACGTCAGCGGTCATCATTTCCTGACCGTGGCGATCGACCGGAACGGGGACACGCTGATCCCGGAGGGATCGACGCGGGTGGAGGCCGGTGACGAGATCTACCTCGTCTCCGAGGCGCCCCACCTCGACGAGGCGTACCGGCTGCTCGGGCTCGAGCGGCATCGAATCCGGCGCGCGATGTTGCTCGGGGGTGGGCGGGTCGGTCTCCACCTCGCGCGCATCCTCGAGGCCGAAGGGATCCATCCCACCATCATCGAGCGGAGCCGGGACCGGTGCGTGGATCTGGCCGAGTCGCTCGATCTGGCGCTGATCCTGAACGGCGACGCCACCGATATCGAGCTGCTCCGCCAGGAGGGGATCGCCGAGACCGACGCCCTCGCGGCGGTCACCAACGAGGACGAGACGAACCTGCTCGCCTCGCTGCTGTGCAAGCACCTGGGCGCGCGCAAGGTGATCGCCCTCATGAAGAGATCGGAGTACATCCCGCTGGTTTCTCGCATCGGAATCGACGCCGCGGTCAGCCCGCGCCTGTCGACCGCGAACCGCATCCTCCAGCACGTGCGTGGCAGCCACATCCTCTCGATGGCGGTCATGGAGCGGAACCGGGCCGAAGCGATCGAGTTCGAGCTCGTGGAGGAGTCGCGGGCGGTGGGTCGGCCGGTATCCCAGCTCGACCTGCCGCGGGGTGCCATCCTGGGCTCGATCCAGCGCGGCGGCGAGGCCCGGATCGTCCGCGGCGACACGACGCTGGAGGCCGGCGACCGGATCGTCGTCTTCGCGCTGCCCGACGCGATCGAGGAGACGGCGGAGTACTTCGGATGACGGTGTGAGGCCCGGACGAGTAGTCCTTCATGTCGTGGGGCTCCTCGTCGCCTTCGCCGGGGCGGCGATGCTCCTGCCGACGGCGGTGTCGTTCGCCTATCAAGAGGCCGCGGCATGGCGGCTGCTGGCCTCGGGCGCGATCAGCGGAGCCGCGGGTATCGCGCTCGCCCGTGCCACCGGTCCGGCCGGCGATATCTCGATCCGGGAAGGCTTCGCCATCGTCACCCTGGGCTGGATCGGAGTGGCGCTGGCCGGGACGCTGCCCTATCTGCTCACCGGGTCGATCACGTCCTTCACCGATGCATTCTTCGAGTCGATGTCGGGGCTCACCACCACGGGGGCCACGATCGTCGAAGACATCGGAGCCCTTCCGCGGGGCGTGGTCCTGTGGCGGAGCCTTACGCAGTGGATCGGCGGGATGGGGATCATCGTGCTGAGCGTGGCGATCCTTCCGTTGCTGGGGGTCGGAGGGATGCAGCTGTTGTCGGCGGAGATCCCCGGTCTCGCTCCGGACCGGCTGCGCCCGCGCGTGCGCCAGACCGCGAGCTTGCTGTGGGGCGTATACGCGCTGCTCACCATGGCCGAGGCCGCCCTCCTGTGGGCCGGCCAGATGTCGCTCTTCGAAGCGATCAACCACGCATTCACGACCATGGCGACGGGTGGCTTCTCGACCGAGGATGGATCGATCGGTGCGTTCGAAAGCCCCTTCGTCCAGTATGTCGTCGCCTTCTTCATCCTGTTGGCCGGGATCAACTTCACCCTCCATTACAGCGTCCTGGCCGGGCGCTGGGAGGCGGTGCGGCGAAATCGCGAGCTGCGGGTGTATCTGTGGCTCGTGGCCAGCGCGACGGTGGCGCTGACCGCGCTGGTAGGGTTCACCGGAACGATCGAGGGGTTCGAGCCCGCGTTTCGGGCCGGGCTCTTCCAGGCGGTCTCGATCATGACCACGACCGGATACGCGACCGCCGACTACGAGGTGTGGGTCCCGGCGGCACAGACTCTCCTCTTCCTCCTCATGCTGGTCGGAGGATGCACCGGCTCGACGGCGGGTTCGGTGAAGGTGCTGCGGCACATGCTGGTGGCCAAGGAGGCGCGGATCTCGCTGCGAAAGCTCCTCCATCCCCGGGGCGTCTTCGTGTACAAGATGGACGGCCAGACGATCTCCGCGGACGTGCTGGCGAACGTGAGCGGCTTTCTGATCCTCTATCTCGGCTTCCTGGGAGGGGGGACGCTGATCCTCAACCTCCTGGGGCTCGACGTGACCACGGCCGCCGGCGCCGCAGCGGCGACCCTCGGAAACATCGGGCCCGGCTTCGGCGCCGTCGGGCCGGCCGAGACGTATGCCTCGCTTCCGGCGGGGGCGTTGTGGGTCCTGGGCGCGCTGATGCTCCTCGGTCGGCTCGAGCTGTTCACCGTGCTGATTCTCTTCACGCGCGGCTACTGGCTACGCTGAGACATCAAGTCGGCGTACTTGTTGACGGCCCGTCCCCAGGAAACTAAAATTTCCTGTCGTTGAGACTCGGTCTCATTCAAGAGGAATCGATCCCGTTCGAGAACCGTTCCCGTACACCCCATCATATGGAGTCGATGTGGTCCCCTGGTACTCTTCCAAGGTCCGCCTGGTCGTGCCGTTCCTTATCCACGTCGCCGTGGCATGCGGCTCCGAGACCCCAGAGGCGGAGGTCCCGGCGGCAGTCCCCGGCGTGGAGAGCGGGGAGACGGAACGGTCGGAAGCGGCCCCCTCCGCGACTCCGGAACCGGAGGATGCCGAGTTGACGACCCTCGTTCACGATATCCGCCGGGGAATCGCGGGGATCCCGGGGATGGTCGGCGAGAGCCCCGACAGCGCCCGCCAGAGCGCCGTCGAGCTGTATGTCAGCCGGCAGGAGGTGATCGAAGCGGGCTGGGGTCCCCGCGCCGGAGAGGACAGGGCGCGCCCGGTGGCCCTCGCGGTGGACGAGGCCGAGCACCGGTTCCACGAGCTGATGGAGGTCCTGAGCGTCGACCCGCCGCCCGACTCCATCGCCGTCGCCGCCGCGGTCGAGTCTCTCGACCAGGCGCTCGTCGATATCCTGCGGGAGGCCGAGGCGGAGGGGCCAGGCGAGTGAACGCGTGCACGTTCCTTCGGTCGACGCTCCTCGCGGCGGCAGCGGCCGGGTCCCTGACCGCCCCGGTGCGTGCGCAGAGCGGGAGCGAATCCAGCCTGCCCGAGCGGCTCGACGCGATCGAAGCCGGTCTGGTGGCGGTCGAGTCCGCGGCCCGAGCGGGGGAGATCTCGCAGACCCGATCGAGGGCGACCCGGCTGTACCTGAACGAGTTCGAGCCGATCGAGGCGTGGTGGGGGTCAGGCGGTCCGCTCGCCGCCGAGCCGCTGGCGACCGAGGTGGCGAGCGCCGAAGCGGCTTTCCATGCCCTGATGGCGACGGGGGACGAGGAGGCGACGGCCCGAGTCGCCCACCTCCGGCGACGGCTCGCGGCGGCACGCGCCGCGGCGGGGGTCACCGAGACCTCGCTCACTCCCGGGACGTTGCCCGTGATCCACCCCGATGGGGGCAGCCACTCGGGGATCGATCCGGCGCGGGCCCGGACGGTCGAATTCCGGGACATCCTCGAAGCGCTCGCCGCCGCGCGGCGGTCGTGGCGAGCCGGGGAGCGAGTGGTCGCCATCGCCCGGGTGGAGGAGGCGTACCTCGAGGGACTGGAGCCGCTCGAGCCCCGGCTTCCTTCGGACCTGGTGGGCCGGGCCGAGCGCGCCATCCACCTCGGTCTCCGTCCCCGGCTCGCGCGGGGCGCGGCGGCTCCCGCAGTGGAAGCCGCCTTCGACGCCGTCGAAACCTCGCTCCTCGACCTCGACCGCGCGCTGGAGAGCGGGAGCTCGTTCTGGTTCAGCGCGCTCAGCGCCTTCGCCATCATCGTTCGGGAGGGGCTCGAAGCGGTGCTGCTGATCGGCGCCATCCTGGCCTATCTGGGGCGCGTCTCCGGCGACTCGAACCATCGTCGCCAGGTCTGGGTCGGGGTCGCGGCGGGCGTCCTCGCGAGCCTGGCGACGTGGGTGGCGGCGCGGACGTTCCTCCCATTGGGGGGAGCGAGTCGGGAATTGATCGAAGGCGTGACCGCGCTGCTGGCGGTCGCGGTGCTCCTCTACGTCTCCCATTGGCTCTTCCAGAAGGCGTACATCCACGACTGGAAGGAATACCTCCGGGAGAAGGTGGGGGTGGCGGTGACCACTGGTTCGGCACTCGCGATGGCCGGCCTCGCCTTCGCCGCGGTCTACCGCGAGGGCTTCGAGACCGTGCTCTTCTACCAGGCGTTGATGTTCGACGCCGGTCCGCTCGCGGTGGCGGCCGGCTTCGTACCTGGCTTGTTGCTGATCGTCGGAATCGGGGCGGGAATCCTGCGGCTCGGGCTCGAGCTCCCGTTGAGGAAGGTGTTCGCCGTCACGAACGCGATCCTCCTCTACCTGGCCTTCGTCTTCCTGGGCAAGGGACTCTACAACCTGCAGGAGGCGGGGCTCTTCGCGCCCCACCCCGTCCCGGGCGCGCCCGACCACGAGGCGCTCCGGCAGCTCCTGGGCTTCTATCCGATGGTCGAGACGATCCTGGCCCAGGGACTGTTCCTCGCCGTCCTCGCCCTCACCTACCTCGCCTACCGTCGTCGGGCTCTGGCTCGGAGGACGGCCGGCGGACGATCGGAAGGTTCCGGACCGGCGGAGAGCCCGAGGCTCGCCGAGGAGAGCGCCACCGCCTCCTGATCTGTCGGATCGAGCTGGCTCCGCCCCCTCCGGAACCGCTCCGAGGCAGTCTTTTCTGAAGCCGCAACCCCTCTTCCATCCGTAGTCGGATCGCCCGTTCCCGTATCGCCGATCGTTAAACCGTCGGCTCCCCTGATGTCTTTCTGTGGTAGACTGTCGAAGGATCTCTCCGACAGGAACCGACGAATGCCCGAGCCAGCCGAATCACTCCGCCTCGCCGCGATCGCCCTGGCCGCGACGGGCCTCCTCACCTCCGCCCCGGCGGCGGCTCAGACGATCCATGGTGAGCTCGTGGAGAAGGAGAGCCGTATGGTGGTGCCGGGCGCATTCGTCATCCTCCTCGACGAAAGAGACGTCCAGCGAGACGCGGCCCTCACCGACGCCGAAGGCCGGTTCGTACTCGTGGCCCCGGGGCCCGGCGATTACGTCCTCGGTCTCGACCGCATCGGGTACTTCAGCACGCGCACGGATCCGATCCCGCTCGCCGAGGGCCAGACCATCCGATACCGTCTCGAGACGATCGTGGCTCCCGTGCGGCTGGAGGATATCGATGTCTCGCTGACGAGCGAGTGCCGGATCCGACCCGAGGAGGGCCAGACGGTGGCCCACGTTTGGGAGGAGGCGCGCAAGGCGCTGAACGTCACCGCCTTCACGCAGCAGATGGGCCTGCTGCGGTTCACCGTGGTCGCCCGGGAGCGGGTACTCGATCCCTTCACGCTCAGAGTGCGCGACGAGAGCGTCCGACGGCGCACGGGGGTTACCCACGGCAGCCCGTTCGTGGCGCTCCCGCCTTCCGTCCTGAGTCGCGTCGGGTACGCGCGATTCGACGCGGAGGAACAGGTCTACTACGCACCCGACGCCGTGACCCTCCTCAGCGACGCGTTCCTCGATACCCACTGCTTCCGCCTCCGCGAAGACCGCCCGCCCGGTCAGCCGGGTCGGATCGGGATAGAGTTCGAGCCGGTGCGGGACCACCGCCTGCCCGACATCCGGGGGACTCTCTGGATCGACGAGCGGAGCGCCGAGCTCGAACGATTGGAGTATCGCTACACCAACCTGCCTCGGGCCCACGAGGCAGGCGGGGCGGGGGGCGAGATCGAGTTCGACCGGTTGCCGACCGGCGAGTGGATCATCCGGGATTGGCGGATCCGGATGCCCGTGGTCCGGGTCCCGGACGACGGGATGTACAGCCATCTCACCATGGACCCGAACGAGCGGATGGCCAGCGTGGTGCGGATCGAGGAGGACAGCGGGACGGTGATCGAGATCGTGCCGGCGCGCCACCCGAGTGGTGTCCGACGGGTCTGGGCCCGGCCCATCGACTGGGAATCGGCCTTCGTGACGAAGCAGTCTCCGGAGGCCGTCCCGTCCCGTATTCCGAACGCCCGGGGGCCCTGTCCGGCGGGAAGCGAGGGACCCGGGAAGGCGGCTCTGGTCGGCTCGGTCCGCGACTCGATGAGCGGAACGCTCCTGCCCGGTGCCCGGATCTCGGTCAGTCGGGTGGAAGGGGAGGACCGCGGTTCGCTGACGACCATGAGCGACCTCGAAGGCCGCTTCGTCGCCTGTGGTCTCCCCACGGGAGTGCCTCTCGAGGTGGTGGCGAGCTTCCCTCGGAGGATGGTGGAGAGGGTGGTCAACCTCCTGGAGGGGGTCGAGCGTCATTCGCTCGACCTGGCCCTCGTGGGGGAGGAGGCACTCGAGGCCCCCCGGGTGCGTTCCACGGTGGCCGTCGGGCGAGACGACGTGGAGGGCGGGGCCCTGGTCGGAACCGTGGTCGACGCGGCGACCGGCGAGGCGCTGGCGGGCGCGCAGGTGGCCCTGGAGGAGGCGGGAAGCGGCGCGGTGACGGGACCCGAGGGACGGTTCCGTATGACGGCCGTCCCTCGGGGCCGCCACCGACTCCGTGTCGAGTACCTCGGCTACGAGGCCGCGGCCGCGCGCATCGAGGTGGCGGAGGACGAGCGGACCACCGTCGACGTCCGGCTCGTGCCGTCGGCGATCGCGATGGCGGCGCTGGAGGTGACCGTCCCGTCGCCGGCCGCGGAGGCCCGCCGCTCGCGCGGCTACACGGGCTGGCGACTATCCGCCGACGACATCCCCGAGAGCCTCTCGATCTCCGTGTCGGAGCTCCTGGGCCGACGGTTCGCGGGGGTGACCTACGCTCGATCCCGGCTCACCGCGTGCCCCGTCATCGAGGTACGGGGCGGACGGATCTCGCTCGTGCTCCTTGACGGCCAGCCGTTTCGCGACACGTGCGTCCTGGAGCACATCCTGCCCCAGGACATCGCCTCGATCGAGGTGATCCCGGGCCTCGCCGGCGGGATCACACACGGCCGCGCGGGTGGAGCGGGGGTCATCGTCATCGAGACCCGCCACGGCGGCGAATAGCGCGCCGCGGTGTCCTTTGACCGGTGACGCGCCCTTCGGCTAGAGTGCATTGACCCCGATGAGAACACCCGGACGACTTCGGCGCTGGCTCCGATTGGCTCTGCCGTCGGCGGTCGCGGTCCTCCTCGCGGATCCCGTCGCGGCCCAGACGGTGGACGGTCGAATGGTCGAGGCGGGCTCCGAGGAAGCCGTCCCCGGCGCCGCCGTGATGCTCCTCGGCGAGTCCGGCCGCCAGTTGGACTTCGCCCTCACCGACGTGGAGGGGCGGTTTCGTCTGCGCGCCCCCGGCCCCGGCACCTTCCGGATCGCCTTCGAGCGGATCGGCTACGAAGGGGGCGAGAGTGGAGCCTTCGCCCTGGCGGCCGGGGAAGAGGTCGTCCGCAGGCTCGTGGTGCCCGTCCGCCCGCTCGCGCTTCCGCCGATCGAGGCGGTGACCGAGCGACGATGTGCTGTCCGTCCGGCCGAGGGCGAGGCCGCGTCCCGGATCTGGGCGGAGATCCGCAAGGCGCTCGAAGCCGCCTCGTGGACCGAACGCCGCGGGGCGCTGCGATACACGCTCCTGGCGTGGGAACGGCGCCTCGACCCGCGCACGCGTGAGGTCGTGGACGAGACGACCCGGCGTCGCGAGGGAGCGAGCCGGGCGAGCCCGTGGGTGGCCGAAGACGCCGAGCGACTCGTCCGCGAGGGGTTCGTCCGTCGGGAGGGTAGCGATCTCCTCTACGACGGCCCCGACGCCGCGACCATCCTCTCCGACGCCTTCCTCGACACGCACTGCTTTCGAGCCGTCCCGCCGCCGGAGGGAGAGCCGGGATGGATCGGTCTCGCCTTCGCCCCCGATCGGAGTCCCGCCGCCGTGGACGTCGAAGGCATCCTGTGGGTGGACCGCCGGAGCTCGGAGCTGAGGCGCCTCGACTTCGACTACGTCGGCCTTCCCCGCGACCTGCGCTTCGATGTCGCGGGGGGGCGGGTCGAATTCGAGCGTGTGCCGACCGGGGAATGGATCGTGAGGCGGTGGTGGATCCGGATGCCGATCGTGGGGGTTTCGGCGCGGACGGTGGCATCGGAGATGCGGATGGACGCCAGCCGGAACCGACCGCGCCTCCTCGGGATCGAGGAGGAAGGCGGCGAGGTGGTGGCCAGCAGTCGGGCGGTTCGTCGAGCGGCGGGCTCGGGATCCGGAGACGACGCCGTTCGGATCGTGTGGTCCGAGCCGATCCCTTTCGAGGCCGGGGAGGCGTTGGCGCCGAGAGGAGCGCCGGCGCCCGCGGTCATGATCGCGGCCGATCGGGGGTCGGGGCCGGGGGCCCGGGCCAACGACCCGGGGACCCCGGATCCTCCCGGCGTCGTGATCGAGGCCGTCGACGCGGAGACGGGCGCGCCGATCGAGGGGGTCCAGGTCGCCCTCCGCGCGTCCGGGGACGGGGGACGACCGGGGCCGACGGGCATCTGGTCCTGAGTCCGCTCGCGATCGGCCCCCACACGATCGCCGTCGAGCGGCTGGGGTACGTCCCGTTCGAGACCGTCGTCGAGGTCCCGGGGGAAGGATGGCGCAGGTATCGCCTCGAGATCCACCCGGCCGCGATCGAGGCCGAGCCGATCGAGGCGCGCGCGCCCATCCAGGTGCGCGTGTCCGTCGACGCCAATGTCTTCGCCGGCGCCAGGATGGCCAGCGCCAGCGAGGCGTCGAGGATCGACACGCCCACGCCGCCGGCGTCCACGAGCTCGGTGACCTCCTCCTGGATCTCCGCGTCGCCGTAGGGGTGGTAGTCCTCGGCGGCCTTCTCCTGGGGGACGATGCGCTTGCCGGCCACCGCCACGGCCGTGCCCAGGAGGACGAGCGCCAAGCCCAGGCACAGCCCCAGGAACTGGGTGCTGGGGTAGACGATGTAGAAGACGATGAAGCCCCCGGCGGCCACCGTCGCGGCCAGCAGGAGCACGAGGACGAGGTTCTCGGCCCGCCGGTCGACCTCCGCCTCGAGCTCGACGGGCTCCTCGAAGACCCCTGCCCGCCGGCGAGCGCCGCGGTGGTGGCGCCGACGCCGGCTGGCCACGTAGAGCCACACGGCGGCCAGGGCCCGGGCGATCACGCGCAGGGCGCTCATGGGCTCGTGCGCTCCCCGATCAGGCGCATGGCGAACACGAGGGCGACCATGGCCAGCATCCAGGTGACCATGCCCTCGGGGATGGGCCCCAGGTGCCCGAGGCCCCAGCCTCCGGGATCGGCGGGGTCGCTGACGTACTCGACGTAGCGGGCGA
>JAHWKZ010000035.1 GCA_019347645.1 Gemmatimonadota bacterium | reverse complement strand
TGTTCGGGACGTTCTTCTATGACGACGACGGGCTGCCCGCGTTCTCGGGTGAGCTCACCGACGATTACAACGAGTGCAATGGCGAGTACACCCTGACCTTCGGAGCCCCGGAGTACCTCCGCCCCTGACACTTCGGTCTCGCGCCCCCTGCTGGACACCACGGGGGGCGTGTACCGCTTCGATCACCGTCCGTGGGGGCGGCCGCTAACGAGTAGGTCCTACGCCGGCAGGTCCGCGAACTGGAGCTCGTACAGCCGGGTGTAGCGGCCGCCCCGGGCGAGGAGCTCGTCGTGGGTGCCGCGCTCGACGATCCGACCGTCCTCGATCACCAGGATCTGGTCGGCGTGGAGCACGGTCGAGAGGCGGTGGGCGATGACGATCGAGGTCCGGTTCTCCATCAGCCGCGCGATCGCCTGCTGGACGAGCTGCTCGCTCTCGGTGTCGAGCGCGCTGGTCGCCTCGTCGAAGATCAGGATCGACGGGTTCTTGTAGATCGCCCGGGCGATCGCCAGCCGCTGCCGCTGCCCGCCCGACAGACGCACACCGCGTTCGCCGATCACGGTGTCGAACCCCTCGGGCAGCTCCTCGATGAACTCGAGAGCGTTCGCCGCCACCGCCGCCTCCTGGAGGCGCTCCGGGTCCATCCGGCGGCCGTAGGCGATGTTGGCGGCCACCGTGTCGTGAAAGAGGATCACCTCCTGGGTGACGATCCCCATCTGCGCCCGCAGGTCGGCGATCCGGACGTCCCGCAGGTCGACCCCGTCGAACAGGATCCGCCCCTCCTGCGGGTCGTAGAACCGCGGCAGGAGGTCCACCAGGGTCGACTTCCCGCCGCCCGAGGGCCCGACCAGGGCCACCACCTGGCCCTTCTCGATCGTGAAGGCGATGTCCTCCAGGACCGGCCCCTCGTGGTCCTCGTAGGCGAACCAGACGTGGTCGTAGACGATCGAGTCGCGGAAGGTCCCGACGGGCGCCGCTTCGGGCCTCTCCACGACCTCGGGCGCGGTATCCAGAACGCCGAAGATCCGCTCGCTGGCGGCGATCGCGGGCTGGACGTCCTCGTTCAGCTTGGAGAGGTACTTGATCGGGCTCGAGAGCTTGAGCGCGGCCGCGATGAAGACGATGAAGGGCTCCGGATCGAGTGTGCCGCCGACCAGGATCATCCGCCCGCCGATGTAGAGCACCACCACGACCGACAGGGCGAGCAGGAACTCGCTCACCGGCGTGCCCATGATGGCGTACTTCTGGGTCCGGACCACGTGCCGGTAGTAGCCGCCGGTCGACTTCGCGAACCGCTCGCGCTCGAACGACTCGGCGCCGAACGCCTTGACCACCCGGATGCCGGCCACGCTCTCCTGGAGCCGGCTGGTGACGTCGCCGAACGTCTGGAGCCGCTGGCGGTTCACGCGGTGGAGCTTCTTCCCCAGACGGGCGACGACCCACATGATCGGCGGCAGGATCGCCAACGCGATCAGGGTGAGCTGCCACGAGATCGCGAGCAGGATGGTGATCGTCACCACCGCCTCCAGTACGTTGCGCCCCACCCGGAACAGGCCCGTACGGATCGCCACCGCCAGCATCTGGGTGTCGTTCGCCAGGATCGACAGGAGCTGACCGGCGCGGGTCTTCTGATACCATCGGAACGACAGCCCCTGGAGGTGGGCGAAGAGGTCGTCCCGCAGATCGCGGACGCCGCGCTCGATCGCCAGCTCGGGGAGGAAGAGCTGGAGGTAGTTGAGCGCCGACTTCAGGAAGTAGACCCCGATGATCAGCAGGCATACGTTCATCAGCGTCTCGAGCGGCGAGCCGGTGTCGAGCCAGGCGAAGAGCTCGTACCTCACCAGGTGCTCGAGCCGGCCGAACAGGTCGTCGGGCACCGGGGGGGCCGCCTCGGCGATCGAGCCGCCGCGGAACAGCACCCGCAGGAACGGGATCAGCAGCACGATGGAGAAGCCGTCCACGATCGCGAAGGCTATCATGGCGACGAACGAGGCGAGGAGGAGCCCCGGGTAGGGCCTCAGCCACCCTAGCAGTCGGAAGAAGGTGCGCATAGCGTCCCGAGAAGATAACGGAATCCGAACCGGACGACGGGAGGGAGACGATGGAGGAGATCCAGACGGGGGTGTGGCACTGGTCCACGCTCCACGAGGGGATCGGTCAGCCGGTCCATTCCTATTTCGTGGTGACGGGGAACGAGGGTGTCCTGATCGACCCGCGGATCCCGGACGAGGGTCTGGCCTGGTTCGACGAGCACACCCCGCCCACCCAGGCGCTCCTGACCAACCGTCACCACTACCGTCACGCGGGTCGTTTCCGCGAGCGGTTCGGGACCACGGTCTGGTGCAACGAGAACGGGATGCACGAGTTCGAGGGAATGGAGGAGGCGGTCGAGCCGTTCGATTTCGGCCGGCAGCTGCGGGGCGGGTTCACGGCGGTCGAGATCGGCGCGCTGTGCGCCGAGGAGACCGCGTTCCATCGCCCGGAGTCGAAGCTGATCGCCCTGGGGGACAGCCTGATCGTCTGGGAAGACGAGCTGCGGTTCGTCCCCGACGACTTCATGGGCGACGACCCCGAGGCCGTGAAGGTGGGGCTCAGGCGCTCGCTGGAAGGGCTCCTCGACCGCGACTTCGAGACCCTGCTGCTGGCCCACGGCGACCCGCTGGTCGGCGAGGGGAAGGAGCGGCTGCGGCAGTTCGTGGCCTGAGCCGCTATAGCCCGCGGTCCTCGAGGAAGCCTTCGATCGCGGCCACGTAGCGAGGAAAGAGACGTCGGGCCTCGCCGACGGCGCCGAGGACGATCGCGTCGTCGATGTCGTCGTACTCGTGGACGATCCGGTTCCGGAGGCCCGCGGAAGGAGCGAGCGATTCGGCCAGCTCCTCGGGGAGCGGGCCTCGGCGGCCCATCTCGACGAAGCCTTCGTAGTAGTCCTGGGGAGGCTGCCCGCCGAGGCTGGCGAGGACGTGAACGTTCACGTCGCTGGCCGCCTCGACGACCTCCTGGAGCAGGCGCTCGGTGCCTTTGAGGCGGAAGCGGTCCCGACGGTACTCCTCGAGGGCGAGATCCTCCACCGCCGCCAGGTCCTGGAGGTTGGTCACGATGACGATCAGCTTGCGCCGCACCAGATCGGCTTCCAGGGGCGTCACGAGGGGATCCCCGATCGATCGATGAACTCCTGGATCTGGCGCCGCTCCATCGACCGGAACTTCCGGGTGTCCGCGTACCGGCGCGCGGCCAGCGACACGAACCGATGGAATTCGGCGGGCGTCGCCTCGTAGAGCGGAATGCCGTCTCGCGCGACGAGCATGCAGAGAAGCGGATCGGCGCGGCCGAGGTCGGCGACGTCGATCTCGGCGAGGTCCAGCGCCCGGGTGAACCGGTTCGTCAGATCGACCATATCCAGCGCCTTACCGGGGGATCCGGGAAGGACGCCGATGTCCAGGTCCATCGGACTCGCGTTCCGCCGGGCGGTCGAACCGAAGAGTACCACGAGCCGCGCGCCGATCGCCTCCCCGACCTCCCGGGCCGCCGTCCGGAGCCTCTCCAGGGGGATACGGTCCTCCACGGGGTCCAATCTGCATCGGCCCCGGACGGGGCGCGAGACGACGCGACCCCGCGACGCCTACCAGCCGGCCAGGAGCCCCACCAGGAACAGGATCAGGAAGATCACGAACAGGATCTTGGCGATCCCCGCCGCCGCGCCGGCGATGTTCGTGAAGCCGAGTAGCGCGGCGATCAGCGCGACGACCAGGAACACGAGCGCCCAGGAAAGCATGTTCTCCTCCCATCCGAGTCGGCTGCCGGCCGCCCCGTGCGACCGGGCTCGGCCTCACCCTACACGTCGGCGACGCTCTACGTAGTCAGACGTCGAACATCGATCAGAGGATCCCTTCGGTGTCGGCCGCCTTCAACGCGTCGAGCGACTGGGCCAGGAAGGAGTGGAAGGTCTCGCCGAGCGAGGCGGGGGAGTCGATCTCCCCGGCGGAGCGGATCCGGCGGAAGGCGAGCCAGTCGGAGGCGACGACGGCGAAGTCGACGTCCAGGTCGTCTTCCCCGAGGCGCTCGACCAGCGCCTCCTTCTGCTCCTCGGTCGCCACCTGGTGGAACGCCAGGGCGCCGTGGAAGACCACGGCGCCCGCGTCCTCGTCGGGCTGGACCGCGGCCCTCAGTCCCTCGCCGACCAGGACGTCGACCCGCCGGGCGGCGACGTTCACCTGGGTCTTCACGTCGAGGGCCTCCTGCTCCTCCAGGGCGAGCTGGAGCCAGGCGAGCGAGGGCGCGCTCAATGCGGCGTCAGGGTGGCGACGGGCAGGATCAGCTCCTCGAGCGAGACGCCGCCGTGCAGGAAGGCGCCGTAGTAGCGGCTCTGGTACTCGCGGAGCTTGGTGGGATAGACGAAGTAGTAGTCCTCCACGGCCATCAGCGCGGCCACGTTGGTTCCCATGTGCGGCAGGCCGATCGTCTCGAGATCGACCTCCCGGAACGCCGTCTCGGGATCGTCCGAGTGGATGTTGTTCCCGAACTTGTAGCGCAGGTTCTGGGTGGCGTCGCGGCGGGCGTAGACGGTGGCCGGCCGCAGGCAGTGGATCGAGCCGTGGTCGGAGGTCAGCACCACCCGGACCCCGTGCCGCGCCGCCTGGCGCAGCAGCTCGTAGAGCGCCGAGTGGAGGAACCAGGAGCGGGTGAGCGACCGGAACGCCTCGGGGTCGGGAGCGATCTCGAGCAGGATCTCGCTCTCGGACCGGCCGTGCGTCAGCACGTCGATGAAGTTGAAGACGAACGCCGAGAGCCGGCTCTGCAGCGCCCGGGGCACGCGCTTCAAGGCCGTCGCGCCTTCCTCGGCGGTGAAGACCTTGTGATAGGGGACCGGCACCGCCTCGCCGAGACCCTTGCGCTTCAGTTGGAGCTCGATCAGCTCCTTCTCGTGGGGGTTCATCGATCCCTCGATGTCGGCGTCCCCGATCCACAGGTCGGGGCGCTTCTCGGCGATGTCCCGGGGAAACCAGCCGCTGAAGATCGCGTTCCGGGAGTAGGGGGTCGCCGACGGCAGGATGGAGCCGGCGAACGCCTCGTCGATCTCGAACAGCGGCTCCACCGCGTCGCGGATCGAGAGCCACTGGTCGAGCCGCAGGCAATCCACGATGACGAAGAAGACCGGGCCCTGGTCGGCCTCCAGCAGCGGTCGGACATGGACCTCCACCAGGTCCGGCGACAGGACCGGCCGCCGGTCCCGATCCGCGGCGACCCAGCCGCGGTAGCGCTCCTGGACCCACCGCGCGAAATCGGCGTTGGCCGCCCGGTGGAGCTCCTCCCGGCTCTCGGCGAGTCCCCGCTCCCCGGCCTCGATCAGCCGTCGCTCCCAGGAGAGGAGTTCGCGGTAGAGCGCCACCCATTCGTCCCAGGTGGAGACGCGCTTGCGCTCGTCCTCGAGCTCGAGATACCGGCGGCTGAACGCCTGGGCGATCGTCTGATGGCGGATCTGGGTCCCCTCGAGGAGCCGCTTCAGCACCGAAAGGACCTGGTTGGGGTTGATCGGCTTGACGAGGTAGTCGTCCACCCGGCGGCCGATCGCCTGGTCCATCAGGTGCTCTTCCTCGCTCTTGGTGACCATCACGACCGGGAGCCGGGGGTGGGTGTCGCGAATGGCCTCGAAGACCTGGATCCCGCGCATTCCGGGCATCTGCTCGTCGAGGAGCACCGCGTCGTAGCCGTCCTCCGAGATCATGGCCAGCGCGTCCTCGCCGTTGGGCGCGGTGGTCACCTGGAAGCCGCGCCCCTCGAGGAACAGGATGTGGGACTTGAGGCCGCCGATCTCGTCGTCGACCCACAGGATGCGCTTCGTTTCCGTCACTCGGACCTCCTTTTCGTCAACCTACCATCGTACCCGACGGGCGGGCAGGTGGTCCGGGCGGCGCGTTTCGGCCGACCATCGGGGTCCGGCCTCCGACGGCGTTGGCATTCGCCTCCGAGGCGGCCTAGTTTGTGGGTGGCTTCGCGATTCATGGAGGTGAGACGATGAGCGACATGCGGGACACGATGAAGCCGACCGACGCCGCCGGGACCACCGAGGCCGAGGTCGCGCAGGCCGACGACGAGTCGATCCACGAGCGGGTCGAGCAGGCTCTCGACACGATCCGTCCGGCGATCGCCATGGACGGCGGCAACGTCGAGCTGCTCGACATCGAGGACGGCGTCGTGACGCTGCGGATGATGGGCGCCTGCGGCGGCTGTCCGATGAGCACGATGACGCTCAAGCGCGGCATCGAGCAGCGCCTGCGCGAGATGGTGCCGGGCATCCAGCGGGTGGACGCGATCTAGCGATACGCTCGCGATCCTGTCAGACGAAAGGGCCGGAGGGTTCGCCTTCCGGTCCTTTCGACGTTTTGGGGCCGCCCGGGGGTCAGTCGGCGGGGATCACGATCTCCCGCCGGGCGCCCTGGCGCACGACGACCAGCCTGGCCTCCCCCTCCTCGCGGGCGGCGTGGAACGATTCCACGTTCCACACCTCGTGGCCGTCGACCTCGACGATCACGTCGCCGGATTGCACGCCCGCCCTCGCCGCCGGGGAGGCGGCGACGACGTCGAGGACGAGGAGCCCTTCCTCGGCGGCGGGGAAGTAGCGCGCGAGTCCCTCGTTGAGCTCGGCGAGCCGGAGTCCCATGGCCGAGCGTCCGAGCGGGAAGCCGGGAAGGTCCTCGGGGACGTCGAAGCGCGGCATCACGATCACCCGATGCTCGTCGCCGGATCGGCCGGGGACGATCGGCATCGGCCAATTGTGCTCGAAGTCGAGGGTGTCGAACCGGAAGACGCCGCCCAGCGAGTCCATCTGGAAGGGCAGTGGCCCGACCTCCCACTCCCGCATCCCCTCCCGCGCCTTGTCCACATAGAGCCGGGCGCGCGCGCGGATCGAGTCGGGGTCGACGACGACGATCCGGGCGTCGCCGTCGGGGACGACGCGGATCGTCTCCTCGACGCCGTTCCGTCGGATCACGATCTCCACCGTGTCGCCGGGCGCGGTCGAGCGGGCGACGGTCTGGATCCGCTCCAGGGTGGCCGGCTGCCCGGCGAAGCGAACGAGCGTGTCGCCGTCGCGGATCCCGGCGCGGGCCACCGGGGAGCCGGGCAGGACGTGCGCGACGCGCGGAGGCTGGGTGGGGTCGAGGACGAAGCCGAATGTGATGCGGCGGGGGGCTTCGGGCGCCGGTGCGAGGATCGCCTCGGCGCGCGCTTCGGTCCGCGGAGCCTCCGACTGCGCGGTGGCCGGGGCCGCCGCCGCGAGGAGGGCGAGGGTCAGGATCGGGATTCGGCTCATCGGATACACTCCTAATACACGGCCTGGGCCGTGGTGATCGTCACGTCACTCAGGATCGCTTCGCGCTGCGCCAACGCGGAGCGGTAGAACCCTTCCAGCACGGGATCGTCCGGGACCTCGTCGAGCGCGGCTCGGGTGGTGTGGAGGATGCCTTCCAGCGCGGCCAGCCGGCTGGTGGGATCCTCGGACGCCGCGGCGCCCCGCTCCTCGGTGAAGCGGGCGAGGGCGTCGCGGTAGCGGGCCGCGGCTTCGCGGAGGGCCGCTTCGGGATCGGCCGGCGGCGGCTCCTCGACGGCGGCGCGGCGGACGACGACCGGCCGGGGGAGGGCCACGGGCGGCTCCTCGGCCGTCTCGACCGGGTTCGGTCGCTCCGGACGAGGCTCGGCGGTCGCGACGGTCGCCGTTTCCGACCGCGGGTCGTCCATCGGCAGGTGGGCCTCCGACGAGGCGGGATTCCGCTCGAATCCGGCGCCGACGGCGGCCCCGCCGGCGAACACCGCGACGGCGGCCGCGGCCTGCAGCGCCCGGCGGACGTACGCGCGTCGGCGGCGGAGCGCGTCCGCGGGGTGCCCGGCGGCCAGCGCCGCCTCGACGCGCCGCCATACCGCGGGCGGCGCGGCGGGCGGGGGCAGATCCGCCAGCGCGGCGGTCTGGTCCTCGAGCGCCGCGAGCTCGGTGGCGCATTCGGCGCACTCCGTCAGGTGGGCCCGCTCCTCTTCGGTCGCCGGACCGTCGGCGATGCGGGCCAGGGTCTCGATCGTCAGGTGGCGCATCGCTCCTCCTTCCTTCGTTCGGCGGGGCGCGGCGCCGGGGCGAGGATCGCCCGCAGCTTCGCCCGCGCCTTGAACAACTGACTCCGCGACGTCCCCGGCGCTACGCCGAGCGACGTCCCGATCTCCGCGTGCGTGTATCCCTCGACGTCGTGCAGGACGAGCACCTCGCGCATGCCGTCCGGCAGGCGGTCGATCGCGCGCTCGAGCGCGATGCGGTCGACCATCTTCCCGGGATCGATCGGGTGCGCGAGCCCCTCGTCCGGCAGCGGCTCCGCGTCGCCGATCGGGCGGACGGAGAGCCGGCGCCGGCCGTCGAGGGCGACGTTGACCGCGATCCGGTGGATCCACGTCGAGATCCGCGCCTCGCCGCGGAAGGAGGGCAGGGCGTGGAACACCTTGATCCAGGCCTCCTGCGCCCAGTCCTCGGCGGTGGCGTCGTCGCCGGCGATGCGGCGGACGACGGCCCACACCCGGTCGGCGTGACGGTCGTACACCGCTCGGATCGCCCACGGCTCCCCGCGGGCGGCGGCCTCGATCGGCTCGGGCGGATCCAACGTCGACGCATCCATGCTCACTGGATGGGACGGACGGGACGCCCGGAGCGTTGCCCCGCGCCTCAGCGCGGGAAGCGGAGGTCTTCGCGGGAATGCCACGTCCCGTTGCGCACGACGGACTCGATCGAGCGCAGGTGGGCGGCGTCGGCGGTGGGGTCGGCGGCGAGGACGACGAGGTCGGCGACCTTGCCGGTCTCCAGGGTGCCGAGATCGTCGGAGCGACCCATGGCGAGCGCGGCGTCGCGGGTGGCGGCGACCAGGACCTCCATCGGCGAGAGCCCGGCCTCGGCCATCGCCTCGGCCTCGAGGAACACCGACGGGCCGTGGAGGGTGAGCGGGTTCCCGGCGTCGGTCCCCAGAGCGACCGGGATCCCGGCCTCGTGGACGCGGCGCAGGTTCTCGACGGCCATCCGGCGCGTCTCCCGGTAGCGGGCGTCGATCGCTTCGCGCTCTCCCGCGGCCGGCGCTCCCGGCAGCGAATCGGTCAGAAACGCCTTGGCGCGGGTCTCGGGGTCCACGCACGCCAGCGCGTCGCCGTAGCGGGCGGGGTCGAAGTCGCGGTGCCGGAGCTGTCGGTAGCCCTCGAACACGACCAGGGTGGGGACGTAGATCGCGCCACTCTCGCGGGCGAGGTCCAGGAACTCCTCGTCGACCGGCTCCTCGTAGACGCTGTGGACCAGCATGCCGGCTCCCGCGCGCAGCGCGTCCTTCGCCTGCCACAGCCCGGTGGCGTGGACGATGAGCGGGACCCGGGCCGCTCGGGCGACCCCGGCGGCGGCCCGCAGCCGGGACTTCAGCGCCGTGGTGTCCGGCGCCTCTCCACCCGTCAGATACCACACCTTCACGGCGTCGGTCCGGTTGGCGACGAGATAGCCGGCCGCCGCCACGGTCGCGGAGTCGGACGCCATGTGGACGAACTGCTTCTCGGCCGGAACGTTGACCCAGTGATCGATCGTGGAGAGGAGCGGGCCGGCGGCCGCCACGTGCGGCGCCGCGTCACCGCCCTCCCCGGGCTCCCGCAGGTCCCAGGTCCAGGGGTAGCCGCCGACGTCGAAGACCGCGGTGACGCCCGAGCACAGATACGCGCGGTGGAAGCGTTCGGGGCGCTCCTCGAGAGCGGCCACCGTCTCCGCGTATCCGAAGCGGTCGCGGACGTCGAGGGCGTCGGGTCGGCCGTCGGCCCACCCGGTCTGGGAGTAGTGGACGTGGGCGTCGATCAGCCCGGGCGCGATCCACCGGCCCGCCAGGTCGACGAGCCGGACGCCTTCGGGGACCGGACACGCCGCTCGGGACCCGGCGCAGGCGATCCGGCCACCCTCGACCAGGACGACGGCGTCGGGCACCGGCGGGGATCCCGTGCCGTCGACGAGGGTGGCGCCGACCAGCGCCAGGTCGGGCCGGACCCCGTTCCCGTCGGGGCGCGCGAGGAGCAGCGCGACGAATCCCAGGACGAGCAGCCCGGCCCCGCCGACGGCGGACCGGAGCTTCGGTCGGGGGCTCCGGGGAAGGTGGAGGGGAAGCACGATCGACGAACTTGGTCGAAGACGCGGTGCGGCGCTAGAGTCGTCGGCGTGACCGAGCCGCTGCGGACCCTGTACAACGCCCTCGTCGTCCCCATGGCCCGGCTCGCCCTCCCGATCGGCCGTCGCGCGTCGGAGAAGATCGAGCGCGGCGTCGAGGCGCGCGAGGACCTGATGGCCCGCTGGCAGGCGGCCGCGGCGGAGATCGCGGGCCGGGCGCCGCGGGTGTGGGTCCACGCCTCGAGCGCCGGCGAAACCCTCCAGGCGCGGCCCATCGTCGAAGCGGTCCGGGACGCGAAGCCCGACGCGGGGATCGTCTACTCCTTCTTCTCGCCCTCCGCCGAGCGGTACGTGCGGGACTGGGAGGCGCCGGACGCCGTGGACTACCTGCCGTTCGACGTGCGCTCCCGCGTGCGTCGCCTGCTGGACCTCCTCCGTCCCGACGCGCTCGTCCTGGTGGGGGCGGAGCTGTGGCCGAACCTGGTGTGGGAGGCCACCGACCGGGGCGTCCGGGTGGGCCAGGCGTGCTGCCGGTTCGGAAAGGCGCCCGGTCGGCTGCGGTGGCCGATGCGGTCGGTGACCACCGACCTCTACGGCCGCCTCGCCGCCGTGGGCGTCGTCGCCGAGGAGGATCGGTCGGTCGCGCTGGAGCTGGGCGTCGACGGGGCGGCGGTGGCGGTCACCGGCGACACCCGGGCCGACGTCACTCTCGCCCGCGTCGAGGCCGCCCGAACCGATCCGCCGCCCTGGCGTCCGCCCGCGGGTCGCGGTCCCGTGATCGTGGCCGGGAGCACCTGGCCGGCCGACGAGGCCGCGCTCCTGCCGGCGCTCGCCCGGTTGCGGGAGGACCACCCCGAGCTGCTCGCCGTGGTCGCGCCCCACGAGCCCTCCGGTCCCGCCCTCGAGCGGCTCGAGCGGCTGGCCGAAAAGCAGGGCCTGTGGACGGTCCGGCTCTCGGCGCTGGAGTCCGGCCCCGGCGGCCGCGGGCGGGGCGCGCCGTCGATCGTGATCGTCGACCGGGTGGGCGTGCTGTATCGCCTCTACGAGCTCGCCGACGCGGCGCTGGTGGGCGGCGGGTTCGGCGGCTCGGTCCACAACACGATGGAGCCGGCGGCGTGGGGCGTCCCCGTCGCCGTCGGCCCCGACCACGGCGCCCCGCACGAGGTCGAGGCGATGCGCGGGTCCGGAGGGGTCGCCGTCGTGCAGTCGAGCCGGGCGCTCGCGGAGGTCTGGGGCCGCTGGCTGGCGAGCGGGACGGCGGGCCGCGACGCCGGCCGGGCGGCCCGGGAGACCCTGGAGGGTCTGGCCGGCGCCACCGGGCGCACGCTGGAGTTCCTCCGGAATCGTAGCGTGCCGGTTTGAGCGCGAACGTCCGGCCGACTCGCGCCCTCCCCTCGGGCGGCCTTGACACGCCGGGCGGTGGCGCCGACGTTTTGGAGGTGATCCGGACGCATGCCGCCCGTCGCTGTCGTCACGCTTCCCGGCCGGGGAGCGGGACCCGGCGCCACCGCGCGTAGGGCGTCCCGACCGCGATTCCGCGGCCCCGGCCTCACGAGGTCGGGGCCGCTTTTTTTTCGTAAAGGAGGGAGAGATCGATGGCCGACGTTCGACCGATCGAGGAGCGGGGGTACGTCCACCCCGGGGTACTGGTGTCCACCGACTGGGTCGCCGAGCGGCTCGACGACCCCGACGTGCGGATCGTCGAGTCCGACGAGGACGTCCTGCTCTACGACATGGGGCACGTTCCGGGGGCGGTCAAGATCGACTGGCACACCGACCTCCAGGACCCCGTCCTCCGCGACTACCTGAACGCCGAAGCGTTCGCGGAGCTCATGGACGAGAAGGGGATCGGACACGACACCACCGTGGTCTTCTACGGCGACAAGAACAATTGGTGGGCCACCTACGCGCTGTGGGTCTTCGAGCTGTTCGGACACCCCGACTGCCGGGTGATGGACGGGGGGCGCGACAAGTGGATCGCCGAGGAGCGGCCGCTGACCGACGAGGTGCCGGACTACGACGCGCGGGGATACCCGGTGCCCGAGCGGGACGACTCCAGGATCCGCGCGTTCCGCGACGACGTGCTGGCTCATCTGGACCGGCGCGGACAGCTCGTCGACGTGCGGAGCCCCGAGGAGTACCGCGGGGAGCTCCTCCACATGCCCGACTACCCTCAGGAGGGAGCGCTCAGAGGCGGCCACATCCCGGGCGCGAAGAACGTCCCCTGGGCCCGCGCGGTCGATCCGGACACCCACACCTTCAAGGCAGCGGAGGATCTGCGGGCGATCTACGAGGAGGAGCAGGGTCTCGATCCCTCCGACCAGACGATCGCCTACTGCCGGATCGGCGAGCGGAGCAGCCACACCTGGTTCGCGCTGAACTACCTGCTCGGCTTCGAGAACGTCCGCAATTACGACGGCTCGTGGA
>JAHWKZ010000034.1 GCA_019347645.1 Gemmatimonadota bacterium | reverse complement strand
ATCCAGTGCGACTTCAACATGCCCGAGCGTTTCGACCTGACCTACACGGACGCCGACGGCGAGGAGAGGCGCCCGGTCGTCATCCACCGCGCCATCCTGGGCTCGATCGAGCGGTTCATGGGGATCCTGATCGAGCACTACGCCGGGGCGTTTCCCACCTGGCTGGCGCCCGAGCAGGTCCGGATCGTCCCGGTGGCCGACCGCTTCGTCGAGCACGCCGAGTCCGTCGCCGAGCACCTGCGGAACGCCGGTCTCCGGGTCCACGTCGACGGGCGGCGCGAGGGCGTGGGGTACAAGATCCGCGACGCCGAGGTCCAGAAGGTCCCCTACATGATCGTGATCGGGGAAAAGGAGGTCGGCACCTCGAAGGTCAGCGTCCGCTCCCACGCCGAAGGCGAGCTCGGTGAGACGGACCTCGACCACTTCGTGACGCGGATGCGCGACGAGGCGGAGCCCCCGGCACCCTCCCGCTGAAGGTCGGCGGAACCCTCTCGAAGGAACAGACCGCGGGGTCGAGCTCGAGGTCAACGACCTCCTCGCTCCGACCACCACGGAGCCGGCGTCTACACCTCCGCACCCGCGTGATGGGAAGCGGTACTCCGGCCGCACCCTTGACTTTGTAAACCATATATGTACAATGTACACATGAAGCGAGTTACCGCCTCCGAAGCGCGTCGCAACTGGTTCCGCCTGCTGGACGAGATCGTGGCCGGCGAGACCGTCGTGGTCGACCGGGACGGCGTCCGGGTGGTCCTGCGCCGCGAAGGGGAAGCCCGGGAGTCGGCGCGCGACGTCCCGGACTACGAGGACGTGCTCCGTGTCCCCGAGGCCGATCAGGCCGATCGATGGGGGTGGGAGTGGGAGGAGGGCGGGCTGCGGCCGCGAGAGGACGCCGAAACCTGAACTCGCTCCTCGATACGCACTTCCTGATCTGGGTGATCGAGGCCTCCCGTCGGCTGGAGGACCACCCCTGGCTGGGCGACTATCGTCCCTGGGGAGTGTCTCCGGTCTCCTTCCTGGAGATGAAGTTCCTGGGTGAGATCGGCCGGCTCGACCTCGACGGCCAGGGTTTCGCTGATCGGGTGGGAGACGATCCCCGCTTCGTCGTGGACGAGGCGCCGCTCGCGGCGCTCGTCCGGCACGCCCTCCCGCTCGACTGGACGCGCGATCCATTCGACCGGCTACTGGCGGCGCACAGCGCCTCTCGCAGGGTTCCTCTGTGCACCGTCGATCGGACGATCCGGGCGAACCACCGGTACTTGCCCGAGGAGATGCGGTAGTGGCCAGCGGAAGCAAGGGCGTCGTCTACGCCGCCCTGTTCGGTAACGGCGCGATCGCCGTCACCAAGTTCGTGGCCGCGGCCATGACCGGGTCGAGCGCGATGCTGGCCGAGGGCGTCCACTCCGTCGCCGACACGGGCAACCAGGCGCTCATGCTGCTCGGCCTGAAGCGCGGCGACAAACCCCCCGACCGGACGCACCCCTTCGGCTACGGCAAGGAAGTCTTCTTCTGGGGCCTGGTGGTAGCGATCGTCCTGTTCGCCGTGGGCGCCGGTGTCTCGATGTACGAGGGGATTCTCCACCTGCTCCACCCCGCCGAGCTGGGCGATCCGACGATCAACTATATCGTCCTGGCGATCGCGGCCGTGTTCGAGACCGGCGCGACCTCTTTCGCCGTCCGGGAGTTCCTGCACCGGAAGGGCGAGCGGGGCGTCGTGGAGACGCTGAAGGACAGCAAGGATCCGGCGCTGTTCGTGGTGCTGTTCGAGGACTCCGCGGCCCTCGCCGGGATCCTCGTGGCGGCGGTCGGCGTCTTCCTGGCTGAGGTCACCGGGAACCCGGCTTTCGATGCCGGCGCGTCGATCGTGATCGGCCTGATCCTGGCCGCCGTCTCGCTCTGGCTGGTATGGGAGACGCGAAGCCTGCTCGTGGGCGAGGCCGCTCGGACGCCGCTCGTGGAGGGGGTCCGCGGGGTCGTCCAGGGGCACGAAGCGATCGAGCGGATCGGAAAGCTCCTGACGATGCACATGGGTCCCGACAAGATCCTGGTCGTCCTCTCCGTCGACTTCCGCTCCGGGCTCTCGGCCGAGGACGTCGAGCGCGCCGCCGGCGAGCTGGAGAGGACGATCCGGGAGGAGCACCGCAGCGTCGGATGGGTCTTCATCGAGGGAGAGAGCTTCGCGGGTCACGTGGAGGGATGACTCCCGAGACGGTGCTCCTCCTGGCGATCGTCGCCGTCGCGATCGTCCTGTTCGCGTTCGAGTGGATCCCGGTGGATGTGATCGGCGTCGGCGTCATGGTGACGCTGATACTCACCGGGATCCTCACCCCCGAGCAGGCGTTCGCCGGCTTCGGCAGCGACACGGTCATGATGATCCTGGGCCTCCTGATCATGACCGCGGCGCTCCTCCGGACCGGGGTCGTGGACATCGCCGGCCGGGAGATCCTGCGTCGGGCGGGAACGGACCCGTATCGGCTGCTCGTCCTGATCACGATCTCGGTCGCCGTGCTCTCGGCGCTCATCAGCAACACGGCGGCCGCGGCCTTCTTCCTCCCGATCGTGATGGGCGTGGCGATCAAGTCGCGAACCAGCGCGTCCCGTTTCCTCCTGCCGATGGCGTTCGCGGCGATCCTCGCCAGCCCGGTCACGCTCATCAGCACCTCTACGAACATGGTCGTCAGCGGGCTGATGACCGACTACGGGCTGGAGCCGATGGGGATGTTCGAGCTGGCCCCCGTCGGGATCCCGATCATGATCGTCGGTCTCGTCTACATCCTTACGATCGGCAGGCGGTTGATCCCGGAGCGGCACACGACGCGGGACCTGACTCGCGACTTCGGGCTGGGGCCCTACCTGAGCGAGGTCGTCGTCCAGCCTGGTTCCAGGCTGGTGGGGAAGACCCTCCAGGAATCGGGTTTCGGCCGCGACCTCGACCTCACGGTCCTGCGCATCCTTCGCGGAGGCGAGCGGTCGGTCCTCGCGCGGGCGGAAAGCCGCCTGGAGGAGGACGACTTACTGATCGTGGAGGGGCGGCGCGAGGAGATCCTCAAGATCAAGGACACGGCCGGCCTGGGCATCAGGCCCGACGTGGAATACGCCGATCCCGAGCCGGACGACGAGCTCGTTCTGGCGGAAGCGATCGTCATGCCGCGGTCTCCGCTCATCGGCCGCACGCTCAGGTCGTACCGGTTCCGCGAGCGCCATGCTCTTCAGGTGCTGGCGGTCCACCGGCATGGGGAGACCCTGCGGGACAAGCTGAGCCGGGTACGGCTGCGGCTGGGGGACGCCCTGCTCCTCCAGGGCCCGCCGGAGCGGCTCGCGGAGCTGGAGAGGCTGAACGTCCTGCGCGTGGTCGGGGCGGGGTCGGAGGAGCGGCCGAGACTCCGCCACGCCTGGCCCTCGATCGGCATCTTTGCGTTCGCCATCCTCGCCGCCACGTTCGAGATCGTGCCGCTCGCGGTCGCCTTCATGACCGGCGCCGTACTCGTTCTGGCCACCCGGTGCATCACGCCCCAGGAGGCCTACCGCGACATCGAGTGGAAGGTGCTCATCCTGATCGGCTCGATGCTCGCGCTGGGGACGGCCATGGAGGAGACCGGTGCGGCCGAGTGGATGGCGAGGCGGATCATCGAGGTGGCGGGAGGCTATGGGCCCCTCTGGCTCCTCACCGGCTTCTTCGTCCTCACCGTCGGGCTGACCCAGCCGATGTCGAACCAGGCGGCCGCCATCGTGGTTCTCCCTCTCGCCATCCGGACCGCGCTCGCCGCCGACCTCGATCCCCGCACGTTCGCGATGATGATCGCGGTGGCGGCGAGCGTCTCCTACCTCACCCCGCTCGAGCCGGCGGCCCTCATGGTGTACGGGCCCGGCCGCTACCGCTTCGTGGACTTCCTGAAGGTGGGAGCCCCGTTGACGATCTTGATCTACCTGATCGCCATCCTGATGGTGCCGCGGGTGTGGCCAGTGGCGAGATGAGGCCGCGCGGCGCGTGATACGGATCGCGGTCCTCGGCGCGGGGCGCGTGGGCGCCCTGATCGCCCGCGATCTGGCGGCGGATCCGCGCATCGAGGTCCTGGCCGCGGACGTCCGGGAGGAAGCCCTCGAGCCCCTCGCCGCCGACGGAATCCCGACCCGTGCGACCGATCTTTCCGAGTCGGGCGCGGTGCGGGACCTGATCGCCGACGCCGACGTCGTGGTCGGCGCGGTGCCCGGATCCATGGGATTCGGTCTGCTCGAGACCCTGATCGAGGCGGCGAAGCCGGTCGTCGACATCTCGTTTCCTCCGGAGGACCTCCGGGACCTCGACGAGAAGGCGCGGGAGCACGACGTGTCCGCCGTCGTGGACTGCGGCGTGGCTCCGGGCCTCTCGAACCTGATGGTGGGGCTTTCGGCGGCGGAGCTGGAGAAGGTCGATCTCGTGCGGATCCTGGTCGGCGGGCTGCCCGTCGAGCCCGAGGAGCCGTGGGGGTACCGGGCGGTCTTCTCGCCGGCCGACGTAATCGAGGAGTACGTGCGGCCGTGTCGGATGCGCATCGACGGCGAGGACGTGGTGGCGGAGGCCTTGTCCGACGTGGAGCGGGTCGTGTTCGAGGACGTGGGGGTGCTCGAGGCGTTCAACACCGACGGTCTTCGAAGCCTCCTGGACACGATCGACGCCCCGACGATGGTGGAGAAGACGCTTCGGTGGCCGGGCCACGCGGAGAAGGCGCGGGCGCTGCGGGACGGCGGGTTCTTCGGCGAGAGCCCGGTCCGGATCGGGGGGGTGGAGGTCGTCCCGCGCGAGCTCGCCGTGCGGCTGCTGGCCGAGGCCTGGGCGCTGCGCGAGGGGGAGGAGGAGTTCACGCTCCTGCTCGTGGAGGTCGAGGGGGGTGGGGTGCGCGAGCGGTGGAAGCTCCTGGACCGGACGGATCCGGTCACCGGCGCGACGTCGATGGCCCGTACGACCGGTTTCCCGGCGGCGGCGGTCGCCCGCCTGCTGGCCGAGGGGCGATGGGAGCGACCGGGGGTCCAGCCGACGGAGGCGCTGGCGGGCGATCCGGAGGTCGCCCAGGCGGTTCTCCAGGCCGTCCGCGAGCGGGGGGTATCGATCCGCAGGGATCGAACGGTTGTCTAAAGCCCCTCCGGATCCCGGGTGGACGCCTACCGGATCCGCCTCAGTTCGAGCCTCGGCAGCCCGGTGACGGCGAAGGCCGCGTCCCCCTGCCAGCCGGTCTCGAGCCGCAGGTCCCCGTCCCGCAGCCGGAGCGTCTGCCCACCGCCGTCCTCGCCGACCAGCGTCAGCCGGTCGTCCTCCCAGCGATACCGTCCCTCGACGATCTCGCGCTCGACCTCGCCATCGGCGTCCTCGACCTGGGCCACCAGGAAGAAGGTGCGATCGGGCCGGAGGCGCAGCTCGAGGTCCACCGCCAGCGGCTCGTCGACGACGACTATGTCGGCGTGGCGGCCCCAGACCTCGGCGCCCGGGTCGGCGGGGGGAACGGCTCGGTGGGGGGAGGCGACGGTCGCGCGTTCGGGCTCGACATCGATGTCGACTTCCAGCTCGCAGCCGGGAACGGCGACCAGCAGGGTGGCGAGGATCGCGAGCAGCGGGCGAGCGTTCATCGGCTTCGCACCTCCATTCAGGTGTGTCGTGGATCTCCGCCCGTCCCTACGAAGGCTGCCCCGTCCGGGTTTCGGGGGCGAATCCGGCGTAGTCGTCGGTCAGGACGATCGGACTCGTGGACCCGGGCGCGCCCAGGGGGGCCAGGTCGTTCCACGCGTCGGCCGTGAAGAGCGAGGCCAGGACGGCGGCCTGGGCGCGACCGACGTCGACCTCGAACATCCCGCCGACGTAGGCGTGCCATCCCCTCAGCCGGCACGTTTCCAGGCATCGCAGCGCCTCCAGCCATCCACCGACCCGGGGCGCCTTCACGTTCACCGCCGCCGCCGGGAGCGCCGGGCGGTCGAGATCCGAGGCCCGGCCGACGTAGCCGTCCAGCGCGATCCGGGCTCCCCAGTCACCCGCGGCGGGGTCGACCAGCCGCCCGGCGGCCTCGACCGGCGGGTCCTCCAGCCAGGCCCGGGGGAGTCGCCGGTGCACCTCGACGGGTCGCTCCGGCGGCCCCTTGCGCTTGAAATCCACCACCGCGACCCGGTCGGTCTCCGCCAGCGCGTCCCACACGCCGTCGTTCCAGCCCTCTTCCGGACAGTCGATCTTGATCCGCGCGGCCGGGTCGGCCGCGAGGAGGTTCCGCATCGCGGTCACGGGGTCGTCGGTCCGGTTGATCGACCGGCAGAACGAGACCGGGCGGGGCGTCCGATTCGCGAGGGCGAAGGGGTTGGTCAAGGCCTGGACGAGGGCGAGGTCGATCGCCGCGGCCTCGATCGCCGCGCGGTGGTAGGGGTCCTCGGTCGCGTGGCGGAGCCGCCGCTCCAGTCCTCCGACCGTGATCCGACCGAGCGGCACGAGGAGGCGGCACGCCCGCGCGAAGTCCGCCTGCCCCTCCGACGACCACGCCACGCATTCGCCGCGCCCGACCCCCTCGCCTCCATGCAGCCGCGCGACGCCCTTCGGTCGCGCCCCGCCGTCGTAGTAGCCACCGACTTCCACCGGCCCCGTCTCGACGTCGACGGATTCGATCTCGACCACGAGCTCGGCCAGCGCTCCCGCGAGCTCGCCGGGATCGAGCGCGCTCACGCGTCTCGCGCGCACCGGAAACCGGCGAAGATCTGGCGGCGGCTCGGCCAGTCCCAGTTCCGGAAGGTGGTACGAGCGACCAGCGCCGAGGTGGCCCACGATCCGCCGCGCAGCACCCGGTGGCCCCGGCCGAAATGCACCGCCGAATACTCGGCGTAGGGGAAGGGCTCGAAGCCCGGATACGGGGCGAAGTCGCTGGCGGTCCACTCCCAGACGTCGCCGATCATCTGATGGCAGCCATAGAAGGACCGGCCGTCGGGGTAGGCGCCGACCGGGGCGGGCGCGAAGGTGCGGGCGTCGAGGTTCGCCCGCGCGGCGTCCGGCGGCTCGGCGCCCCACGGCCAGGGGCGGGCGATCGAGCGCTCGGCATCCCATGCGGCCGCCTTCTCCCACTCGACCTCGGTGGGCAGCCGTTTGCCGGCCCAGCGGGCGAAGGCCTCCGCTTCGAACCAGGAGACGTGGACCACCGGTCGCGCGGGGACCAGCGGCTCGACCCGACCGAACGTCGCCTCCACCCAGCCGCCGTCCTCCCGCCGCCACGCCAGGGGACGTGGCGTTTCCCCCTCGAGCCAGGCCCGTCCCTCCTTCGACCACAGCTCTTCCCGCTCGTAGCCGCCGTCCTCCAGGAAGCCCAGGAACTCGCCGTTGGTCACCGGCGCCGCGTCGATCCAGAAGCCGGACACGTCCACCCAGTGAGCCGGCTTCTCGTTGTCGTAGGCCGCCGGATTGCGGTCGGCGCCGAGGAGGTAGGGACCGGCGGGGACGAGCACCATCTCGGCATCGGGTGGAAGTCTCGGTCGGGGCGGCGCCTCGCGGTACGCGGGCTCGTAGCGAACGTCGTCCATTCGCGCCACCGCCTGCAGGACCGTCTCCTGGTGCTGCGCCTCGTGCTGGGCCACCATCCGCCATACGAAGCCGTCCTCGCGGAGGCGGTGACCGGTGAGAGGGGCGGTCTGGAGTCGCTCGAGCGCCTGATGGCGAACGCGGCGGAGTCGGCGGAGGAGGTCGTCGAGGTCGGGGTACCGGATCGCGCCCCGCTCCTCGCGCGACGTCTTCGTGGCGTCGTACCCCTCCTCGAGCGCGCCCACCGGCTCGTGGCCCTCCTCCAGCGCGTCGATGGCGCGGATCAGCCACAGCTCCTCGAACTCGGCGACGTGGCCGAGATCCCAGACGATCGGGGAGAGGAACGGCAGCACCTGCCGGCTCAGATCAGCCTCGGAGAGCGCGTCCATCAGGTCGTGGGTCTTGCGGCGGACGGCCTGGAGCTGGGCCGCGAGCCGCATCCAGGCCGGCGGGCCGGCCGGTTCGTCGATCCGTCGGAAGAGCAGCACCGCGAATCGCCCCTCGTCGTCGGTCCACCGCTCCTCGAGACGGAACCCGAAACGCGCCAGATCGGTCTCGATGCGCTCCACGCGGTATTTCCGCGCGATCTCGGTCAGGATCATCTCCCCCGCGGCCACCCGGTAGCGGCGGCCGATGGAGTCGAGCCGGATCTCGACCGGCTCGAGGAAACGGGCATAGATCTCGATCCGATCGAGCCGGTCGTTCCAGTAGGCCACGTGATCGATCGACTCCGCGGGAACCTCCGTGCCGAGCTCCCGGTTCATCCGCCGGAAGAGGTTGCGCGTGAACGCCTCGCTCCATCCCGCTGCGTCGTCATAGGCCGCCTCCATCGCGACCACCTCCTTCACCAGGTCGACCCCCAGCAACAGCGTGTCGCTCGGCGCCAGGGTGCGATCGAGCCGGGCGAGGAAGGTGTCCGTCTCGTGGGGATTGAAGTTGCCGATCGACGATCCCAGGAAGACGAGGCAGAGCGGGGACTCGCCCCTCAGGGCGTCCAGCCCCCGCTCGTAGGAGGTCGCCAGCCCGGTGACGATCAGGTCGTCCTGCTCCTCGGCGAGCGCCCGGGCGGCCCGGGTGAGGACCATCGGGTCGATGTCGATCGGCACGTACTGGACGCCGCCGCCGTCTCGGCTCGCGGCGCGGGACCAGGCCTCGATCAGCCGCCGCGTCTTCTCCGCCGACCCCGATCCGAGCTCTACGATCGGAACGTCTCCGGCGGCCTCGC
This sequence comes from Gemmatimonadota bacterium, assembly GCA_019347645.1. GTDB lineage: Bacteria > Gemmatimonadota > Gemmatimonadetes > JACCXV01 > JAHWKZ01 > JAHWKZ01. The sequence continues at coordinate 3,911 of JAHWKZ010000034.1, read as the reverse complement.
GGATCGCGTCGGACCGCGCCTCGAGGATCGCCGCCTCGGCACGCGTCAGGTAGTACTCGGGCTGACGGGTGATCCCGCTGAAGATCCGGCTGCCCTCGGCGTCGTAGAGGTAACGGCAGTGGAGCCAGCGCGGGGAGTCGGAGAGTCCGCGCGCGACGGAGTGGGCGAACGCCTGGTTCCCGGTGGGCATCTCGTCGACCAGGACCGTCCACCGCTCGCCCCGCCGAACCGCGAATCCGGGGGCGAGGACCGAGCGCTCCAGGCGCTCGGAGAGCGGAGCGGTGACACGCGTCATGAGTCCTATATTACCCGCGAGCTTCCACCCGCACCCGTATCGGAGAGCGTTTTGCCCGAACCGCCGTCCGCCGACTCCCCACCCGCGGTCCGGTTCGATTCGGTCGCCTTCGCGACCGGCGGGCGCTCGATCGTGCGCGGTCTCGATTTCGTGGTGGGAGCCGGCGAGACGCTCGTACTGGTCGGCCGCTCGGGGGCCGGCAAGACCACCGCGCTCAAGCTCGTGAACCGGCTCCTCGAGCCCACGGAGGGCGCCGTCCTGGTTTCCGGCCGGGCCACCACCGAATGGGACCCGGTCGAGCTGAGGCGGCGTGTCGGCTGGGTGATCCAGGAGATCGGCCTGTTCCCGCACATGAGCGTGGCGCGGAACGTGGGGATCGTACCCGAGTTGCTGGGGTGGGAGGAGGCGCGGATTCGCTCCCGCGTCGAGGAACTCCTCGAGACGGTGGGCCTGTCCCCGGCGACCTTCACAGATCGTCGGCCGGACCGGCTCTCGGGCGGACAGCGACAGCGCGTGGGGGTGGCGCGGGCGCTGGCCGCCGATCCGCCGCTGCTGCTCCTCGACGAGCCTTTCGGCGCGCTCGACCCGCTGACCCGCGCCGAGCTCCAGGCCGAGTTCCGGGACCTCGTGCATCGGCTGGGCAAGGCGGCGCTGTTCGTGACCCACGATCTGCGGGAGGCGCTCGCGCTGGGCGATCGGGTGGGGCTGCTGGCCGGGGGGGAGCTCGTCGTGTTGACCGGGCCCGACGCCTTCCTCGCCTCCGACCATGCCGAGGCCCGCGCCTTCGTGGACACCCTCGGGGCGCCCGGCGGAGACCGGGATGGATGACCTCCTGCGCTTCCTGGCCGCGAATCGGGCGGAGGCCACGTCGCTGGCCCTCGAGCACCTGGTCCTCACCGGTGTGGCGGTCGGCTTCGCGGTGGCGATCGGCGTCCCGCTGGGGATCGCCGCCACCCGCAGCCGGCGGGTGGAGCGACCCGCCCTGCTGTTCGTCAACGTGGTCCAGACGATCCCGAGCCTGGCCCTGTTCGGCTTCCTCATCCCGGTCCCGCTGATCGGCGGGGTCGGGGCCCGGACCGCGATTGTCGCCCTGGTCCTCTACGCCCTGCTGCCCATCGTCCGCAATACCCACGCCGGCATCCGCGCCGTCGATCCGGCGATCGTCGAGGCGGCCCGCGGGATGGGGATGACCGATCGCCAGCTGCTGACCAAGGTGCAGCTCCCGCTGGCGGTGGGGGTCATGGTGGCCGGGATCCGTGTGGCGACGGTGGTCTCGGTGGGGATCGCCACGATCGCGGCGGCGATTGGCGCGGGTGGGCTGGGGGTCTACATCTTCCGGGGCATCGCCGTGCTGAACGATACGATCATCCTCGCCGGGGCCGTCCCCGCGGCCTTGATGGCGCTGGCCGCCGACGGCCTCCTCGGCTGGCTCGCCCGCCGCCTCGCGCCCGCCGGCGCGCCGGGGAGCGTCACCGAGGCGCGCCCGACTTGACGAGTCGCTCCGTCCTCTTCGGGGCGGCGCTGCTCGTGGTTGCCGGGTGCGGCGGCCCGGGCGCGGTGACCGTCGGCTCCAAGGACTTCGTCGAGCAGGACGTGCTCGCCGAGCTGATCGCCCAGGAGCTCGAGGCCCGGGGAGTGCCGGTGGAGCGCCGCTTCCACTTCGGGGGCACCGACATCACCCACGAGGCGCTGAAGCGGGGCGCCATCGACCTCTACGTCGAGTACTCCGGGACCGCGCTGGTGGCGATCCTCGACCGGGCGCCGATCCACGACGCGGACTCGGTCTACACCGTGGTCGAGGAGGCGTACCTCGATCGCTGGGACCTCGTCCTCGGCCCGCCGCTCGGATTCGAGAACACCTTCGCGCTGATGGTGCGGCGCGCCGACGCGGACTCGCTGGGATTGGCCACGATCTCCGATCTCGCCGGGGTGGATGCCGGCTGGACCGCCGGGTTCGGACCGGAGTTCATGAGTCGCGCGGACGGCTATCCGGGCCTCGCCCGCGCCTACGGCCTCGAGTTCGGGTCGGTGCGGCAGATGGACCTGGGGCTGCTCTACCGGGCGCTCGAGCAGGGGGGGATCGACGTGGCGGTGGGCAACTCCACCGACGGCCAGATCGCCGCCCTGGACCTGGTCGTGCTCGAGGACGACCGCGACTTCTTCCCGCCGTACCAGGCGGTGCCCGTGGTCCGCAGGGAGACGCTCGAGAGCCACCCGCCGGTCTGGACCGCGCTCCAGGAGCTGGAGGGGGCGATATCGACCGAGGCGATGCGGGAGCTCAACCGCCGGGTGGTGGTCGAGGGCGTGGACATCCCGCGGGCGGTCCGTCGATGGCGCGCGGAGAAACTGCAATCCGAAACCCCATAAGCATCTGACCCTCGATACCGGAGGTAAAGCATGAAGGCCGATCTCCTCCACACGATGATCCGGGTCAAGGACCTGGACCGCTCGGTGCGGTTCTACACCGAGGTCCTGGGCCTGGAAGAGCAGCGACGCAAGGTCCTCGAGAAGGCCGACGCCACGCTCGTCTTCCTGGTCGACGCGGCCGGGCACCACCCGATCGAGCTCACCTACAACCACGACGGGCGCAACTACGAGCTGGGGAACCAGTTCGGCCATTTCGCCTTCGGGGTCGCCGACCTCGAGGGGGCGCGCGAGGAGCTGGCCGGCCACGGGGTGGAGTTCACCCGTGGGCCCTACCAAGTGGGCGGCGAAGGGGGCTCGACCATCGCCTTCATCGAGGATCCCGACGGCATCGAGATCGAGCTGGTCGAGAGGAAGAAGTAGGCGTGGCCGAGGAGCCGCGAAGGTCCCGGATCCGCTGGACGGGTCTCGCGGTCGGCCTGGTGCTGATCGCGGCCGGTGTGCTCCTCCAGGGTCGCTTCCCGGAGCAGCCCGCCGGCCACTACGGATTCTGGTCGGTCCTGCCCGCCGGGGTCGCCATCGTCCTCGCCTTCGCCCTCCGCGAGGTCGTCAGCGCGCTGTTCCTGGGGATCGTCCTGGGCGGGATCATCAGCGGGCGACCGAACGTCGTCCAGGAGTTCCTGATCCCGGCGATCGGCTCGGTGGACTACGCCCTCATCCTGCTCGTGTACCTGTGGTCGCTGGGGGGGCTGATCGGGCTGTGGACGCGGACCGGTGGCGCGGTGCAGTTCGCCGACTGGGCCGGCGGCAAGATCGTCAGGGGCCCGAAGTCGGCCAAGTTCTTCGCCTGGATGATGGGCGTCGTCTTCCATCAGGGGGGGACGATCTCGACCGTCCTGACCGGCGCCACCGTGCGGCCGGTGGCGGACCGGAACCAGGTGGCCCACGAGGAGCTCGCCTACGTCGTCGACTCGACGGCCAGCCCGATCGCCGTGCTGCTGCCGTTCAACGTGTGGCCGATCTTCGTGGGCGGGCTGGTCGTCGGCACGGTGCCGCTGATCGCCACGGTGGAGGACGGCATCGGCTTCTTCCTGCGGTCGATCCCGCTGAACTTCTACGCCATCTTCGCGGTCACCTTCACCTTCCTCTTCTCCTGGGAGCGGCTGACCCCGCTGGTGGGGAAGCGGATGCTGTCCGCGCGGGCGCGGGCCCGCGAGACCGGACGGCTCGATCGGGAGGGAGCCGAGCCGTT
>JAHWKZ010000033.1 GCA_019347645.1 Gemmatimonadota bacterium | reverse complement strand
TGCACCCCCTTCCAGCTGGAGTTCTTCCCCCGGGCGTTCCTGCAACCGGTCGTCGAAGGGCTCGCCGCCCTCGCACACGCGCGTGGCTGGGCGCCGGACTCATCGGAGGACGGCGCCTCCGGCGCGCCTCGTCCCCGCGCCTGCCCGGCCTGCGGTCATCCGCCCGTGACGGGACTCCTGGCGGACGAGCCGGAGTTCGAGGGCCGACGTCGCCTGGTCTGCTCCCTGTGCGCCACGGCCTGGCCCTTCCCCCGCCTCGCCTGCCCGGCCTGTCCGGAGACCGACCCGGAGCGCCTCTCCCACCACGTGGCCGAGGCGTGGCCGCACGTGCGCCCGGCGATCGCCTCTCACAACCTGCGCTCGGTCGCGCACGCGGTGGCCGCCGCGCGCGAGCTCGGGCGCGAGGACCGCGACCTCGAGCTCCAGGTGCTGCGCGGGCTCGGCGACGACCTCGCCGATCACCGCCGCCTGCCCGCACCCCGGCGTCTCCCGCAGGGCCTCGAGCGCGCGGTCCGCGCGGTCGCCGGCGACGATCGCCAGGAGCTTGCCCTCGTTGGCCATGTGGAGGGGATCGATCCCGAGGATCTCGCACGCGCCGCGGACGTCGCGCCGGACCGGGACGGCGCTCTCGTCGACCGAGATCCCCACCCCCGACCGCTCGGCGATCTCGTTGAGCGCGGTCGCCACGCCCCCGCGGGTGGCGTCCCTGAGGCAGTGGACGTCGTCCCCCAGCGCGTCGAAGAGAGCGGCGGTGGCGACGTGGAGCGGCGCGGTGTCGCTCTCGATGTCGGTCTCGATGGCGAGCTCCTCGCGGGCCATCAGGATCGCCACCCCGTGGTCGCCGACGGTCCCCGAGACGATCACCCGGTCGCCGGGGCGGGCGTTCGCCGCCGAGACGCGGGCGTCCTCCCGGACGATCCCGACCCCGGACGTGTTCACGTAGAGGCCGTCCGCCTTGCCGCGCTCGACGACCTTCGTGTCGCCGGCCACGACCACCACCCCGGCCGCCTCGGCGGCCTCCTTCATCGAGGCGACGACGCGGCGCAGATCCTCGATCGCGAACCCCTCCTCGAGAATCACCGAGACCGACAGCCATACCGGCTCCGCGCCCGCCACCGCCAGGTCGTTGACCGTCCCGTGGATCGCCAGGCTCCCGATGTCGCCGCCGGCGAAGAACAGCGGCCGGACCACGTACGAATCGGTGGTGAACGCGAGCCGCCGCCCGATCCCCTCCCGCGTCACGACCGCCGCGTCCTCCATCCGGTCGAGGACCGCGTTGGCGAAGGCCGGGGCGAAGACCCCCTCGACGAGGTTCTTGGTGGCCTTGCCGCCCGATCCGTGGGAGAGCGTCACGTGGCGGTCCTTCAGACGGACGGCGCCGCTCTCGCGCATCCGGTCGATCCGGTCGAGCGCCTCCTCGAGGGTCTGCTTCGGGACGCTCACGCCGTCGCTCCCTTCCGGGCGCGGGCGGCTTCCTCGCGCAGCGCGTAGCGACCATAATTGTAGTAGGCGGCGCACGCGCCCTCGCTCGAGACCATGCACGTGCCGATCGGGGTCTCGGGCGTGCAGGCGGTCCCGAAGACGCGGCACTCCCACGGCTTGATGACCCCCTTCAGCACCTCGCCGCACTGGCACGACTTGGGATCCGCGACCCGCACGCCGGGGACATCGAAGCGGACCTCGGCGTCGAAGTCGGCGAGCTCGGGCCTCAGCTTCAGCGCGCTCCGGGAGATGAAGCCGAGCCCGCGCCACTCGAACTGCGGCCTCAGCTCCATCGTCCGGTGGATCGCCTCGAGCGCCCTGGGGTTCCCTTCCTCGCGGACCACCCGGCCGTACTGGTTCTCGACCTCGCGGCGCCCCTCGACGATCTGCTCGAGGAGCATGAGCACGGACTGGAGCACGTCGATCGGCTCGAAGCCCGAGATCACCACCGGCTTGTCGTACCGCTCGGGAATCCACCAGTACGGCTTCGTGCCGATGATCGTCGAGACGTGGCCCGGTCCGACGAAGCCCTCGAGCCGCATGTCGGGGGAGTCGAGGATCGCCTTGATCGCGGGCAGGATGGTGACGTGGTTGCAGAAGACCGAGAAGTTGTCGATCCCCTCCGCCTTCGCGCGGAGCAGAGTCACCGCGGTCGAGGGGGTGGTCGTCTCGAAGCCGATCGCGAAGAAGACCACCTCGCGGTCGGGGTTCTCGGTCGCGATCCGGAGCGCGTCGAGCGGGGAGTAGACGAACCGCACGTCGGCGCCGTCGGCCTTGGCGTCCAGCAGACTCCCGTCGCCGCCGGGGACCCGCATCATGTCCCCGTACGTGGTGAAGATCACGCCGTCGGTCCTGGCGATCGCGATCGCGTCGTCGACCCGCCCCATCGGGATCACGCACACGGGGCAGCCGGGACCGTGGACCAGGTCGATCGCGTCGGGGAGGATCGCGTGGAGGCCGTGCTGGTAGATCGTATGGGTGTGGCCCCCGCATACCTCCATGAACTTGAACGAGCCGCCGCCGGCCAGGGCGTCGATCCGCTTCACGAGCGTCCGCGCGATGCCGGGGTCGCGGAACTCGTCGACGAACCGCATGCCTTCGGCCCCCGTCACGCCCCCTCCTCCGCCAGCGCCGCCTGGGCCATCTCGACCATGGCGTGGTAGGCGGTGGCGTGGGCCTCCTGGATCCGCGGCACGTAGGCCGACGGGGCGACGACGCAGACGTCGAGGAAGCCGGGTTCGGCCATCCTCCCGCCCTCGTCCCCGGCGAAGCCGATCGTCGCCAGGCCCCGCTCCTTCGCGGTCTCCAGCGCGGCGACGACGTTCCCGCTCTCGCCGCTGGTCGAGAACCCGATCGCCACGTCCCCCGCGTTTCCGAAGGCGATCACCTGACGCACGAACACTCGCTCGAAGCCGACGTCGTTGGCCACGGCGGTCACCGTCGAGATCTGACGCGTCAGGTCCAGCGCGGGGATCCCCCGCTGGCCGGCGAGCGGCGGGTCGGCGAGGTCGGCCGCCAGGTCGCGCGCGTCGGTGGCGCTGCCGCCGTTGCCGAAGGTCAGGACCTTGCCGCCCCGGGCGGCGGCGCGAGCCACGATCCGCGCCGCCCGCACGAGATCGTCGGCGTGGCGCTCCCACGTGGCGCGGCGAAGGGCCACGACGTCGTCTCGCTTCTTGAGGGTCGACTGGCGGACGTCGGCGAGGACCGGCTCCGGATCGGTGGCTCCGTCTCCGAGGAACGGGTAGAGGGCCTCGACGGGCTCGCTCACGATTCCTCCACCCGCCCGATCGCGAAACCGAGATGGAGGAGGATTCGCTGGCCCAGGCGGACGTCGTCCAGCAGATCGAGCGCGACCTCCTCCTCCACCCCGTCGACGCGCACCCGACCGACCGCACCCAGCCCCTCTCCCTCGACCGCGATCACCTCGCCGATCCGGCCTTCGTCGGCGCAGATCGAGCACGAGCCGGCCTCGTCCGGGATACAGGCCGGCGCCGTAGGGAAACGCGGCCTCACAGGAGCCCCTCGTGGTCGAAGAAGACGTGGACCAGCTCCCACAGGACGTGGTAGAGCGTCTCGAGCGTCTCCTGGACGACCCACGGGTCCTCCTCGGCGACGACGAACGCGTGGTCCCACCGGGAGGGATCGGCCAGGCCGGGGCCGGCCAGGGCCACGGTCAGGAGCCCGCGGTCCGCGGCGACCGCGAGTGCGGCCTGGACGTCGGGGGAGTCACCTCGGGAATCGATCGCCATCGCCACGTCGTCGGCCGAGCCCAGGAGTCGGACCCGCTCGGCGAGATCGTCCTCCAGCGCGAGCGCGGGCAGGGCCCGCTTCCCGACGATCACCGGGTGGACGAACTCGACCGCCACGTGATCGGCGTCGCTCGCGCCGGCCGGACCGGCCCCGAAGGCTAGCAGCCTGCCGCCCCGGGAGAACCGCCGGGCCATCTCCCAGCAGGCCCGGGAAACGTCGTCGGACCGCTCTTCGAAGAACGCGGCGGGGACCGAGCACGAGCGCTCGAAGCGCGCCCGGCCGACGGCGCGGAGGGGATCCTCCGGGGCGGCCGGGCTCGGCTCTTCGACGGCGACGGAAGCGTTCCCCGGCCTCACGCGATCCCGCTCGAGCGGTAGTCGTCGAGCTCCTGATCGAACATCTCGCCCATCTCGCGGAGGAACCCGAGGGTCGCCTCGGCTTCCTCCTCGTCGATCTTGGAGATAGCGAAGCCGACGTGGATCAGCACCCAGTCGCCGACGTCGAGCCCGTCGGGGAGGACGAGACCCACGTTCACGTTCCTCTTCACGCCGGAGACGTCGACCTTGGCGATGTGACGGGCCTCGTCCTCGATGGAGACGACTCTTCCGGGGATGCCCAGGCACATGGCGTCACCGCCCTCTGCGGTCGGGCGGGAGTGCGCGGCTCATCTCCCACCAGGTCGATACGATTTCGAGCATAGAACCGCCGATCTGGGGCCGCAAGGCGCTTCGGTCGACCGAAGCCCGCGCGAGGAGGTCGGGAATCCGGAGCCCGTTCCCGTCGAAGGACGGAGATGGAAGCGCACGGGGACGCGCACCCAGCGGGCGACCGCCTCCCGACCGTCGGTCGCGGGCCGGAATCGCCACTCCGTCCGCGCCGTCTCGAGCGCCGCGGCGTCGAAGGGCCCGAACCCCGAGGAGCTCGATCCGGCAGTCGGAGACCCGGCCCCGATCGTCCACCAGGACGGCGAGGACGACTCGAAGGAGCTTCGGTTTTCCGAAGCAGGCATCCAAAAAAAATCGCCCTACTCCAGAAGACCGGAGTTCAGCCGGAGGCGGGTTCCTCCAGCCGCGCGACCTCGTCCTTCCCCTCCGCCGTGACCGGCCGGGCGAGCAGGATCGAGGCGGCGACCTCGGGACGCCACGCGGCCCCGACGGCGGCGAGACCGAGGAAGACGTGTTGAGCGGTCATGTGGATCGTGGCGAGCGCGCCCTTGAGCGGCGCCACCGCGGACGTCGCCTGGAGGGACGGAACACACAACAGCCCCATCGCCAGCCACACCGCGCTGTAGGCGCCGAGCAGCGTGCGGCTCGCTCCACGATCCGTCAGCCGCTCGACGAGCGCGGGCCGCCAGGCGGCGACGAGAGCCCCCAGCGCCAGCAGGCCGGCGAGCGGGAACAGGACCGCGTAACCGGCTCCCAGGAACCCCTCGAACCCCGGCGGCCGGGTGGCGTAGCGGTACGGGATGTAGGCCCACAGCGACAGCGCGGTGGCGCCGAGAGCGATACGGAAGAGGATCGCGCGGGTCTTCGACATGGGGTTGGGCTCCTCTCGTTCGAGGCGCGGTTTCTCCATCCGACGGATTCCCGTCGGACTCTATTCCATCGCACGGACGCGCTCGAGCAACGGTCGCAGGCGCTCCCGCAGCGCCTTTCCCGCGGCGGTGAGCGCGTATTCGGTGGAGGGGGGTCGGTCGTCGAGGACGGTTCGATGCACCAGGCCGACCCGGATCAGGTCGTCCAGCGTCTCGCTGAGCGTGGACGAGGAGACCCCGAGCGCGCGCTGGAGACGGGTGAAACGAGCTGTCCCGCCCCCGATCCGGACGAGCACCGGAAGGGTGTACTTGCGCCCGATGGCGTGGACGAGATCGTCCACCGTGCAGTAACAGCGATCCACGGCCGCGGTGGCCGGCGCCGCGCAGCCGCACCCTCCCTTCGTCGCCATCGTCCCTCCCGTCGGAGCGGAATCCATCTCGCCATCACGATAACACACTTCGGGTGGATCAACCGCGATCCCGACGGTCCGACGAGCGGGAAAATCGACTCGATCGCCGCCGGATTATCCCGCGGCCGCGACCCCGGCCTGGCCGAGCGCGATCCCGCCGTCGTTCGGCGGGACCCGCTCGTTGATCCGGACGTCGAACCCGCGGGCCGAGAGCCTCTCGATCGACCGCTCGAGGACGATCGCGTTCTGGAAGGTGCCGCCGGAGAGGGCGACGGTGTCGAGTCCGGAGCGCTCGCGGGCGCGATCGGCGCCGTCCACCACCGCATGGACGACGGTGGCGTGGAAGCGGGCGGCGATCGTCGGCAACCCGACGCCGCCGGCCAGCGCCTCGACGATCGCCGCGATCGCCGGGGTGAAGCGGACCTCGAACCCCGCCCGCCCCGGCTCCTCCTCCCCGTCTTCCCACGGCGCCGCCTCGACGATCTCGAACGGCCACGGTTCGGACAGGTCCCCGTCGACGGGATCGAGGACCTTCGCCGCCTCGCCCTCGAGCTCGATCGCCGGCTGGCCCTCGTAGTCGGCCACGTCCCGCAGCCCCGCGATCGCCGCCACCGCGTCGAAGAGACGCCCGGCGCTCGAGCAGAGCGGCGCATTCACGCCCCGCTCGACCGCCCGGGCGAGGAGGTCCCACGCGTCGCGGTCGAGGCGGTCGAGGAAACCGAGCGGCATCTCCGGGATTTCGCCGAACGCGGCCGACAGCCACGCGCACGCCATCCGCCACGGCGCCCTCACCGCCGCCTCGCCGCCGGGCATCGGGACCCTCTGGAGGTGCCCCAGCCGGCGCATCCGCCCGCCGTCGACCTCGAGAAACTCGAAGCCCCAGATCGTGGCGTCGGTCCCGAGGCCAGTCCCGTCCAGCGCGATCCCGAGGAACGGCCCGGTCAACCCGTGCTCGGCGGCGACGCTGGCGGCATGGGCATGGTGGTGCTGGACGCGGACGAGCGGCAGCCCGCGCCCCTCGGCGATCTCTACGGCGAGGCGGGACGAGCGGTAGTCGGGGTGGAGGTCGCAGGCGACGACCTCCGGCTCGATCTCGAACAGCCGCTCGTAATGGCCGACCGCTTCCTCGAGCGCGGCCACGGCCTCCGGAGTGTCGAGGTCGCCCAGGTGATGGCTCCCGAAGGCGTGCTCCTCCCGGGCCAGGCAGATCGCGTTCTTCTGGTGCCCGCCGAGGGCCAGGACCGGCGTGGGCGCCGGCGGGGAAAGGAAGACCGGCTGGGGCGCGTAGCCGCGAGCGCGGCGGATCATCAGCGGCCGCCGGCGGGTCCACCGCACCACGCTGTCGTCGCAGCGCATCACGATGGCGCGGTCGTGGGTCAGGAACGCGTCGGCGATCGGCCCCAGCCGCTCGATCGCCTCGGCGTCCTGGTACGCCATCGGCTCGTCGGTGAGGTTCCCGCTGGTCATCACGAGGGGGCCGTCGAACCCCTCCAGGAGAAGCGTGTGGAGCGGGGTGTAGGGAAGCATGACGCCCACAGTCGGCACGCCCGGGGCCACGGAGGGCGCGAGGTCCGCGTCCGGCCGCTTCGGGAGCAGCGCGATCGGCCGCCGGATCGAGCTCAGGGCGGCCTCCGCGGGGGGCTCGACCTCGCCCAGCTGCCGGGCGGCGGCGAGATCGGCCACCATCAGCGCCAGAGGCCTCGCCTCACGGTGCTTCCGGCGCCGCAGCCGGGCGACGGCCTCCTCGTCGGTCGCGTCGCACGCCAGGTGGTAGCCGCCGAGTCCCTTGACCGCCACGATCCGTCCCTCCCTGAGCCGCGCCACCGCCCGTTCGAGCGCGGCGTGGCCGCGGAGGCGCGGCTCCCCCGGGGCGATCCAGGCCAGCGACGGCCCGCACGCCGGGCAGGCCGTCGGCTGGGCGTGGAAGCGGCGGTCACGCGGGTCTTCGTACTCCGCCCGGCACGGGTCGCACATCGGAAACGCCTTCATCGACGTGTTCGCCCGATCGTACGGAATGTCCTCGACGATCGTGAATCGAGGGCCGCAGTTCGTGCAGTTGAGGAAGGGATATCGGTAGCGGCGGTCGGAGGGGTCGCGCATCTCCCGCAGGCAGTCCTCGCACGTCCCCACGTCGGGGCTCACCAGGGTCCGCCGAGCGGCGCCGGTCGCGCTCTTCACGATCCGGAACGCCGCGTGGCCCGCGAGCTCGGCGGTCTCGACCGCCACGTCCTGGATCACCGCCAGCGGAGGCGCGTCCTCCTCGAGAGCCCGGACGAACGCCTCGACCGCCTCGGGTCCTCCCTCGACATCGATCTCCACCCCGAGGGAGTCGTTCAGGACCGTGCCGACCAGGCCAAGCCGCTCGGCGAGGTTGAAGACGAACGGTCGGAAGCCGACGCCCTGGACGATCCCGCGGACGGTGACTAGACGACGGATCATGGGAGCGGAAGGAAGGAGTGCAACGCTACGGGCGGATCGATCTCACCGGTTCACCGCGTCCAGATGTTGTTCCGCGGGTTCACGTCGCCCCACGCCGGTCCCTCGTTGACTGTGATCCGCTCGGCCCGCTCCGGCAGGTAGAGCGTGGCGGTGGCGCGGTCGGTGCCGTAGAACGCCTCGGCGGGGATCGTCACCGTGTCCCGGGCCCCGGTGGCCGTGGTGGCCACCACCCGGGCCGGCATCACCAGCTCGCCCCGCTGGTCCACGGTCACCACCACCTTCCACGTCTCGCCCGCCCGGCTCTGGTCCTGCCCGAGGATGGCGACGTCGCTGGTGGCGGTGGTGTGGATCCAACTCCACCAGAACGTCCCCAGCTGCAGGCCGAGCTCGTCCTCCATGAAGCGCAGGAAATCGGCCGGCTTCGGATGCCGGTAGGCCCAGGTCCGGGTGAACGCCGCGAGCGCGGGGTCGAAGGCCTCCGCGCCGGCCAGCTCGCGCAGCGCGTTCAGCATCACCGCGGGCTTGATGTAGGCGCCGATCCCGAGCGCGGTCTGGCTGGCGAACAGGTCCGGCCGCGTCCCCAGCGGCTGTTCGGGGAAGGCGCGGATCGCCTGGGCGTACTGCGCCACGGTCAGCAGGAACGGCTCGCTCTCCGGAAAGTAGGCCGCCTTGCTGAACTGGTTGACGAAGGTGTCGATACCCTCGTCCATCCACGCGTGGCGCCGCTCGTCGGTTCCGACGATCATCGGATACCACATGTGGCCCCACTCGTGGTCGAGCACGTCGAACAGCCCCGCGCGGCTCGATTCCGGGGCGACGAACACGATCATCGGGTACTCCATCCCGAACACCGGCCCTTCGACGGCCGTGGCGGTGGGATAGGGGTAGTCCATCAGCATCTCCGAATAGAAGTCGATCGAATGGCGGGTCATCTCCGCCGCCTCGCGCCAGGCCGCCGCGTCGGGGCGGTAGAGCGCGTGGACGAGCGTCTCTCCGGAGGCCGAGGTGGCGTCCCACACCACCTGCGGGCTGGCCGCCCACGCCACGTCGCGGACGTTCTCGGCCCGGAAGCGCCACGTCAGCGTCCCCTCGGTCCGCGGCCGGATGGCGGTCTTGTCGGAGAGCTCCTCCCGCGCGACGACCTGGACGACCTCGCCCGCTCGCGCCCGCTCCAGCCGCTCGCGCTGGGTCGCGGTCAGGACCTCGCCCGGGTTCTCCAGCGACCCGGTCGCGCCCACGAGGTACGTCGCCGGGACGGTCAGCTCGACGTCGAAGTCGCCGTACTCCAGGTAGAACTCGCCCTGCCCGAGGTAGGGGAGGGTGTTCCACCCGTCGACGTCGTCGTAGACCGCCAGGCGCGGGTACCACTGGGCGATCACGTAGTGGTCGCCCTCGCGCCCCATCCGATCGGCGCCCGTCTCCGGGACTCGGAACGACCAGTCGATGGAGAGCGTCGTCGCCTCCCCGGGCGGGAGCGGCCGGGCGAGATCGACCCGCATCTGGGTGTCGACGATCCGGTGCTCCAGCCCCGCCCCGTCGGGCCCCGCCACCCGGGAGATCGTGTACCCGCCGCCGACGCCCGAGCCGCCGAAGCGCCCCTCCTGGGGGAAGGTCTGCGCGCCCTGGCTCCCCGCCGCGAAGAGGTTCTGGTCGAGCTGGAGCCAGAGATACGCCAGCGTGTCGGGCGAGCGGTTCGCGTAGGTGATCGTCTCCGAGCCGGTGATCGTGTGGGTCGTCGGATCGAGCGTCGCCCGGATGTCGTAGTCCACCCGCTGCTGCCAATACCCGGGGCCGGGCCGGCCGGTCGCCGCCCGGTACGCGTTCGGCGCCGGCAGGTCGGGCGTCTGGAACCGGGCGTCGACGGCCTCGTCGGCGGGCGTCTGGGCGGGGGCGGGCGCGGCGAGCGCCAATGCGGCCGCCGTCGCGGTGGCCAGCTTTCGGAACGGGGTCACGGGTGCAACCTCCTTCGGGAACCGGTGGATCGGCACGCGTCGCGTTGCGCGCCGGAATCCGGGTTCGATACGTTTCGTCGTCTTCGACGCGATCTCCAGCGAGGCGGCCCCTCCCGCATGCTCCAGTACGCGCTCAAGCGCATCCTCCACACCATCCCGGTCCTGTTCGGGGTGCTCGTGGTCACGTTCGTGCTCCTCTACATCGCGCCGGGCGATCCGGTGATGGCGATGGTCGGCGACCGTTTCGACGCGGCCACCCTCGAGCGCCTCCGCGCCGAGCTCCACCTCGACGAACCGGTCTGGAGCCAGTTCTACCACTACGTCGCCGGATTGGTCCAGGGCGACTGGGGCCGGTCCTACCACACTCGTCAGCCGGTCCTCGACGGAATCCTCGAGCACTTCCCGAAGACGCTGTACCTGGCCAGCGTGGCGATGCTCTTCGCCACGCTCTCGGGGGTCCTGATCGGCGTCGTCAGCGCCGTGAAGCAGTCGACCTGGATCGACGGGATGGGCATGACGTTCGCGTTCCTGGGGATCTCCTTCCCGGTCTACTGGGTGGGCCTGATCCTGATCCTGGTGGTGGCGGTCCAGTGGGGGGTGTTGCCCCCTTCGGGCTACGGCGGCGGGGCGTTGCCCTACCTCGTGCTCCCGGCGCTCACCCTGGGCATGCGCTCGACCGCCTACATCGCTCGCCTCACCCGCTCGTCGATGCTCGAGGTGATCCGTCTCGACTACGTCCGGACGGCGCGCGCCAAGGGTCTCCCCGAATGGACGGTGATCGGAAGACACGCGCTCAAGGCGGCGCTGATTCCGGTCATCACCGCCATCGGGCTCGACTTCGGGGCCTACCTGTCGGGGTCGGTGCTGACCGAGTCGATCTTCGCCTGGCCGGGGATCGGCCGCTTCGCGCTCAACGCCATCCTGAAGCGCGATCTGCCGGTCATCCAGGGGACGGTGCTGTTCCTGGCGATCGTCTTCGTGCTGGTGAACCTGCTGGTCGACCTCCTGTACGGCTGGCTCGACCCGCGGATCCGCTACGAGCGGTCCTGATGGAGCTCTGGAAGGCCCTCGAGCGCAACCGGCTCGCCATGACGGGCGCGGCGCTGTGCGCGGTCCTCCTCGTCCTGGGGATCGCCGGCCCCTGGTTGGCGCCCTACGACCCCCTCCGGCAGGACCTGACGCGGAGCCTGCAGGATCCGTCCTGGTCGCACTGGTTCGGGACCGACTCCTTCGGCCGCGACATCCTCTCGCGGGTGCTCTACGGGGCGCGGATCTCGCTCATGGTCGGGGTCGCCTCCCAGGCCATCGCCTTCTCGCTGGGGGTCGCGTTGGGCGTTGTCAGCGGCTACTACGGCGGCAGGATCGAGACCCTCGTCATGCGCCTGGCGGACGTCACCCTCGCCTTCCCCACACTGCTGCTGCTGATCGCGATCACCGCCGCGTTCCAGCCATCGCTGGTCGTCGTCTTCGTGGCGATCGGCGTGGTCGGCTGGGCGGGAATGGCGCGGCTGGTCCGCTCGCAGGCGCTGGTCGTCCGCGAGCTCGACTTCGTCCAGGCCGCTCGGGCGCTCGGGATGAACGACCTCCGGATCCTCGTCCGCCACGTCCTTCCCTCGTGCATCGCCCCCGCCATCATCGCCGTCACCCTCGGCATGGCCAGCGCCATCCTGCTGGAGGCGGCGCTCTCCTTCATCGGTCTCGGCGCCCAGCCACCGACTCCCTCCTGGGGCTCGATGATCGCCGACGGTCGCGACTTCCTGCGGACCGCGCCCTGGATCTCGGTGTTCCCGGGGCTGGCGATCGGTCTGGTCGTCCTCGGTTTCAACCTCTTCGGCGACGGCCTCCGCGACGCCATGGACCCGCGGCTCCGCGGTCGCGCGGGGGCGGCTGCGCGGCCCGAATAGCTCCACGGGACCCGACCTCCCGACGAACCGGTGGAGCCCCGGTCACCCCTCTTCGCAGGTGCAGCCGGTGCTCTCGGCGCATCCCCGACAGCAGTAGCGCTCGCCCCTCTGGACGTAGCCCGCGGGGTCGGGCCACTCCTCCCTCGACTTTCCACAAACCGGACACTCGTTCTCCGCCATGATCCGCCTCCCTTCGATCCGAGTCGCTCTCTTCGTCCCGGATCGTCAGTATGTGGAGCCGCTGCCCGGATGGCGGTTCGATGTCGGACAACCGGCCGATCCCTCAGTCGAGGTGGATGATCCCGCCCGCGACGAGGCGCACGTCGAACGGATCGTCTCCCATGAAGGGAACCTGGACGCCGGCCCCCCACTGCTGGCCGTTGGCGAACCCGTAGCGGAACCCGATCGTGCCCGCGATCAGGGTGCCCTCGCCGGCGTCGGTACCGCCGTGGGCGGGGACGAGAGGCCTCGGACGGGCGGGGACGAGCGAGTCGTGGTGCTCCCCCTCCTCGTCTTCATGGCCCGCTTCCTCCTCGTCGCCGAGCGGCGTCACGCCGTTGATCTCCAGGATTGGGATGAAGTTCGACGGGAGCCACCACGAGAACGCCACGTTGTACACGATCTCCTCCTCGTCGACACCTTCGTCGGCGAAGAGGCGGTCGTAGGCGAGCTCGGCCTGGACCGCGCCGCGCTGGTCG
>JAHWKZ010000032.1 GCA_019347645.1 Gemmatimonadota bacterium | reverse complement strand
AGTCGGTGCGGAAGAAGTACTGGCTGTTGCGCACCTCCTGGTCACGGAACAGGAGGGTGGAGGTGCCCTTCAGGCCGTAGCCGTACTTGTGCGTGTCGGCCGAGATGGTGGTGACGCCTGGGAGGCGGAAGTCGAAGGTCGGGATGTCGTGGCCGAGCTCCTGGCCGAAGGGGAGGATGAACCCGCCGAGGCAGCCGTCGACGTGGAGGCCCACGCCTCGCTCGAGCGCGAGGTCGGACAGCTCGGGGATGGGATCGACCGTGCCGTAGCCGTAGTTGCAGGCGGACCCGACGATGGCGATCGTGTTCTCGTCGACCTGGTCGGCGAGGCGCGCGAGGCGATCCGCGCGGGCGCTTTCGTCGCATGGTCGGCGAGCTGGCTGGACCGATACCTCGAACCCTCGACCGTGGAGGCACAATGATCGAACCGATGATGACGGCGCTGGCGATGGGATCGCCGGGACAGGGCGGAGGCGGCGCGACGGGGTTCCTCGCCTCGCTGCTGCCGATCGCGGCGATGATCGCCATCCTGTGGTTCCTCCTGATCCGCCCGCAGCAGAAGGAGCAGCAGAAGCACAAGGAGATGGTCGGGAACCTGAAGAAGGGCGACGAAGTCGTCACCGTGGGCGGGGTGTACGGCAAGATCATGGCGCTCGACGCCGAGAAGGTCTCGCTCCGGATCGCCGACGGCGTCAAGATCGACGTCGAGCGCGGGAAGGTGCAGCGGGTCCTCTCGCCCCACGTCGACGAGGTCGAGGCGAAGTCGTGATCCGCACGATCCGCTTCCTGGGCGATCCCGTGCTGCGGCGGGAGACGACGCCGGTGGATCGCTTCGATGCCGAGCTGGAGAGGTTCGTCGCCGATCTGATCGAGACGATGTACGACGCCGAGGGCGTCGGCCTGGCGGCCCCCCAGGTCGGCGATCCACGCCGGGTGACGGTGATCGACGTCGGTACCGCGCGCGATGGCAGCGAGGTGACTCCGCTCGTGAACCCACGGATCGCGGCCCAGGAAGGGCGGGTCGACAGCGAGGAGGGGTGCCTGTCGATCCCGGGAATCGTCGAGACGATCGATCGGGCGGCGAAGGTCGAGGTCGAGTACCAGGACGTTCGCGGCGAGAGCCATCGGATTGTCGGCGAAGGGCTCCTCGGCCGGGCGCTCCAGCACGAGATCGACCACCTGGACGGGATCCTCTTCATAGATCGTCTCGGTCCGCTGAAGCGCCGGATGGCGGTCCGCGAGTGGCGCCGGCTGATGGCCGAGCAGGGGGTCGAGGTCGATGCCTGACGTCGCCCCCGCACCGCCCGGCCGGAGGGTCCGCCGGGTCTGACGTGCGCGTCGTCTTCTGGGGAAGCCCCGCGTTCGGCCTCGCCACTCTCGAGGCCCTGCTGGACAGCCGCCACCACGTGGTCGGGGTCGTGACCCGGCCGCCGCGACCGAAGGGGCGGGGACGGAAGGCGCGGCCGACGCCGGTCGCCGAGGCCGCCGAGGCGGCGGAGATCCCGATCCTCGCGCCCCGCGCGCCCCGGGGCCTGGAGTTCCTCGCTGCTCTCGAGACCCTGCGTCCCGACGTCTCGGTGGTCGCCGCCTACGGAGCGATCCTGCCGGCCGAGGTGCTGGAGCTCCCCCCGTACGGGTCGATCAACGTGCACGCCTCGATGCTTCCCGCCTATCGCGGCGCGGCGCCGGTCACGCGCGCGATCCTCGACGGGCTCGAGGAGACGGGGGTCACGATCATGCGGATGGAAGCCGGGCTCGACACCGGGCCCGTCCTGCTGCAGGAGGTCGAGCCGATCCGACCCGGCGACACGGCGGGCAGCCTGACCGAGCGGCTCGCCGCGCGTGGGGCCTCGCTCGTGGTCGAGGCCCTCGATGGTCTGGAGTCCGGTGATCTCCAGGCCCTCCCCCAGGACGAGTCCCGCGCGTCCTACGCGGCCAAGGTCGCCGCCGAGGAGGCGGAGATCGACTGGCGCCGCACCGGCCGGGAGATCGATCGCGCGGTGCGGGCGTACGATCCGTGGCCGGGGGCGTGGACCACCTGGCGCGGCGAGCGGCTCAAGGTGTATCGGGTGGAGGTCGTCGAGCGGGACACCCGAGCGGCGCCGGGGACCGTGGCGGCGCTCGCTCCGCGGCCGGTCGTCGCCACGGGTGACGGAGCGGTGGCGCTGGTCGAGCTCCACCCTTCCGGTGGGCGGCGGATGGACGCCGCGGATTGGGCGAGGGGGCGCGACGTCGCCCCCGGCGAGCGGTTGGGAGGCCGATGAGGACGCTCCCGCGGCTCGTCGCCGTGACCGACGACCGGCGCCTCGAGGCGGACGACTTTCCCGAGCGACTCGAGGCGCTGCTCGGGGCCGGGCTGCCCGCGGTGTGGCTTCGTGCCAAGGAGCTGCCGGCCGGCGAGTTCTACGCGCGAGCGCTGCTAGCCCGTGCGGCGACCAAGGCCTACGGTGTGGAGCTGTGGATCGGCGACCGCGCAGACGTGGCCGCCCTGGTCGGCGCCGAGCGGCTCCACGTCCCCGAGCGCGGGCTGCCCCACCCGGCGGCCCGCCGGATCGTCGGCGAGGGTCCGGCCATCGGGCGCTCGGTCCACGGGATCGAGGCGGCGGTGAGGGCCGCGAGCGAGGGCGCCGATCACCTGGTCGTCGGGGCGATCTTCCGGACGGCGAGTCATCCCGGCGTGGAGCCGGCGGGTCCGGGCCGGCTCACCGCGGTTCGCGACGCGATCGCCGGTCCCGGCCAGCCGCCGGCGATCTTCGCGGTCGGTGGGATCGAGCCCGATCGGGTGGCGGACGTGCGCGGGGCGGGCGCCGACGGCGTGGTCGCGCTGCGCGCCCTCTGGGAGGCGCCGAGCCCGCGGGAGGCAGTGGACCGCTACCTGGCCGCCCTCGAGGGCCCGCCCCGGTGAACGACCGCGCTGGACGTTACATTCGACCTGTGAGTCCCATGGAGGAGCCGATCGAGATCGTGGTCAACGGCGAGACCCGCGCCGCCGAGCGTGGGACCAGCGTGGAGAAGTTCCTCGCCGACCACGACCTGGAGATCACTTTTCCCGTCGGGCGGAACGCCGCGCTTATCAGCTACCCAGAGTCACGCGACTCCACGGTTGAGGCGACCGAGCAGATCATCGCGCACGTGAACTCCCGAACCCTGCATCTCTCAACTGGGCTCGTCTTCCACGCGCACGACGACTTCCTCCTCCGCCGCAAGACGGGCGACATCCGGCAGGGATCCGAATACATCGCCTACCAACAGGAGGCCCGCAGGCGCGGCATCCTGAAGCCGTGATAGGCGCGCGCCGGGCCCCCAAAGGGGCTCAGCGCGAGAGCGGACAGGTTCTTGGACGCTTTGCACCACAGGAGTACCAACCGTCGTCCGAATTGAGGCAAGCGGCTATGAGCGCTCGACGGCGGCCTCCCAGCGGCGAGGACCCGCGCGGCGTTGGCGCGAAGATCCGACGCCGCTCCGGGATGGGCCTCGACCGCGGTGACCTTCACCCCCTTCGACGCGAGATGGCAGGCGACCACCCCGATGCCGGCGTAGCCGTCGATCACGCTCTCTCCGGGCTCCGCGTGGAGCGCCTCCAGGGCCGCGTCGTAGAGGGCTTCCGCGGCGTCCAGATCGGCTTGAAGGAAGCTATCGAAGCCCACTCGCAGGTTCAACTCGCGGTAGTCGAACCGGGCCTCGAGCCGTGGCGCGTCGGCCGCGAGGGAGAGCGGCCCTCCCTCCGATTTCCATGTCCCCCAGGTCACCGGAACCCCCGCCTGGGCCGCGGCCAGTCCGGCGAGCCGGCGGGCCGCCTCGACGTCGGGGGCGAAGACACCGGCCTGGACCCCTTCGCCCGGCAGGGCACGGATCATCAGCCGGCCTTCGCCGGGATCGTCGGGCTCGAGTCCCACGGCCAGCCCGCGGCAGAGCGGACCCAGCGCGCGGTTGCCGGCTTCGGCGAAGATCGGGCAGGCGTGGATCGGGACCACCGCCGTCGGGTCCTCCGCGGCGTGGAACCCCAACGCCAGCCCCTCCGCCGTCCGACGCCAGGTGAGAACGACCCGCTGGCGGTAGTGCCACGGTTCGGCCGCGGCTTCGCACACCGGCTCGGGCTCCAGCGCTCGGCGGGCGATCCGCTCGAAGGCGTCGGCGACGGCGCGCGCCTTGGCGGACCGCTGAGCGGGAGGCGAGAGGTGCTGGATCTGGCACCCTCCGCAGACGCCGAAGACGGGGCAGCCCGGGGCGACCCGGTCCGGACCCTCCTCGAGGACCTCGTCGAGGCGGGCCCGCGCCCAGGAGGCCCGACGCTCGACGAGAGTGGCCCGGATCCGGTCGCCGGGAGCGGTCCACGGCACGAAGACCACGAGCCCGTCGGGCCGGGCGACCCCGTCCCCGCCGTAGGCCATCCGCTCCACCCGGGCCTCGACGATCGATCCTTCCCGCGGTGGGTCGCTCATCGGTACCAGACCCAGTCGGTCGCGTCGCGCCAGTCCGAGCGGGATGGCGGCGAGGTCGCTCGCCGGGCGGACGGGGCTCGTCTGCCGACGTGCGTCCGCCACGCGGCGATCGCGGCGGCCAGCGGAGCCTCGGCCCGTCGACGGTGGGCGATCCGCTCGAGGACCTCCGGGGCGTTCGCCTCCAGCCACGCCGTATGAACGGCCCCCTCGCGCAAGGCCGGCGCTTCGAGGAGCGCGCGATGGAATCCGAGGTTCGTGGTCACGCCGCTGATCGCCGTCTCCTCGAGAGCGCGCGCCATCCGGTCGAGCGCCTTCGCGCGGGTCTCGGCCCACGTCACGCACTTCGCGAGGAGGGGATCGTAGTGGGGGGTGACCGTGGTCCCGGACGCGATCCCGCTGTCGAATCGCACGCCCGGCCCCGCCGGCTCGCGATATCCCTCGATCCGGCCGGTGGCCGGAAGGAAGCCGTTCTCGGGGTCCTCGGCCGCGATCCGGCACTCCACGGCGTGCCCCCTCCACGCCACCTCGTCCTGGCCGAAGGGGAGCGGCTCGCCGGCCGCCAGCGCGAGCTGGAGATGGACGAGGTCGAGTCCCGTCACCATCTCGGTGACCGGGTGCTCCACCTGGAGGCGGGTGTTCATCTCCAGGAAGAAGAACTCCCCCTCCGGGGACAGCAGAAACTCGACGGTTCCGGCCCCCACGTACCCGACCGCCTCGGCGGCCCTGACGGCCACCGCGCCCATCCGGCGTCGGGTCTCCCCGGACACGCCCGGTGCGGGGGACTCCTCGAGGATCTTCTGGTGGCGCCGCTGGAGCGAGCACTCGCGCTCACCCAGGTGGAGCGTGGCACCGTCGGCGTCCGCTACCACCTGGATCTCCACGTGCCGCGCCCCGGCCAGGTACCGCTCCAGGTAGATCGCCGGGTCGCCGAAGGCGCTCCTCGCCTCGCTGGAGGCGGCGCGAAACGACCGCGCCAGCTCCGCCGGAGTGCGAACCACCCGCATCCCCTTCCCGCCCCCGCCGGCCGCCGCCTTCAGCAGGACGGGAAAGCCGATGCGGTCGGCCTCGGCGGCGGCCTCCCCGGCGTCGGCGACCGCCTCGACCGTCCCGGGAATGACCGGAACGCCGGCCCTCTCCATCGTCCGCCGCGCGGCGGTCTTCTCCCCCATGGCCCGGATGGCCCCGGGCGGCGGACCGATCCATGCCAGCCCGGCGTCGACGACCGCATCGGCGAACACCGCGTTCTCGGCCAGGAACCCGTAGCCGGGGTGGATCGCGTCGGCCTCCGTCTCGCGGGCGGCGGCGAGGATTCGATCGATGTCGAGATAGGACTCCCGCGACGGCGCCGGCCCGATCCGGACGGCGCGTTCCGCCATCCACACGTGAGGCGCCGCCCGGTCGGCGTCCGAGAAGACCGCCACGGATCCGCATCCCGCCTCCCGGCAGGCGCGGATCACCCGGACCGCGATCTCGCCCCGATTGGCGATCAGCACGCGCCGGAGGGATCGCGAGGTCTTCATCGTGCATCACCTCCGGTCGGCGGGCCGAACTCGTTGCGGCCCGGACGGATCAGAGCGGAATGTTGCCGTGCTTTCGAGGCGGGTTGGCATCGCGCTTCTGGTGCAGCGCCTCGAGGCCGGCGATCAGTCGGAAGCGGGTGTCGGCGGGATCGATGACGTCGTCGAGGTAGCCCCGCTCGGCGGCCACGTAGGGATGCGCGAAGCGCTCGCGGTACTCCGCGGTCAGCTCCTCGACGCGGGACTCGGGATCCTCCGCCTCGGCGATCTCGCGCTTCCAGAGGATCTCCACCGCGCCCTTCGGCCCCATGACCGCGATCTCGGCGCTCGGCCAGGCGAGATTGAGGTCCCCGCGGATGTGCTTGCTGCTCATCACGTCGTAGGCCCCCCCGTACGCCTTGCGCAGGATGACGGTGAGCTTCGGCACCGTCGCTTCGCAGTAGGCGTACAGCAGCTTGGCCCCGTGCTTGATGATGCCCCCCCACTCCTGGCCGGTTCCCGGAAGGAAGCCCGGGACGTCCTCGAAGGTGAGGAGCGGCAGGTTGAAGGCGTCGCAGAAGCGTACGAAGCGAGCCCCCTTGAGCGAGGCGTCGATGTCGAGCACGCCGGCGAGCACCGCCGGCTGGTTGGCGACCACCCCCACGCTGCGTCCCCCAAGTCGGGCGAAGCCGACCATCAGGTTCTTCGCGTAGTCCGCGTGCACCTCCAGAAAGGACGCGCGGTCGACGACCTCGCCGACCACCGCGTGCATGTCGTACGGCTTGTTCGGGTTCTCGGGCACCACCTGGCGCAGGCCGGGCGAGCGGCGGTCGGGCTCGTCGCCGGTGTCGACCACCGGCGGATCCTCGCGGTTGTTCGCCGGCAGGTAGGAGAGGAGTCGCCGGATCCCGTCGAGACACGCCGCCTCGTCGGGAAAGGTGAAGTGGCTGACCCCGCTCTTCTCGCCGTGGACGGTCGCGCCGCCCAGGTCGTCGAAGGAGACCTCCTCGTGCGTCACGGTCTTCACCACGTTCGGACCGGTAACGAACATGTAGCTGAGCCCCTCGACCATGCAGACGAAATCGGTGATCGCCGGCGAATAGACGGCCCCGCCGGCGCAGGGGCCGAGGATCGCGCTCACCTGCGGGACCACGCCGCTGGCGAGGGTGTTCCGGAGGAAGAGCTCCGCGTATCCACCGAGCGAGGCGACGCCCTCCTGGATGCGGGCCCCGCCCGAGTCGTTGAGCCCGACCACCGGATGGCCCGTCTTCAGCGCCAGATCCACGACCTTGCAGATCTTCTCGGCGTGGGCCTCGGAGAGCGAGCCCCCGAAGACGGTGAAATCCTGGCTGAAGACCCAGACGGTGCGACCGTCCACGGTGCCGTGACCCGTGACCACACCGTCGCCGGGAATCCGCCTCTCGCCCAGGCCGAACTCGTGCGAGCGGTGGGTCACGAATCGATCGAGCTCCACGAAGGAACCCGGATCCAGCAGGAGATCCAGGCGTTCGCGGGCGGTCAGCTTGCCGCGCTCGTGCTGCGCCTGCTGACGCTCGGGGCCGCCGCCCTCGAGCGCCTCGGCCTCGCGGCGCCGGAGCTCGTCGAGGCGGTCGTTCACCACTCCACGGCGACCGGGCGGCCGCGCTCGATCCGATGGATCACCACGGCCCGGCGGACGCCGTCGGGTCCGAACCGAAAAAAGGCGGAGGCGCCGCGGTAGGCCTCCTCGGGCGGCCCGGTGGACGCGATCGCCGTGGAGAGCCTCTCGAGAGCCAGCCGTGCGGCATCGTATCCCCAGGCGGGGATCAGGTTGGGGGGCTCCTCGCCGAAGAGCTCGCGGTAGCGCTCCGCGAACGTCTCCCAGCGGGTCACCCGGGGATCGCGGCTGAACGTATCGGCGAAGTAGCCGCGCGCGAACCCGCGCCCCTGATCGTAGAACGCGTCGTCGTTCCAGGCGTCGGTCCCCAGTGGAAGGATCGATCCCAGCTCGTAGAACGCCATCTGGTTGAGAACGCGCAGCGCGTCGGTGGGACGGTTGGTGGAGATGAACAGGGCCTGGGCGCCGCTCTGGACGGCCGCCTTGAGGTGGCCGGTGAAGTCGGCGGATCCGGCCTCGAAATCCCGTCGCAGCACGACTCGGCCCCCGGCAGAACGGACCGCCTGCTCGAAGGCGTCGGCCTGGATCCGGCCGTAGGCGTCGTCCCGCGCCAGGATGGCGACCCGCCGCCGCTCCAGGCTCCGCACGGCGTACGTCCCCATGGTGTGCCCGATCGAGCCGTCCAGGGCGTTGACGGTGAAGACGCGGGGATCGATCGCGAGGAGCCGCGAGTCGGTCGCCGTCGGGCTCACCAGCGTGACTCCCTCCTCCCGCGCGACCTCGGCGGCGCCCAGCGCCACCTCGCTGACGATCGGCCCCAGGATGGCCCGCACGCGCTCTCCCCGGGCCAGGTCGCGGATCACCTCGGCGGTGGAATCGGGATCGGCATGGGTCGGACGAACGACGAGCTCGATCTCCGCCGCCCGGCGATCGTTGACGTCCTCGAGAGCGATCTCCACGCCCCGGCGGATCTGCTGGCTGACGTCCGCGAACCGCCCCTCCGTGGGGGCGATGAAGCCGAGACGGGGGCGGGTGAGGCTCTCGCGGGCCTCGGCCGGTGGTCCCGCCAGCATCCGCGCCTCGGAGATCACCAAGCCCGGAAGCGGGTCGAGCGCGAGCACGCGGTCGGCGAGCTCCCGCCCGCGGGTCGAGTCCCCCGCGGCGTACGACCAGCGGGCGGCCTGCAGGTAGAAGGGGGACAGGAAGTTTCGGGACGGGGTGGCGCGGACGGCCTCTTCGACCGCCGGGCGTGGCAGCTGGCGCAGGAGGTCCCGCGAGAGCTCCAGGAACTCGTCCAGCCGTTCCGCGGGAGAATGGTCGAGGCGCAGGGTGGCCTCGAGGGCGGCGGCGAACCGGCGCTGCTCGTACCGGCTGTTGGCGAGGAGCAGCACGGCGCTCTCTCGGAAGGGGACCCGGGGGGAGAGTCTCAGGTAGCGGTCGAGCGAGGCCTCCGCGCCGGCGGCCTGCCCGAGCTGGTACTGGGTGCGCCCCTGCCAGTACAGCGAGACGCCGGACCAGCGGCTGGCGGGGTATTCCTCGACGACCCGGCTGAAATGGCGGAGGGCGGTCTCGTCGTCGCCCGCTTCGACCGCCTCCAGGCCCGCCTGGTATTCGGCCTCGGCGGCCTCCTCCGCGGCGCGGGAGATCCGGCCGCCGGAGAGCGGCGGCGCCAGCGAATCACCGTCCCGTGCGGTAGCGCAGCCGGCGAGCCCGACGACCACGAGGGCCGTCAGGACGGCGCGACCGACCACTACTCCTCGGACTCTTCCCGTTCGCTCGACTCTTCCCCGGCGAGCTCGGTTCGGGCCTCGGCGAGGGCGTCCGCCATCTGCGTGGAGGGGCGCCTGCGCTCGCGCCGCGGTTTCTCCTCGACGGGCTCCTGCGCCGCGGGCGCCGTCTCCGGCGTCTCGCCGCGCTCGCGGTGGCTGGGGATGTCGATGACGGAGAGGACGATCCGCCGGTTGTCCGCGTCGGACTCGATCACCTTGAGCTCGAGGAGATCGCCGTCGCGGAACTTGTCCGATGGCGAGTCGAGACCCCGATAGCCGAGCTGACTGATCGGGACGAATCCCTCGACCTCGTCGTTGAGATCGACGACCACGCCCTTGTCCAGCAACCGGATCACCTTCCCTTCCACCTCCACGCCGACGGCGTACTTCTCGGCCAGAGCGGGCCAGGGGTTCTGCTCGAGGTCCTTGATCGACAGCGAGATCCGCTTGTTGTCGGTGTCGATGTTGAGGATCTGCACCTTCACCGTCTCCCCCTTCCGGACGACCTCGGAAGGATGATGGATCCGTCGGGTCCACGACATGTCGCTGATGTGGACCAGACCATCGATCCCCTCCTCGATCTCCACGAAGGCGCCGAAGGAGGTGAGGTTGCGGACCTTCCCGGCGATCACCGTGCCCGGCGGGTACTTGTCGGCCAGGGACTCCCAGGGATCCTTCTCGATCTGCTTCATCCCGAGGGAGATCTTCTCCTCCTCCTCGTTCACGTTGAGGACGACCGCCTCGATGATGTCGCCGATCGAGGCGACCTTGGAGGGGTGCTTGATGTGGCGGGTCCAGCTCATCTCCGAGATGTGGACCAGCCCTTCGACGCCCTTCTCGAGCTCGACGAAGGCGCCGTAGTTGGTGATCGAGACGACCTTTCCGGTGATCCGCGAGCCGACAGGGTACTTCTCGGCCACGTTCTCCCACGGGTAGGGCTGGAGCTGCTTGAGCCCCAGCGAGATCCGGTTGTTCTCCAGATCCAGGTCGAGGATCTTGACCTCCAGCTCGTCGCCGATCGAGACGAGCTCGGAGGGATGCCCGACGCGGCCCCAGGACATGTCGGTGATGTGGAGCAGGCCGTCGGCGCCGCCGAGATCGATGAACGCGCCGAAGTCGGTGATGTTCTTGACCACGCCCTTGCGGACCTGGCCGACCTCGATCTCCTCCAGCAGCCGCCCTCGCTTCTCCTCGCGGATCTGCTCGAGGATCATCCGGCGGGACACTACGATGTTCCGCCGGCGCTTGTTGAGCTTGATGATCTTGAACTCCATCGTCTGCCCGATCAGGGCGTCGATGTCGGGGACGCGCCGGAGCGCGATCTGGCTGCCGGGCAGGAAGGCGTCCACGCCGAAGAGATCGACGATCACGCCGCCCTTGATCTTCCGCGCCAGCCTCCCCTGGACGATCTCGCCCGTGTCGTACGCGTGGCGGATCAGGTCCCAGACCTTGTAGAAGTCGGCCTTCTTCTTGGAAAGGACGACCCGCCCGTCCTGATCCTCGAGGTTCTCGAGGTAGACGTCGACCTCCGCGCCGACCTCCATCGAATCGGTGGGCTTGAACTCGTCCACCGGGACCGCGCCCTCGCTCTTGAACCCGACGTCGAGGACCACCACGTTCTCGTCGACCCGCAGGATGTGGCCGGTGACGATCTGCCCTTCCTTGATGTCCTGGATCGACTCCTCGTACATGCCGAGAAGCGCCTCGTACTCGTCCAGGGAATACTCGTCTTCGTCGAAGAGGTCGGGGCGGATGTCGACCGCGCGGGCGCTCCTCTCGATCTCCTCGTCGAGCAACTCGTCGGCGGGCTTCTCGTCGGCGGGAAACTCCACGGCGGCCGGGCTTGTCCCGGCCGTGAGGGTCGTCTCGGGGTTCGCCTCCTCGGCGCTCACCCTGGTATCCTGTTCGTCGTCCTGATCGTCGTCCTGATCATGGCCCTGTTCATCGGTCATCGTCGCGGTGGATTCCCCGTCCGTCGTCTCCTCGGCGGTTCCGGGAGCATCGTCCTTGGTTTCGCTCATCGAATGCGGGTCCAGAAGTTTGAAGTCACAAATAGGCCCGGGGCGGACGAAGTCGTCCGCGCCACGGGCGCGCCGGTGTTCACCAGACGAAAAAACCTACTCCGTCGCCCGACCGCGGTCAAGGGCGATCGCCCTTGTGCATCAAGGGGTTCCGCGCGTCGGGGAGGGGGTTTCGCCGAGCCGCTCGCGGACCAGGTGGAGGATCCGGGCGGCCTGGGTGTCAAGGTCGAGTTCGCTGGTGTCCACGTGGACGGCGTCCCGGGCGGGCGCGAGCGCGCCGGTCGTCCGCGCGCGGTCGGCGCGGTCGCGCACGGCCAGGCTCTCCTCGTAGGAGGCCAGGACCGCGGGGTCTTCGGCCCGGTCCGGAGGCTCCGCCTCGCGCGCGCGTCGGCGGGCCCGCTCCTCGAGCGATGCGTCGAGGTAGATCTTGAGGAGGGCGTCCGGGAAGACGATCGAGCCGATGTCGCGGCCGTCGATCACCGCCGGCTCCCGCCCCACCCGGTCCCGCAGCCCCTCGTTGACCAGCTCCCGGAGCTCCGGGTCGTCGGCGACCCGGGAGACGATCCGGGTGACCGCGGGCGAGCGGATCGCGTCGGTCACGTCCCGGCCGTCCAGCCGCGTGTGGAGCCGTCCGCCGACCATCCGCTGCTCGACCTCGGCTTCGGCGAGCGACGCCCGGAGCCGGGCCCGGTCGCCCGGGTCGTCGAGATCGACGTCGGATCGGAGCGCGAGGAGCGCCGCGACGCGGTAGAACGCTCCGCTGTCGATGTAGCGCCACCCGAGCTCGTGCGCCACGTAGCGCGCGGTGGTGGACTTGCCCGTCGCGGCCGGGCCATCGATCGCGACGACGGCGACGGTCATCCGTCGGCGTCCAGGTGCCGGTCGAGGGCCACCTGGTCGAGGGCCTCGAGGACCCCGACCATCGGTTCCTCGTGGGCGTGCAGTGGCACGTCGAGTCGCTGGATACGCCGCAGCAGCGGGCCCTGTTCGCGGCCTTCACGGCGGCCGCTACGGCCAACCGTCCGTCCATGATCTCGTAGTACCCGCACTCAGCGGGTACGGCGGGTGCCGTGCCCATGACCATCGCCCATGACGAGACCACGATCCCTGGCGGGCCCGCGGAGGCCTACGCAGAGCTGCTCGAAGCATTGGGCGACGAGGACCTGGCGGCTCTGGACGAGGCGGTCGCCGCGCGGCTGGCCGCCCAGGGCTGCGTGTTCGACGGCCACCCGTTCCGCGTCGACCCCGTGCCGCGCCTGCTGGGCGCCGTCGAGTGGGAGGACCTGTGCGCCGGCCTGACCCAGCGCGTGCGCGCGCTGGACGCCTTCGTCGCCGACGCCCACGGCGACCGTGCGGCGGTCCGCGAGGGCGTGGTCCCCGCCCGGCTGCTGGAGGGCTCCGAGCACGTCGACCCCGTCGCGGCGCAGT
>JAHWKZ010000031.1 GCA_019347645.1 Gemmatimonadota bacterium | reverse complement strand
TTCACGTCCATCGTGATGACGTGCTTCTTCCGCGGCGTCGGCTCGATGGGCGTGGCGCCCGCGGGCGGGCCGTAACGGCGGACCGCCTCGCGAACGTCCTCCGCCTGCGGGCGGCGGATCGCCGGATCGTATGCGGGACCCATCAGCGCGCCGGCCTTCAGGTCCAGGCGCCAGATCGGGCGCGCATCGGCCATGGCGATGTACAGGTCGTACTCGTTCAGGAGCACGTCCCAGGGGGAGCGGAGCGCGCTCTCCAGCGGATCGCCGCCGGCGACCGGACCCGCGGCGGGTTCGCCGGTCCCCGCCATGGTGGCGACGTTTCGGGCCGCCAGGTCGATCATCCGGATCGAATGGTTGCCGCGGTCGGCGACGATCAGCATGTCCCCCGAGAGCGTGACGCCCCGCGGCTCGTCGAACGCCGCCTCCTCGAACGAGCCGTCCCGCAGGCCCTGCTCGCCGGATCCCACCACGTGTCGCACGTCGAAGGCGTTGCCCACGACGTGGCCGATCAGGACGCGGTGGTGCCCGGTGTCGGAGACGACGAGGCGGCCCTCGATGTCGGCCGCCACGGCACCGGGACGCCGCAGCGCGGCCGGCGTCACTCCTCTTCCTCCCCGGGCATGGCGCCCGGCTCGACTTCACCCTTTCGAAACGCTCCGATGTAGTCGACCAACCCGGCGAGCTCGTCGGCCAGGTTCGCGAAGGTGTCCTCGAGGCGCGCCGCCTCGAGCTCGGTCTCGAGCTCCTCGCCGCTCTTCTTCATCTCGTCGAGCCGCTGGCGGGCCCCCTCGATCGTGTACTTCCGCTCGTACAGGAGCGTCTTCACGAGCTGGACCATCTCGATCTCGCGCCGCCTGTAGGCCCGGTTCCCGGCCCGGTTCTTCACCGGCTGCAGCCCCTTGAACTGCGTCTCCCAATAGCGCAGCACGTGGGGCTTGAGATCGGTGATGTCGCACACCTCGCCGATCGAGTAGTACTCCTTCTTGGCGATCGGATTGAAACCCATCGTCACCTCCGTTCGAACTCGGGCTTGTAGTCCCGCGTCATCAGCTCTTCGACCACCACCTGTGGGATCTTCGCCGCGTACAGCATCGCGTGGACCTGCTCGGAGATCGGCATCTCGACCCCGAGCCGGGCGGCGAGGTCACGGACCGAGCGGGTCGTCCGGAACCCTTCGGCGACCTGCGTCATGTCCGCCAGGATCTCCTCCAGCGATTCTCCCCGGCCGAACCTGAGCCCCAGCGTGCGGTTCCGCGAGAGGTCGCCGGTGCAGGTGAGGACGAGGTCACCGAGCCCGGCGAGGCCCATGAACGTCAGCCGTTCGCCGCCCAGCTCCATGCCCAGGCGCGAGATCTCGGCCAGGCCGCGCGTGATCAGCGCCGCCCGCGCGTTGTGGCCGTACTCGAGGCCGTCGGCGATGCCCGTGGCGATCGCGATCACGTTCTTCACCGCGCCGCCGAGCTCGACCCCGACGACGTCGTCGGACGTGTACACGCGAAACCAGGGCGCGGCGAACGCCTCACGGACCGTCTCCGCGGCCTCGCGGTCCTCCGACGCCACGGTGACGGCGGTCGGGACGCAGCGGCTCACCTCGAGGGCGAACGACGGACCCGACAGCACCGCCAGCCGGGTCTCCTCCGGCAGCACCTCCTCCAGGACCTCGCTCATCCGCTCGAGCGTCTCGTTCTCGATCCCCTTGGACGCCGAGACCACGATGGTCCCGGGTCCCACGTACGGCGCGGCGCGACGCGTCACCTCC
This sequence comes from Gemmatimonadota bacterium, assembly GCA_019347645.1. Lineage (GTDB taxonomy): Bacteria > Gemmatimonadota > Gemmatimonadetes > JACCXV01 > JAHWKZ01 > JAHWKZ01. The sequence continues at coordinate 11,008 of JAHWKZ010000031.1, read as the reverse complement.
CGGACCCCGTGGCTCGGCACCGCCGAGACGACGAGGTCCGCGCCCTCCACGGCCGCCGCGAGGTCGGCCGTCGGCTCGACCCCCGCGTCCAGCGGGAAGCCCGGCAGGTACCGCGGGTTCTCCCGCTCCCGCCGCATCGTCTCCGCCAGCCCGGTGTCGCGCGCCCAGAGAACCACCGGATGACCGTTTCCCGCCAGGAGGTTCGCGATCGTCGTCCCCCACGATCCCGCGCCGATCACGGCGACCCGCCGGGAGTCGCTCATCCCGCGCCGCCCTTGCGGATCCGCTTCTCCTCCCCGCGCAGCAGCCGCCGGACGTTCTCCCGATGGGTCCAGAAGACGAACGCCACGAGGAGCGTGGTGGCGACCACCAGCGGCGTCTCGCGGCCGAAGGCCCACACGGCGATCAGGAGAGCGACCGCGGCGGTCAACGAAGCCGCCGAGACGACGCGGGTGACGGCCAGGACGACTCCCCACCCCAGGGTGGCCACCAGGGTCGCCCACGGCGCCATGGCGGCGTACGCGCCGGCCGCCGTCCCGATCCCCTTCCCGCCCCGGAAGCCGAGGAAGAGCGAGTATACGTGGCCGAGGACCGCCGCGGCGGCGAGCGTCACCTGATGGGCGACCTCCGAGACTCCCTCGACGGGCAGCCAGCGGGGCAACAGGAGCACCGGGAGGAGCCCCTTCGAGACGTCGACGACCACGACGACCGCCGCCGGCCCCGCTCCCAGGGTCCGGTACGCGTTGGTGGCGCCGTAGTTGCCGCTCCCCACCTTCCCCAGATCGACCCCCCGGGCCCGGCCGGCGATCCAGGCGGTGGGGATCGAGCCGGCCAGATAGGCGATCGCCAGTCCGGCGGCCAGTCGGATCATCCGCCGGGCCCCTCGACCGCTCCCGCCCGCTTGCGGGAGCGCGCGCCGGCCTGGCGGAAGAAGATCCTGAGCGGCACGCCCGCGAAGCCGAAGGCGTCCCGGATCGCGTGCTCCAGGTAGCGCCGGTAGTGCTCGGGGACCGCCTTCGGTTCGTTGGCGAAGAACAGGAAGAGCGGCGGAGCCGTCTCGACCTGATTGCCGTAGAGGACGCGCACCACCCGGCTGCCCCGCCGGCTCTTGGACTGCGGCGGCTGGACCCGCTCGGTCGCCTGGTGCAGGACGCGGTTGAGCTCGGGGGTGGCGACGCGCTTGTTCCACTCCCTCCACACCTCCTCGACGACCTCGAGGACCCGGTGCACGCGCTGGCCGGTCTTCGCGCTGATCGTCACGATCGGGGCCCACTCGAGCGAGCGCGCCTGCCGGCGGAACGTCGCCTCGTAGGCCGCGGCGGTCCGCTCGTCCTTCTCGATCAGGTCCCATTTGTTGATCGCCACCACGATCCCGCGCCTGCGCTCCTCGGCGAGGTTGAGGATCCTGAGGTCCTGTCGCGAGAGCGGCTCGGAGGCGTCCAGGACCACGACGGCGATCTGGGCCCGGTCCAGGGCCCGCACGGCCCGGAGATAGGTATAGTACTCGAGCCCCGACACGAGCTTGGCGTGGCGCCGGATGCCGGCGGTGTCCACGAGCCGGTACTTCCTCCCCTCCCATTCGAGCCGGGTGTCGATCGCGTCACGGGTCGTCCCCGCGATCGGCGAGACGATGAACCGCTCCTCCCCCAGGACGCGGTTCAGCAGCGAGGACTTCCCCACATTGGGCTTACCGATCACCGCCACCGTGATCGTGTCCGGCTCCTCCGGCTCGGCCAACGGCTCGGGAGGCAGCGCCTCCACCACGGCGTCGAGGAGGTCCCCGGACTGCAGACCGGTGGCCGCGCTGGTGGCGTGGGGCTCGCCGAGTCCGAGCTCCCAGAACTCGTGGACCGCGGTCGTCGCCGTCTTCAGGTTGTCCGCCTTGTTGACCACGAGTAGAGTGGGCCGGCCGCTCCTCCGCAGCATCTCCGCCCCTTCGCGATCCGTCGCGGTCACCCCCTCCCTCGCGTCCACCACGAGCAGGCACAGATCGGCCTCTTCGATCGCCGCCCGGATCTGGGCGTTGATCTGCGGCGCCAGCTCCTCCCGACCCTCCGGGAGGAGACCGCCGGTGTCCACCAGCGTGAACCGCCGCCCCGCCCACTCCGCGATCGAGGCGTGGCGGTCGCGGGTGACCCCGGGACGATCGTCGACGATGGCGTCCTGGGTGCCCACGATCCGGTTGAAGAGCGTCGACTTGCCGACGTTCGGACGGCCCACGATGGCGACGACCGACCGGCTCACTCCGCGTCCTCCCGAGCCGAATCGTGGTAGTAGACCGACTCCTTGTATCGACTCATCCACCGGAGGATCAGCAGCTTGACGAGGACCGCGATGGGGATCGCCAGCAGCAGCCCGACCAGGCCGAAGAACGTCCCCGCGGCGATGATCGCCAGCATGACCCAGACCGGGTGCAGCCCCACCCGCTCCCCGATGATCCGCGGACTGAGCACGTAGCCGTCCAGCGCCTGCACCGCGAAGAACACCGTCGCCACCTTGAGGAGCGAGAGCCACAGCGGCGGGGTCACCAGCGCGATCACGAGGGCGGGGATCAGGCTGACGACCAGGCCGAGGTACGGCACGATGTTGAACACTCCGGCCACCACGCCGAGGAGGACCGCGTTCGGGAAGTCGAGAACGAAGAATCCCAGGCCCGTGGCGATGCCGACGAAGGCGGCCACCAGGAGCTGGCCGCGCAGGTACTCGCCGAGCAGCCCGTCGTACTGACGCATGAATCCCAGCGTCGACTCCCTGCGGTCCTCCGGCAGGACCTCGGCGAGCGACGCCTTCATCTTGGGGAAGTCGCGGATGAGATAGAACGTGAGGACCGGCGTCAGGACGAGGTATGCCAGGATCGTCAGCGCGGTCTGGACCCCCTGTCCGAGGCCGACCGCGGTCTCCCATGTCGGCCGGAGGTCGGTGAACCGATCGGCGATCCACTGGCTGACGTCCTCGGTGTCGAGCTCCTGCGCCCGCTCGAACGGGATCTCTCGAAGGATCGGGAGCGGGCTCTCGGCCAATGCGCGGATCCGCGCCTCGTACCACGCCTCGAGCTCCTCCAGCATTCGCGGGAGGTCCTGGAGGAAGTCGGCGCCCTGCTGCATCACGAGCGGGACGAGGAGGATAATCGCCAGCGTCAGGAGGAGCGCGACGATCAGGATGAACAGCGCCGCTCCCCACCCCCTGCCGAGCCCCTGCCTCTCGCCGCGGTCGACGAGCGGGTTGGCCACGTAGGCGATCACGAAGGCGAGCGCGAAGGGCGTGAGGACGGGACCCGCCACGTGCAGCAACCACAGGAAGGTCAGCGCTCCCAGCGTCACGATCAGCCGCCGGTAGAGCGCGGTTCCGAACAGCGGCGCCAGCAGGTACGCCAGAGCCAGGAAGAGGACGAACGGGCCGAGGACCGGCCGGATCGACCAGACGAAGAACGCGAGCAGCAGCGCCCACGCGATCCACAGGAAGGCTCGCCGTTCTTCCATCGAGGACTCCTCCGGCCCGACCAAGTCCATGCCAGGGCGACGGATACGGATTTCGATCTGAGGTAGGCTCGAATCGGGAGGCTACGCCCGACGGTACGGAGCGTCAAGGCGTCCGAGGGGACGCGACGGCGATCTTCCGGGGGGCTGCGGGAATGTGGAGCGGGCGACCGGATTCGAACCGGCGACGTCCAGCTTGGGAAGCTGGCATTCTACCACTGAATTACGCCCGCTCGCCTCGTTTCGGAGGAGAGATTCTACCCTCCGCCCGAGCGGCCGTCAATCGAGAGAGCGTGGCGACCGCCGCGGCTCGCCACGCCGTCGAAATCTCGCTCGTTTCCGAGGTTACAGGATCTCGTACCGGACCCGCGGAGTCTCCGCCTGGGTGTCGAACTCCACGCGGACGGACCCGGTCTGACCGGCGGCGAGCGGCTGTCCCGCGGCGAAAGCGGCTTCCTTCGACTCCAGCACCTCCCCGGCGGGCGAGACGAGGTGGAACACGACCGTCACCCCCTGGACCGGCTCCTCGGTGCGGTTCTGGAAGACGGCCTCGACGTTCCACGTCTCGTCCGGATCCTGGGTCATCTGGATATTCTGCAACTGCAGCGGGATCGCCTGGCCCCTCTCGAACGCCGTCTGGGCCTCCTCGGGCCTCTCCAGGTCGCGCAGCACGTAGCCGAGATACTCCCACGCCTCGGGGTTAGACGGGTCGAGCTCGAGCTGGGCCTTCAGGGTCCGCTCCGCCTCCTCGAGCTTGCCCTGGCGGATCTGGACGAAGGCGAGGTAGTTCAGAGGCTCGTTCCAGTTCGAGTCGCTCAGGACGACCGCGCGCTCGAGCAACTGCTCGGCCAGCTCGTTCTGCTGGGAGTTGGCCATCTGGAAGCCGAGCTCGGTCAAGACGTTCGCATCCGCGCTGTCGGACTCCATCACCTCGCGGATGATCGGCTCGGCCTCGGCCTGGTTCCCGAGCGTCGCGTGGAGACCCGCGAGCTGGATCTTGACGTCCATGTCGGCCGGGTTGTCCGCGAGGTAGTCCTGGTAGACCTCGACCGCCTCTGCCGCGACCTCGGTCGCCCGGTCGGCCTCAGCCGGGTCGTCACTCGCGGCCAGCTCGCTGGCCTTCAGCTGATAGACCTGGCCGAGGCGCAACAGCGCCAATTTGTACGCCGGATCGATCTCCAGCGCCTTCTGGTACTCGGCGATCGCCGCGTCGTGGTCGTTCCGGGCCTGGTGGACGGCGCCGAGGCCCAGGTGGGCCTCCTTGCCGTCGGGCCGCAGCTCGGCGGCGGTCTCGAGCTTCGCCTGCGCCTCCTCGATCTGCCCGGCGGCCAGCATCCGGATGCCGTCGTTGACGAGCGGGCCCCACATCGCCAGCATCGCCTGATCGATATTTTCCTGCAGCTCCTCGTCGGCTCCGGCATTCAGGCTGTCGGCCGCCTGGACCTGACGGATCGCCTTGCCCGCGGAGTCTCCAGGAGCGACCTGCGCCAGGGTGATGCCGTACATGTAGCGGTATTCGGCGTGGCCCATGCAGCCTTCGAGGTTCTCTCCGAGCACCGCGTTGGCTTCCTTCCACTTCTCGCTCGAGGCACGAGCCTTGGCGCCGTTCAGGAACGCGTCGCACGTCTGCCCGTACGCCAGGTCGGCGGCGAAGAAGAGGAGTGCCGCGACCAGGAGAAACTTCTTCATCGATCGTCCTCCAGATAGGGAAATCGGAAATCGTCACCTAGTACTACCGCCGGCGGCGCTTTCGTGTTCCCGTCGGCCGCTCCGGCGAAGGGCCGACACCACGATGGGCGTCGTCAGTCGGAATCGGCCGCGAGCTCGCGCTCCAGCGCCCGCGCCACCTCTCGCACCGGAAGGCCCCGCTCGCGGGCGATCCGGCGACAGGCGTCGAACTCGGGGCGGACCTCCCACCGCCCGTCCAGGCGGCGGATCCGTTTGGCGGCGACGCGACCCAACGAGGTCTCCACCTCGACCTCCTCGCGGGCCAGGGTCTCCCGCCGCGCCGTCCACCAACGATACCCCAGCGTGGGGCTCTCGCGGAAGAGGGCCCGGCCGACCGCCTCCAGCCTCTCGGCCGGCGCCAGGGCGCGGATCGTGACACCCGGCCGCCGTTTCTTCATCTGGACCGGGATCCATACGACCTCCCGGGCCCCGGCCTCGTAGAGCGCCTCTGCGACCGGCTCGAAGAGCTCGGGAGAGAGGTCGTCGACGTCGCACTCCACCACCGCCAACTCCTCGGCGCCCTCGGCGACCGTCCCGAGGACGAGGCGCAGCACGTTCGGTTGCTCCTCGTGCTCCCGCGTCCCCGCTCCATAGCCCGTTGTCTCGGGGACGAAGTCGGCCGGCAAGCCACGCCCCTGGGCGAGGGTGGTGACGAGGGCCGCCCCGGTGGGGGTGGTGAGCTCCGCCTGGAGCGGCCCCTCGCAGACCGGCCAGCCGGCGACCAGCTCCATCACCGCCGGCGGCGGGACCGGGAGCCGCCCGTGCGCCGATTCCGTCCATCCCCGGCCGAGGGTGAAGGTGGAGGCGTGGAGCCGGTCGACTCCCAGGCGCTCCAGGCACCAGACCCCTCCCACCACGTCCACGATCGCATCCAGGGCGCCGACCTCGTGGAAGTGGATCCGATCCACGGTGGTGCCGTGGACCTTCGCCTCGGCCGCGGCCAGACGCCGGAAGACCCTCACGCTCCGCTCGACGACCGGCTCGGGCAGCTCCGCCCCCTCGAGCATGGCGACGATCTCCGCCAGACCCCTCCGACCCTGCGCGTCGGGGACCTCGACCACGCACCGGCTGGCCGCGATGCCGTTCCGCTCCACGCGCTCGACGTCGAGGCGCACTCCCTCGAGACCGAGCGGGGAGAGCGCTTCGCGCAGCTCCTCGAGCGGAACGCCGGCGTCGAGGCAGGCACCGAGCAGCATGTCTCCGCTGACGCCGCTGAACATGTCGAGGTACCCGATCCGCATGGCGGGAAGTTACTCGCGGTGCTGGAGCACGGCCGGATACTTCAGGCCGTGCCCGGTCACGAAGCAGACCACCCGGTCGTCCGGGTCGATTCTCCGGCGCTCGAGGAGGATCGGGAGCGCGGCCACGGCCGCCCCCGCCTCCGGGCTCGCCAGGATCCCTTCCTCCCGGGCGAGCCGCCGGGCGGCATCGAGCAGATCGGCGTCCTCCACGGCGACCGCGGCGCCGCCGGACGCGCGGATCGCCCCCAGGATCAGGAAGTCCCCGATCGCGGCCGGTACACGCAGGCCGCTGGCCACCGTCTCGGGCCTGCTCACCGCCTCGGCGCGGTCCGCCCCCGACTCGAACGCGCGGACGATCGGAGCGCATCCCGCCGCCTGCACGGCGAACATCTTCGGCCGCTCTTCGCCGATCCACCCCAGCGCCTCCATCTCCCCGAACGCCTTCCACATCGCGATCAGGCCCGTCCCGCCCCCGGTCGGGTAGACGATCGCGTCCGGCACTCGCCAGCCGAGCGCCTCGGCGAGCTCGTATCCCATCGTCTTCTTCCCCTCCAGGCGGTAGGGCTCCTTGAGCGTGGAGACGTCGAACCACTCCTCCCGCCACACCCGCTCGCGAAGCCAGCGTCCGGCGTCGGCGATGGAGCCCTCGACCAGCTCGACGGTGGCGCCGTACGCGCGGCACTCGGCCACGACCGGCTCCGGCGTGTCGGCCGGCATCGCCACGGTGCACGGCAACCCCGCCAACGCGCAGTACGCCGCCGTGGCGCTGCCCGCGTTCCCCGCGCTGGGGATCGCCACGTGGCGCGCGCCCAGCGCCCGGGCGCGGTGGATCGCCACCGCCAGCCCCCGCGCCTTGAACGAGAGCGTGGGATTGCCGCTCTCGTCCTTGAACGCGAGCCGATGGAGCCCCAGCGAGGGGCCGATCCATCGCGAGGCGAGGAGGGGGGTCCCCCCTTCGCCGAGGGTCAGCGGCACCTCGCCGGGCTCGATCGGCATGACCTCCCGCCAGCGCCAGACGTCCGCGGGCCGCGCGTGGAGATCCGACCGGTACCACCGTCCGGCGATCGCGTTCAGGTCGTAGCGCGCCAGCAGCGGCCCGCTGCAGACGTCGCAAAGGTTCCGCAGCCGGCCGGCCGAATAGGATCGTCCGCAGCGGGCGCACTCGAGATGATCGATCACGTGAACTCCTCGCTTCGATAGCCTGACGTTCGGGTCGGGGGATCCCCGCCGGCACGCCTGTGACGCGTCGCCGAGTGGATCATCGACTCGCCTCCTCGGCTGACCGTCGCAGCTCTCCTGAGCTGCGACGACCAGATCGCCTCGTCGGCTCGCCGTGATCCACTACGGCTTTGGCTATTGAAGGCGTGCCGGCGGGATCCCCCGACCCGAACGCCCCGCTACTCCTCGGTGCGAGTCAGCGCGCAGATCGCCATCGCCGCCATGCCTTCGCCGCGACCGACGAACCCCATCCCCTCGGAGGTCGTCGCCTTGACGCTCACCGACGCGACCGCAACGCCCAGCGTCGAGGCGATCGTCCGCCGCATGGCGTCGACGTGGGGCCGGATCTTGGGCGCCTCGGCGAGCAGCGTCGCGTCCACGTTGGCGACCGTCCATCCCGCCTCGGCCACCCGGACCACCACGCGACGTAGCAGGACGACGCTGTCGGCACCCTCCCAGGTCGGGTCGTCGGACGGGAAGTGCTCACCGATGTCGCCCATCCCAGCGGCGCCGAGCAGGGCGTCGGCGATGGCGTGCAGGAGGACGTCGGCGTCCGAGTGCCCGGCGAGACCCTTCTCGTGCGGAATCTCGATCCCGCCGAGGACCAGCCGGCGCCCCTCCACGAGTCGGTGGACGTCGTAGCCGATCCCCGCGCGGAGTCGCGGGGCGGGGCTCACCACACCTCCTGACGCCAGCGGACGCGTCCGGCCGCCACCGCCTCCTCGGCCCAAGCCCAGTCCTCGGGATCGGTGAGCTTTCGGTTCATTCGCTCTCCCTCGACCCACGTCACCGGATGGCCCAGTCGCTCGACCAGCGCGGCGTCGTCCGTGGCGTCACCGTCGTCGGCCTCGTGGGCGCTCCGGAGCACCTGCAGCGGAAAGCCCTGCGGGGTCTGGACCGCCACCAGCCGCTCGCGGTCGAGGGTCCGCACGACCCGGCCGTCGTCGATCTCCTTCAGGGTGTCCCGGACCCGCAGGGCCGGGACGACGGCCCGCCCCTCCGCCGCCCGCGCCCCCACCCGGGTCACCAGAGCGGCCGATGCGAAGGGCCGCACGGCGTCGTGGACCAGGACCGTCTCCACCCCTTCGATCGCCTCCAGGGCCGCGCGTACCGAGTCCCGTCGCCGCACTCCTCCGGGAACCGCCCGGATCTTCTCGCGCGCCTCCGGCAGGTGGGCGATCAACAGGCGCTCGGCCTCCTCGAGCCGGTCCTCGGGCAGGACCACCACCAGCGGACCGGCGAGGGATTCGAGCAGCGGGAGCGCCGCCCAGCAGAGGGTGGGACGGCTCTCCAGCCGACGGAACTGCTTCGCCTCGCCGCCCATCCGCCGACCGCGGCCCCCCGCCACCAGGACGCCGGCCGCGGCGATCAGGAGCGGCCGGCTCCCTCGGCCGTCTCGGCCGTCTGGCTCGACTCCTCGCCGTTCCCGTTCTCGCTCTTCCTGGCGAAGATCAGGGTCCCCGCGCGGGTCTGATGGATGCCGGTCACCTGCACGCGCAGCGTGCGGCCGATGTCCTCCCGGGCGTCCTCGACGACCACCATGTTGCCGTTGTCGAGATAGCCCACGCCCTGGTCCTTCTCCTTGCCCTGCTTCACCAGCCGGACGACCAGCTCGTCGCCGGACAGGACCTCGGGCTCGAGCATCTCCGAGATCTCGTTGAGGTTCACGATCGGGATCCCGCGCCGGTTCGCTTCGCGAATCATCTCGGGGTTGTGGGTCACGATCCGGGCGTCGTGCTGCACGGCGTAGTCGAGCACCCCCTCGATCTCCCCGTGGAGCAGGTCGATCTCACGGATGTAGACGGGCCGCACCCGGTTCTGCTGGAGCCGGCGCAGGCTGTCGAGCCCGCGCTCGCCGCGGAACCGCTCGATGGCGACGTGGCTGGCAGCCAGCTGGTTCAGCTGATCGACGACGAACCGCGGTACGATGATCTCGCCGGTCAGCAGCGGGCTCTCCGCGAGCTTGACGATCCGGCCGTCGATCAGGGACTTCTCACCGACCAGGAAGCGGGCTCGGGCGCGCCCCTCCTTCTCCGGCTGGCGGAAGAGCGTCAGGTCATACGTCAGCGAGCGGCCCGTCGTCGCGCCGATGTAGGCCATCACCGTGAAGAACAGCACCATGGAGAACGCGGCCAGCCACGTCCCGCCGACCAGGAACGCGCCCGCGACCGGAAGCCCGGAAGCGAGCATCAGCACCAGCCACGCGACGACGAGCCCGATCAGCATTCCCACCCCGCCCGCCATCACCTGGCGCGGGTCGCCCTGTCGGATGCGACCCTCCAGCAGCAGGGTGATCACCGCCACGGCGGCCCCGCTCCCGACCACCGCGTACGTCGCCCAATCGGGCTCGTACACCACGGCCAGGGCGCCGACCCCCACGACGATCAATCCGAAGGTCACACGCAGATAGTTCATGATCCCCCTCGCGTTGAGGTATGCGCTGCCAGAATGATCGTATGATGGGCAGCGCGGCGTCGCGATCGCCCCTTCGGGGGAGCGCGCTCACTGGGGCTCTCCCAGGGCGAGCGCGACGGCGCCGGAGACCGAGTCGACCTCCGCGACCCGGATTCCGGCGCCGTTTCCGATCGCGCGCGAGGCGCCGTCTCCCGACGCCCCGGCACCGTCCGCCACGCCCGACGGCACCGCGGATCCGACGGGGACCACCGCCCGGGTAAACCCCAACCGGGCGGCTTCCTTCGAACGAGCCTCGGCCAATCTTACCGGGCGCACCTCCCCGGTCAGGCCGACCTCCCCCCACACCACCGTCCCGGGCCGGACCGGACGGTCCGTATGGCTGGACGCCAGGGCGATCACCACCCCGAGGTCCGTGGCCGGCTCCGACAGCGTCAGTCCGCCGACGACGTTGACGAAGACGTCCCGGGAGCCGATCGCCAGGCCGGCCCGCTTCTCGAGCACCGCGAGCAGCAGCGCCAGGCGGCGCGCGTCGAACCCGTTCGCCACCCGCTGAGGCGTGCCGTAGGGGCTCGAGGCGACCAGCGCCTGGATCTCGATCAGCAGCGGTCGGGTTCCCTCCAGGCTCGCCACGTGGACCGAGCCCGGCGCCGGGCGCTCGGCCCGCCCGCGGTCGAGGAAGAACGCGGAGGGATTCGCCACCGCCTCCAGGCCGCGCCCCCCCATGGTGAAGACCGCGATCTCGTGGGTCGAGCCGAACCGGTTCTTGCGCGCCCTCAGCACCCGCCAGTCGTGGTGGCCGTCGCCCTCGAACTGCAGCACCGCGTCGACCGCGTGCTCGAGCGTCTTCGGCCCGGCCAGACCGCCCCCCTTCGTCACGTGCCCGACGAGGAACGCGGCCGCGTCGCGGCTCTTGCAGAAGCGCTGGAACTC
>JAHWKZ010000030.1 GCA_019347645.1 Gemmatimonadota bacterium | reverse complement strand
TACGGGTCCCTCATCGACCGGGAGGGGCCGCCCGTCGAACCGGACGAGCCGGAACGTCGCGGTGGAGAGTCGCGCCCGATTCTCGCTCGCAGTCGGCTCCGAGCAGCCCGAGCTCACGAAGACCAGCACCCCGATCAGGGAGAACCAGAGCGAGGGACCTTCAACCCCTCGGATTCCCATGGTTCCCCTTCCCGTGGCGTCTGCATCGCATCATGGATACCGGTACGCCCGGACGTCCTCCCGGGTGCTGATGAAGAGCCGTCCGCCCTCATAGTCCAGAATGCTCCCGAACCCGTTTCCCTCTTCAGGGTCGATCCCGTCCACGGGGTTTCCCGAGACGGGATCCAGGACGTAGAGTCGTCCCCTCCGGGTCTGGCCATCCTCCTCGAGAGCGACGACGAACACGAAATCGGCCGATGGCGTCGGGATCGAGGCGCCCTCGAACGTCACCCGCCATAGGATGGCGCCGTCCGACGCACGGAGTGCCAGGCAGTCGTCCCGACAGGCGCAGAGGACACCGCTTCGGGATGCGCTGCGGCCGAGGGGCGGCATCGGCTCGCTCCGACGCCACAACTCGACTCCCGTCTCCAGATCCAGCCCGATCCATACACCGTCCACCTCGACCACCAGTCGCTCCCCGACGATCCTGCTCCCGGCCCCCGCGGCGATCTCCAGCTGGGCGATCTCCCACAGGAGCGCCCCGTCCGAGCCGGCGTAGCAGGCCACGGTGACGATGGGCACTCGCCGCGAGCATACCACCCCCGAACCGGCCGCCAGCACCAGCTCGCCCTTCCCCGCAAGATCTCGCTGCCACCGGATCGCTCCCGTGGCGGGGTCGATCCGCGCGAGCTCGTTCTCGGCGGAGACGTAGACCCCGCCATCGCCGTCGGACACGAGCCGGAAGCTCGATTCCCACTCCGGGAACTCGTTCCTCCAGAGCTCGGCTCCGTCGATCCCCCGCAACCCGTGCAGGATTTCCGCCCAACGGACGAGAAGCCGCTCCCCGACCAGCACGGTTCCGGGGATCGAGAATCCGAGGTTCCGGACGTCGAACTCCCAGAGAGTTTCACCGGTTTCCGCGTCGAGGCCGTCGACCCCGCTTTGAACCGAAAGGTAAGCGCGGGGTCCGTCGGACATCAGGATGTGAGGCCGGTGGGTGCTCCCGCGCAACGTCCACAGAGGGGTCGGCCCTCGTTCCGTCGGTGGAGCGATCGGCTGCCGACGGTCGTCGCAAGCGGAGGCGAGGAGAGCCCCCGCGAGAAGGAGGACCGGGACCTTCAATCCTCCGACTCCGAGCGCCGATTCGGTGCTTCTGTTCTTCAACCCGAGCGCACGTGAACGGAGTTCGAGGTGCGGTCCTTCTTCGGCAACGCCTCGCCGCCCTCCGGCTCGTGTAGGCCCCACTCCACCGAACCGAAGGCGATCCGATAGATCCCTGGCGCGAGGGAACGCACCCCGATCCCGACGTCGTGCAGGAGCGTCTCGCCGGGCGAGATCGTGTTGACCTCCAGTGTGCAGGTCCCCTCCCGGGCGACCTCGTGGGCGATCCATCGCTCCCCGGTCCACCGCTCGTATTCCTGCTCGAGACACAGGTTGAATCCGATCTCCCGCTCGGGGAGGTTCTCGAGCCGGGCGGGGACCGTCTCTCCCGCCGAGATGAACCCTCCGAGGATGGTGATCCGGAGAAAAGTGGGATTCCGCTCGGAGATTTCCATGGTCTCGAAAGGCCCGGTGGTGCTCCCGCATCCCACCGGGAGGATCAGAAGACTCGCGATCACGAGGAAGCGCCTGGACAGGAAACCTCCAATCTGGACCCGATGCGACGTGCGACCCTCTCGGAAACGGTCGGGAAATCAGGAAAGGTTTATCGGCCGAGGGCCTGGCTTCGGGGGATCGTGTCGAGGTCGGGGGTGCGGATCAGCTTTGCTCCTGTGTCTCCACCAAACCGTTCGGCGCGACATACCGAACGCAGGCGCTACTCCGTACGCTCGCCACGCCCGTCTCCTCCAGCCGGGCGGCGAACCCCTCGATCGCCGTCTCGAAGATCCGGAGCAGATCGCCCTCCGCCACCTCCACGAGCTCGCGGGCGAGCCGCTCGACCTCGAACACCTCGTCCTCGAACCGAACGACGTACTCGTCCGGCACGACGCTCGCCGGGTCGGACGGCTCGAGCAGCGGGGCGGGCTCGGCCCGCTCTGTCGATTCGCAGGGCGCCACACGACCCTTCCCCACGACGAGGTTCGCCATGACGGGCTGGAGGTCGGCCCGACGCCGGACGAACGGCACGTCCAGGCTGGCTTCCACCAAGCCCCGACCCGCGACCAGGTCACACGTCAACGAGATCGGCGCGCGCAGGTTCGAAGGTATGACGCCTTCCGATGGCAACGTCATGAGAATCGAATAGGAGCCGTCGGGACCGGTGACGTCCTCTCCGGCGAATCCGCCACTGGGGGACCCGCATCGAAGAAGGACTTCGAGGTCCGGGATTCCATGATCGAAAGAGCGGCCGATCGTTCCTTCGACGAGGGCATATCCCGCGGGTGGGCCCCGATCGTCTCCGAGAATCCCGTTGCAGGCGCTGGCAGCGAGGATCGAGAGGACCCCGGCGATCACCATCCGCCCCCTCAGCGTGGGCGAGCGGGATCCTATCCGGCGACCGGCGTCGCCAGGCACGAGCTGTCGTCGTGCTCGAGGTTCGTCCCGTTCATGCCGGCGGTGGCCTCGACGAGATGGCAGATGATCGTGTCCGGACCGGGGGAGACGATCGTGAGGTCGAGAATCTCGATCGACGGGAACATGGGAGGCACGAAATCGAAGGTCGCGGTGAAGGACCGGCCGTCCTCCCCGATCTCCAGGTCGATCTCTCCGGAGATCTCCTGATGGAGTTCGAAGGAGTCCTCGGTCAGGCGACCCGGAAACGGATCGATCCGGCCGGTGATGGAAACCGGACGCAACGTCGTGGCTTCTCGGTTCTCGACCTCGACGCGCCAGGTGATGGTGGGTTGTTCCAGTCCGCCGTCGACGACCTGCGCCCAGACCCGGAAACCGTGATCCGGCTGCTCGATCCGGTCGAACGGCGGCAACTCGATCTCGAGCGACGTCGAGGGGGTGGACGGAGGCAGGGCCACCTGAACTCGGCTGTATCCCGACTTTTCCACGGTGAGGGTGAAGGTCTCCTGCCGGGGGGCTTGGAGGGCGAAGGCGAAGCGTCCGTCCACGCCGGTCGTCACGCTCACCGATCCCGGTTCGATCAGCACGGTCGCTGCGGAGATCGACTCGCGCGTGTTCGCGTCCAGGATCCTGCCCTGGATGGTAGCGTCTTCCGGAGGTGCAACCGGGCCATCCGACGAGCAGCCGGCGGCGAGAAAGAGCACGAGAGTCGTGATCGTCGATCCAGTTCGATTCATGGAAAGCCTGACCCGTCGGTGAGGAACGATCGCCTAATTATATCGCGATCCGATTCTCCCCGCGAACTACATTTAGAGTCGCCGCTGGGCGGGTGCTTTATCGCCTGGCCGTGTCCGCCGGCAGGACCCCCGGCTTCTCCCCGCCCACCGTCGGCAGGTCCTCGACCTCCACGCCGGACAGCTCGTAGCGGTAGGCGCAGCGGCCGGGGCCCTGGCGCCGGGCCAGCGCGTTGAGGTCGGGCGTGCGGATCACGTAGCTGCCGGTGAAGGTGCTGTCGGCGAAGACGGCGTCGAGGCGGTAGGCGACGGTGTCGAGCGAGTCGGCTGGGGTGGCGCGGGCGACGAGGGTGTCGGGGAGCTGGATGGGGACGTCGAACGACGTGGTCGCGCGGAGCGTGTCGCCCGCGAACTCGCCGGACAGGCCCACGAAGGTCCCCATCCGGACGCTCGCCCGGTTGTTCGCGTGGTGCTCCACCGTCATGGTGAAGCCCGACATCGGCGGGGGGAGATCGGCCCCGTGGCAGTCGGTGGAGGAGCCCGTCATCCGGCTCTGGTACCAGCCGCTCCACTCCTTGGACGGGTAGTCCGGATCATCTCCGTCCGCGCAGCCGAGTCCCGCCGCGGCGAGCGCGGCCAGCACCGTCGCCCGCACCGCGCTCAATGGTCCAGGTCCAGGACCAGGATCCGGGGCTCGGTCATCGCCTCCATGGCGTAGCGCACGCCCTCGCGACCCAGCCCCGATTTCTTGACCCCTCCGTAGGGGAAGTTGTCGACCCGGAACATCGGGGCGTCGTTCACGATCACCCCGCCCACCTCGAGGTGGTGGAAGGCGTAGGCGATCCGCCGGAGGTCGTGGGTGAAGACGCCGGCGTGGATGCCGTACTCGGAGGCGTCCACGGCGTGGACGGCCTCGGCGAAGTCGCGGTAGCGATCCACCACCACCACGGGCCCGAACACCTCTCGGCAGGAGAGCTTCATGGCGGGATCGACGTCGGTCACCACCGTGGGGCGGATGAACCGGCCGTCGCGATCGCCGCCGCCCAGGATCCGGGCGCCGCCGTCGACGGCTTCGGACAACCACTCCTCCACGCGGTCGGCGGCGGCGTCGTCGATCAGCGGGCCGACCACGGTCCCCGGGTCGCGCGGGTCTCCCATCCGGAGCCCGTCCACCCGGTCGACGAACGCGGGAATCCACTCGTCGGCGATCACGTCGTCCACGTAGAGCCGCTGGACCTTGATGCACACCTGCCCCGCGAACGCGAAGCCGCCGATCGCGGCGCGCTCGAGTGACCAGTCCCAGTCGCAGTCCCGATGCACGATCATCCCGGCGTTGCCGCCGAGCTCCAGCAGCACCGGCTTCCTTCCCGCCTTGCCCTTCAGCATCCATCCCACCGTGTCGCTGCCGGTGAAGGTCAGCATCGTGAACCGCTCGTCCGTGGCTAGGCGCTCGGCGACGTCGGGGACCATGTGCAGGATGTTGACCGCGCCGTGGGGCACTCCGGCGTCGGCGAGGATATCCGCCAGGATCAGGCTCGTCAGGGGCGCCTGCATGGGCGGCTTCAGGACCACGGTGCTCCCGGTCGCGAGCGCCGGGGAGACCTTGTGCGCGATCAGGTTCAGCGGGAAGTTGAACGGGCTGATGGCGGCGACCGGGCCGCGCGGGAAGCGCTTCGTCAGCGAGACGTATCCCTGCGAGCGCTCCATGATGTCGACGGGGATCACCTCGCCGCCGAAGCGCTTCGCCTCCTCGGCTCCGAGGGTGAACGTGGAGACCGCGCGGGTGATCTCCCCCTCGACGTACTGCCGGGGCTTGCCGGCCTCGGCGATCATCCGCTCGGCGAGCTCGTCGCGCCGCTTCTCGATCCGCTCGGCCACGCCGCGGAGCATCCGCTCGCGCTCGTACGCGGAGAGGCCGCGGGTCAGCTCGAAGGCGTCCACGGCGGCCTCGATGGCCCGATCCAGGTCGGCGTCGGACGCGAGCGCCATCTCGCCCACCACCTCGCCGGTGAACGGATCGAGGATCGGCTCGCGCTCCTCGCTCCCCACCCATTCGCCGCCGATCCAGTTGTCGAACCTCCGGGCCATGGAGAGGGGAACCTAACGGCGGGCCGGCGGGGGGAACAAGAACGGGGCGCCGGCTCGCGCCGACGCCCCGACGTGGCCGCGGCGGCGGAGGAGGGACGCCGCGCGCGGCGGAACGAGACTCGCCTGGCTAGGGGACCTGCGCCGGGATGATCAGCGCCACCACCGACCTGTCGCCCTCCGCCAGGGGATAGGCCAGGAGGATCGTCTCGTCGAACTTCGAGAGCATCTCCTTCACCAGCGTGTCCCGGCCGCCCTCGACCTCCACCCGGAGGAACATGGCGTCCCGCCTCGGCTCCCGATAGGCCCCCTTCACCCGGACCGTCACGTTGCCGACCTTCAGCGCGGGTCCCTCACGGCCGGGCTCGATCCGCACGTCCTCGAGCCGCTGGATGCTCCCCGCGCCGAGAAGCTGCCGGAGGCGCTCGGTCCCCTGATCCGCGGTCCATACCTCTTCGAGGCGGCGGAGCGACATCTCGGCCGGCGCGCCTTCCTCGGCGATGTACAGGATCACGCGGTAGGTGGAACCCGAGGCGTCCTGGGCGGTCGCGGGGGCGGCCATGATCGCCCCGGATAGGATCGCCAGGCCGAGCGTCAGGACGTACCGGGATACGCGAAACGGGGTACGCATCGATTCCTCCTCGGATTCGAGACTGTGCCCTTGGTACCCGGGACGCCTCGGACGGGTTCCGACGACGAAGGGGCGACGACGGTCGCCCGCCGCCGCCCCTTCGCGGCTTCCGGATCGCGCCGCTCAGGTCCGCGGCTCCTCGGGCGCGGTCTCGACCGGACGCTCCGGGGCCGGCGGAGCGGTGCCGGCCGGCGCCGGGACCGGGGCCGCGGGACCACCCTCGCCATTCCACGTGTAGCGGGTCCCGAACCGGGTCAGGAGCAGCGCGCCGAGGCCGATCGTCCAGGCGACGTACTGGATCACGAAGCCGATCACCATGAGGATGACGGCGAACGCCTCGAGCGGGCCGGCGGCGGGGACCCCCAGTGCGGCCCCGAAGAACGACACCGCCATGATCAGCCCTATGCCGACCAGGACCGCGATGTAGGGCTTCTCGTGGGCCCAGCCGAACCGCGACTCGGCGGCGTGGCCGAGGGTTTTGGCCACCGCCGTGAAGCCGACCAGCACGCCGATCGCGAGCGCCAGCAGGGCGAAGGGGATGCCGAGCAGCAGGGGGATCCCGATGATCGAGATCGCGAGGACCACTATAGTCAGGACGAGAGCCGGGAAGAAGAGGATCTGCGCGGCCAGGCCGACCGCGGCCGCCTTCCAGGTCGAGGTTCTCACGCGGTACTCCATCCGCTGGATGGGGCGCTTGGCGAGCAGGTAGACGAGGCACGCGACCAGGGAGAGGAAGACGATCCACGTCACGATCCCCACGAACTCGCCGAATCCCTCGAAGGGGCTGTCCATCATGCGGATGTGAGGCGCGATGCGGATGTCGCCCACGCCGATCGGGGTCTCCTCGATCGAGCCACGGACGATCGTGCTCGGGGTCTTGTGGACCTGACCGCCGATCGCGGTCACGTCACCGTCGATCACCGCCTCGGGGCCGAGGTGGACGGATCCGCCAATGGCGGTGACGTCGCCGTCCACCTCGCCGTCCACGTGGGCCGAGCCACCGACCGCGACGACGTCGCCGTCGATCACCTCGTCGGGGCCGATCCGGACGCTGCCGCCCACACGAACGCGGTCGCCCTGGGCCACGCCGCGCTCCCGGCGCTCGTCGCGCTCCTCCTCCTCGGCGACCGCGAGGGTATCCGCCTCCGCGGTGGCCGTGTCCGCCACGGCGGGGGGCGCGCCGATCCCGAACAGCACCCGGCGAGAGTCGGCGTCGAGGTAGGAGAGGCGCAGGAGGTCGTCGGCGTCCTCGCCCAGGGCGTCCCGGAGCTCGGCGCCGGTGACGGGATCGCCATCGACGGCGATGTCACCGTCGGAGAGTTCGATCGCCTCCACGTCCGTGTCGTACAGGGGGATCAGGACGATGCCTTCCTGGACCGGGAGCACCCGGTACCGCTCCTCGACTCGGTCGCGGAGCGCGCGCAGCGACGGCTCCTGCGCCTGAGCGGTCGTGTCCTGGGCCCACGCCGTCCCCCCCGCCACCGGGGGCGTCAGCACGAGCCCCACGGCGACGATCGCGGCGCCGGCCAGGGTTCGCAGCATCCCGGTCATCGGACGGTTCTCCTCTCGAAGGTCAATAGCTGATGCAAGGTATAGAAGGCGATCGTGGCGAGGATCGCGCTCCCGGCGAGGCCCGCCTGCGCCTCCGGAGTCTGCAGCGCCACCGTGATCGCTTCGCCGATTCGGCCCAGCAACTCCCAGACCTCGAGACCGGTCTCGAACCGGCCGCCGATCCAGGCGAGCCCGCCGGCCACGCTCTTGACCACCTCGCCGAAGCTCGGGAGCGACACCGGCAGCCGGGTGGCCATCGGCAGGAACCCGGTGGCCAGGGCCACCAGCGCCAGCGCCGCCGCCAGACCGCCCCGGGCGAGCCAGGCCAGCCAGCCCGGCGCCGCCTGGGTCGGGGGCAGGGCGGCCCATACGACCCGCTCGGCGAATCCCGCGGCGGGAGTCAGGCGCGGCAGCGCCCCGACCAGCGCGGCGAACGCCGCCTCGGCGCCCCTCTCGTCACCGGCCGCCTCGGCGGTCAGCCAGGCGTCCATCTCGTTCCGGAGTCTGCGATCCTTCCTCATGATTCCTCCTGTCGTGCCCTACGAGAGGAAGCGCGTTCGAGTTTCGTCTTCGGGCGGTCGCGTCGCCACCGTCCGGCGGTCATCCCGTCGGCGCCCATCCGGCCTCCTCTAGGATCGCCGCCAGCTCCTTCCGCGCCCTGTGGATGTAGGTCTTCACGGTCCCCAACGGCATCCCCGTCACCTCGGCGATCTCGTCGTAGGCGAGCCCCTCCTGGTGGCGCAGCACGATCGCCTCCCGGTACTCCGGACGGAGTCGATCCACGGCGGCCGCCAGCGCGCGGCCGAGGTCGCCAGCCACCGTCCGGTCGAGCGGAGTGGCGGCCTCGGCGTCGGCCAGCACGGCGTGGTAATCGGGCTCGTCGGGCTCGGTCTTGTCGAGGGGGACGGTGTCGAGTCGGCTCTTCCGCAGGTGGTCGATGGCGGTGTTGTGGGCGATCTTGAACAACCAGTTGGAGAACTTGCCCTGGCCGGAGCGGAAGGTGTCGAGGCGCGTGAAGGCCTTGACGAACGCCTCCTGGGCGAGGTCCTCGGCGAGCCCGCGGTCCCGCACCATGCGCGCCACGAGGTTGTAGACCGGACGCTCGAATCGCTCGACGAGCCGGGTGTACGCCGACTGGGAGCCGGAGAGGGCTTCCGCTACGAGCTGCTCGTCCGTCTTCGTCCCCACACGTCCTCACAACGAGGTCCGCCGCCCGATGGTTTCGACGCCCCTGCCGCCGGCCGACGAGAAGGCCGTGTGGGTGCGATCGATGTTCGATCGGATCGCCCCCCGCTACGATCGCTTCAACGATCTGCTCTCCGCCGGCGTCCATCGCCGCTGGCGCGCCCGGACGATCGACGCGCTCGCACCCACGGGCGGGGAGACGTTCCTCGATCTCTGCGCCGGCACAATGGACCTCGCCGTCG
Source organism: Gemmatimonadota bacterium (assembly GCA_019347645.1). Taxonomy (GTDB): domain Bacteria; phylum Gemmatimonadota; class Gemmatimonadetes; order JACCXV01; family JAHWKZ01; genus JAHWKZ01. The sequence continues at coordinate 3,929 of JAHWKZ010000030.1, read as the reverse complement.
CGATCTCCGAGCGCGCGCCGGGCGCGCGGGTGGCGGCCGCGGACTTCTCGATCCGGATGCTCGCGAGCGGCCGCGAGAAGGCCGCCGCCACGCCCGGCCCCGTCCATCCGGTGGCCGCCGACGCGCTGGCGCTGCCGTTTCCCGACGCCGCCTTCGACGGCTGCACGATCGGCTTCGGGCTCCGGAACCTGGCCGACTACTCCCAGGGGCTCGCCGAGATGCAACGCGTGCTCGCCCCCGGTGGACGGCTGGTGGTGCTCGAGTTCACGACGCCGCCGGGTAAGGTGTTTCGCGCGCTCTACCACGGCTACTTCCACCACGTGCTGCCCCGGGCCGGCGCCCTCGTCTCGCACGACTCCGCCGCCGCGCGCTACCTTCCCGAATCCGTGAAGGCGTTCCCCGACGTCCGCTCCCTCGCCAGGCTGCTGCGCGAGGCCGGCTTCGACCGTGTCCGGTACCGCTACCTCACCGGCGGGATCGCCGCCCTCCATCACGGGGTGAGGCCCTGATGCCGAAACCCTACCCCGAGACGATCCACATCCTCGGTGTCCCGATCGATCTCGGGGCGGGCCGCCGCGGCGTCGACATGGGCCCCTCGGCGCTGCGGATCGCGGGGGTACGGGAGCGCCTCCAGCGGCTGGGCTACGAGGTGGTCGACCTCGGGGACCTCCCGGTGCGGATCCTGGAATCCGCCGAGGAGGGCGAATCCCACGCCCGGTTCCTGACCGAGATCGCCGAGGTGAACCGTCGGCTGGCCGAGCGCGTCCGGGGGATCCTCGAAGACGGCGCGCTGCCCCTGGTCCTCGGCGGCGACCACTCGATCTCGATCGGCTCGCTGGCCGGGGCCTCCGCCTGGGCGAACGCCGACGACGAGGAGATCGGGCTGCTGTGGTTCGACGCCCACGCCGACATGAACACCCCCGAGACCTCGCCCAGCGGCAACATCCACGGGATGCCGCTCGCCGTGGCGCTCGGTCACGGCCCCTCCGAGCTGGTCGAGATCGAGGGATCCCGCCCGAAGATTCGCCCCGAGAAGACGGTTCTGATCGGCGCCCGCGCCGTGGACCCGGGGGAGCGGCGCCTGATCCGCGAGTCGGCGATGCGCGCGTTCACGATGCGTGAGATCGACGAGGACGGGATCGTGCCGGTCCTCGAGGAGGCGCTGGCGATCGTCACGGAGGGAACGATCGGGTTCTGGGTCTCCTGGGACATGGACTTCGTGGATCCCAACTACGCGCCGGGGGTGGGCACGCCGGTCCGTGGTGGAGTCGACTACCGCGAAGGGCACCTCGCGCTGGAGATCGTCTCCGACACCGACGGCATGATCGGCATGGACTGCGTCGAGACCAACCCGATCCTCGACGAGCGCAATCGGACGGGGCGGCTCGGGATGGAGCTGATCCTCTCCGCGTTCGGGAAGACGATCCTGTGAGGATCGGGGTCGTCAGCGATACGCACGATCGGGTGCTGGGGGCGCTGTACGAGGCGCTGGAGGGGGTGGACGAGGTCCTCCACGCGGGCGACATCGCCAGCCAGGACGCGCTCGTCGAGATCGAGGCGATCGCCCCGGTGACGGCCGTGTACGGCAACATGGACGAGGCGGCGCTCAGGCAGCGACTGCCGCCGGAGCTCCTGGTCGAGCGCGAGGGGGTGAAGATCGCGCTCGTGCACGGGCACCGGCAGGGGCGCGCCCGCGTCGACGACTTCGTGGAGAAGTACGCGGTGATCCGCCCCGACCTGGTGATCTTCGGCCACACCCACGAGCCGCTCTCCCGCGTCTGGGACGAGGTCCGCTACTTCAACCCGGGCACGGCCGGCGGGGTGGGCGGCGACGCCACCTGCGGGCTGCTGACCGTGGTCGACGGCGCCTTCGAGGTCGAGCACCTGTACCTGACCGGGTAGCGGCCGCTACCGAGCGCCCAGCTCGTCCGCGAACTCGCGCTCGATCTCCGCCGCGGCCGCCTTCGCGCCGCCTTCGCTCCGCACCACCGACGCCACCGCCTCGGCCCGCCGCTCGTAGCCTGGATCGGCGAGCAGCTCCTCGAGCGCTTCGACCGCCCGCCGGACGCTCCATTCCCTCCGCGGGATCGACCGGGCGACGCCGGTGCGCTCGGCGCGGGCGGCGTTGTCGGGCTGGTCGTGGGCGAACGGGACGACGAGCTGCGGACGCCCGGCTCGCAGGGCCTGGCCCAGCGTTCCCATACCCCCCTGATGGACGACGGCCGCCGCCTTCGGGAAGACCTCCGAGTACGGCGCGTAGTCGAGGACGAGCACGTCGGGGCCCGCCGTCCCCGGGCGGACCCCGGGCTCCGGACCGAGCACGAGGACGGCCCGCCGATCCAGGCTCCGCGCGGCCCCGAGCGCCACCTCCCACCAGTCGCCCGGCAGGCGGGAAGCGGCCGAGCCGAGGGCGAAGACGATCGGCCGGTCCCGGCCCTCGAGGAACGCGAAGGCGTCCGGGGAGAGCGGCTCGAAGTCCGAGCGGTCGTGGAAGGCGAAGCCGGTGGTCACCGCCGCCTCCGGCCAGTCCGGCTGCGGCTCGGCCAGGACGCGGGAGAACATCGCCAGGACGAGCCGGTCCGAGTGCTTGCCCTCGAACAGGGGGTGACCCGCGGGCGGCAGCCCCAGCTCCTCGCGGAGCCGCCGGACGGGATCGAACCAGGACCGGGTGACGAGGCGGACCGCCCGGGGGACCAGCCGATTCACGATCGGCCCGAGGCGCCGCAGGCGCTCGAGCCACGGCGCGACGGGGAGGACCGGAGGGTCGTGGGCCGACAGGAACGAGGCCGGGGAGAGGGTGATCGAGGCCCATGCCGCCCCGGCCGCCTCGGCGGCCAGCGGGGCCTGGAAGGCGACGTCGCCGCTCACGACCACGTCCGCGCCGGCGCTCGCCTCCAGGGTGTCCTCGAAGCTCTCGCGCAGGCTCGGCAGCACCCATTCGCGGATCACGACCTCGGGACCCTTCCGCGGGTGCATCGCGCGCTCGAAGAGCTCCCGGTCGCCGGGGTCGACGTCGGGCCGCACGGGATGGAAGCCCAGGCCCGTGGACTCGACCGCGTCGCGATAGAAGCCGCTGGTCGCGATCCCGATGTCGTGGCCCCGCGCCGCCAGCGCCCGTCCGAGCGCGATCATAGGATGGAGATCGCCGAGCGAGCCGAAGGTGGCGAGGATCAGCCGGCCCATCGTCAGGCCGGCGGCCGGATCAGCGCTGGCATCCGGGGCAGTACCACGTGGAGCGCTGCGCCTGGACGATCCGCCGGATCGGCGTGCCGCAGCGCCGGCACGCCCCGCCCTCCCGTCCGTAGGCGTCGAGGAAGTCGTAGAAACCCCCGGCCTCGCCCTCGGCGTCGGCCCAGTCGAGATAGGTGGCGCCGAGGGTCGTGCCGCGCTTCCCCACCGCCTCCTCCAGCACGTCTACGATCGCGCGATGGAGCCGCCCGGCGCGCATCGGCCCGAGGTTCACGCCCCGCCGCCGGGGGCTGACCCGCGCCCGCCACAGCGCCTCGTTGACGTAGATGTTCCCGAGGCCGGCCACGACCGCCTGGTCGAGCAGGGCCACCTTGACCGCCCGTCGGGTGGCCGCCAGGCGCTCCAGGAGGGCCTCCGGAGTGAAGTCGGGATCCAGCGGCTCGGGCCCGAGGCCCGCCGCCCTCTCCCGCCACGCCGACGCCTCGGCGACCTCCATCTGGCCGAGGGTCCGCGGATCGACGTAGAGCAGCCGGCCCCCGTCCTCGAACTCGAAGGTCGCGCGGACGTACCTCGCCTCCCCCGGGTCGGGGTCGAGGGAGGTCTCCGGCGACTCGGCGACCGCTCGAGCCGCGCCGCCGGGCGGCACGAACCGGTACTTCCCGCTCATCCGGAGATGGGTGACCCACACGCGGCCGCCGTCGAGCTCGATCACGATGTACTTGGCGCGGCGCCGGACCCCT
>JAHWKZ010000002.1 GCA_019347645.1 Gemmatimonadota bacterium | reverse complement strand
ACGTGGGAAGGAGCCGGCGCGAGCGAGCCCCGGTGGTCGATCCGCACGGTCGTCCGCCGCGGGGTCGGGTCGTCTCGGTCGTGAAGCTCGGCTGGTGGTGGATCGACTACTGGCTCGGTTACCTGCTCGAGATCCGCCCCGCGCTGCGCCGTTCGACCCTGGTGCTGTTCGACCGTTACTTTGACGACGTCGTCGTGGATCCCGCGCGATATCGGTACGGAGCGTCGGCGCGGCTGGCCCGCGTGGTGGGGAGGAGCGTTCCCCGACCCGATTCCCTGGTGGTCCTCGACGCGCCGGTCGACGTCCTCCGGTCCCGCAAGCAGGAAGTCACCCCCATGGAGATGGAGCGCCAGAGGAAGGCGTACCTGCGGCTGGCGGGGCGGCTCGGTTCCGCTCGCGTCGTCGACGCGTCGCGCCCGATCGAGGCGGTGGTGGACGAGGTCGCGCGGATCGTGATGGAATTCGCGCCCGGCGGTCGATCGTGACCCCGCGGCTGGTGGACGTGCCGACGGCGGCCCGGGCGGATCCGCTCCGGACCGTGGCGCGAGGCGCCTCCGAGGTCCCCTCGGTTGTGAAGTGGACGCTCGGGCTCGCGCTCTCGGGCCTGGCGATCGCGGGAGCGATCCTCGTTAAGCCGGCGCTGGCGGCCGGTCTCGTCGGCGTGGCCGTGGTCGCGGTCGCCGCGGTGGTCCATCCCGACCGGTACCGCAGGGGTTATGGCGCGTTGCTGGCCGTGGTCCTCGTCGGCTACGCGATGCTCGGGCGAGGCTTCGCTTACGTCGGCGTCGAGCCGCTCTACATCGGCGAGATGGCGCTCGGCCTCGGACTGGTCGCGCTCCTCGCGAGCGACCGCGGCCTCGGGCGGACGCTCCGTTCGCCGATCGTGGGCCTGCTGCTGGCGTACATGACGTGGGGGGCCTGGCGGACGATCCCCTATCTGGGCACCCACGGCGTCGGCGCGCTCCGGGACGCGGTGCTGTGGGGGTATACGGCGTTTGCGGTGATCGTCGCGGCGCTGCTGCTGGCCGGGGAGGGATGGCGTCGGGTGCCGGAGGGGTATCGTCGGTGGCTCCCCTGGCTTCTCGTCTGGCTTCCCTTCGGCTACCTCGCGTCCACGATCTGGATCGAACGTCTACCGCGCATGCCGGGAACCGACGTGACGATCCCGTTGCTCAAGCCCGGGGACGTGGCCGTCCACCTCGCCGGCGCGGGCGCTTTTCTGCTGCTGGGGCTATGGGATCTCCGCGACCGCCGCCGGGCGTGGCTGGAGTGGGTCCTGTGGGGTTTGTGGGCGCTGACGTTCGTGGCCGCCGCGACGAAGAACCGGGGCGGAATGGTGGCCGTGGTCGTGGCGCTGGGCCTGGTCATGGTCCTGCGACCCTCGTGGCGATGGTTCAAGATCGGAATGGCCGGAGCGACGCTCCTGGCCGTCCTGGTCGCAGCGGACGTGCGGGTCGACATCCCCGGGGAGCGGGACATCTCGGCCCGGCAGCTCGCGCGGAACGCGGTCAGCGTGGTGGGGGACGAGACCGGGAGCGAGAGTCTGCAGGGGACTGCGGACTGGCGGCGGCGGTGGTGGGGCGACATCGTCGACTACACCGTCTTCGGACCGTACTTCTGGAGCGGCAAGGGGTTCGGCATCAACCTGGCGAACGCCGACGGATATCAGGTGGACTGGATGGACGAGTCCCTGCGGAGCCCACACAACGGCCACCTGACCGTCCTCGCCCGCGCCGGCGTGCCCGGGTTCGTTCTCTGGATCCTGCTGCACGGCTTCTTCGGCGTCTCCTTGCTCCTCGCCCATTTTCGTGCCCGGCGCGAGGGCCGGGAAGGATGGGCGCGAATCGACCTGTGGATCCTCGCCTATTGGACCGCGTTCATGGTGAACGCCACGTTCGACGTCTTCCTGGAAGGGCCGATGGGTGGCATCTGGTTCTGGTCGTTGATGGGTGGCGGGATCGCGGCGCTCGAGATCCAGCGCCGCCTTCCGCACGCCGCGGAGGCGCGGGCGTGAAGATCGCGGTCGTCCACGAGCGGTACATCCAGCCCGGCGGAGAGGACCGTGCCTTCGAATCCGAGACCGCGCTCCTGGAGTCGCGCGGCCACGACGTGGTCCGCTACGAGCAGCGCAACGACCAGATCCCGGAGATGGGCCGGCTCTCGCTCGCCGCGCGGGCCCACTGGAACGCCCGGGCGAACCGCCGATTGCGCCGATTGCTCCACGAGGAGCGACCGGACGTGGTCCACTTCCACAACACCTTTCCAATCCTCGGCCCGTCCGCCTACTGGGCGGCGAAGTCGGAGGGGCTGCCGGTCGTCCAGACGCTTCACAACTACCGTCTCCTGTGCCCGAACGCCCAGCTGTACCGGGACGGAGGCCCGTGCGAGGACTGCGTCGGACGGCGCTTCGCGTGGCCGTCGATCCTGCACTCGTGCTACCACCACGGTCGCCTGGCGACCGGCGTGGTCGCCAGCACCTTCGCCCTGCATCGCGGCCTGGGGACGTTCTCGCGAAAGGTCGACCGGTACGTCGCGCTCACGGAGTTCGGGAGGCGCAAGTTCGTCGAGGGCGGGCTGCCTCCGGAGAGCGTCCGGGTGAAGCCGAACTTCCTGGACGAGGATCCGGGCATGGGCCGAGGAGGCGGCGGCTACGCGTTGTTCGTCGGCCGTCTCTCCGAGGAGAAGGGGGTCCGTACCCTGGTCGAGGCCTGGGAGCGGCTCCGAGGCCGGATCCCGCTGAAGGTGGTCGGAGACGGTCCTGAATCGCCGCGGGTCGCGTCGGCCGCGGAGCGGATCGACGGGATCGAGTGGCTCGGCCGCCGTCCACGCGAGGAGGTGCTGGAGCGGATGCGCGAGGCGCGGCTCCTCGTCTTCCCGTCGGTCTGGTACGAAGGCCTCCCGTTCGTGATCGTGGAGGCGTTCGCGGCCGGGCTGCCGGTGGTGGCCAGCGACCTGGGCGGGATGTCCGAGATCATCCGCCACGGCGAGACGGGGTGGCTCGTGCCGGCGGGGGATCCGGCGGCGCTGGCGAAGGCGGTGGAATCCGCGGCGGCCGATCCCGAGGCGCTCCAGCGTGTCCGCCGGGCGGGGCGGGCGGAGTTCGATTCGAAGTACACCGCGACGATCAACTACGAGCGTCTGATGGCGATCTACGCGGAGGTGGTCGCCCGGAGGACGGTGGGGAAGGACACCGGGGGAATCCCCGCGGACGGCGACGCCACGGGATGACGCCGGCGCCCGACCCGGCGCTCCGGTCGCGATCGAGGCGCTGGGCGATCTGGATTCACGCTCCGCTCGTCGGACTGATCGCCGCCGCCGTGGTCGTTGCGGAGGTGGCCGGTATCCCGTTCGTCGTGTTCACCCGGGACGTCTTCTCCACGGCGGAGGTGCCGGTCTACACGGGCCTGCTGTCGAACGTGGGGATCCTGTTGTGGGCGGCGGGGGTGGCGATCTGCCTCTTCGTGCGGGTCGCCGGTTCGCGAGCCGACGCCGGCGGCTTCCTGCTCGTCTCGGCGCTCCTCACCGCGGTACTGCTCGTCGACGACCTTTTCATGCTCCACGAATGGGTGATCCCGCGGGTGCTGGGGATTCCGGAGGAGGCGGTCCTGACGGGGTACGCGGCCGCGGCCATCGCCTACGCCGCGGCCTATCGGGCGAGGATCCGCGCCCGGGCGCCGCTGGTCTTCACCGGCGCGATTGCGCTCCTGGCCGGATCGCTCTTCCTCGACCTGCTCGAGTCGCCGCCGGCCCCGATGTGGCACGTGCTCTCCGAGGAGGGGCTGAAGCTGCTCGGCATCGGCACCTGGCTCCTCTTTTTGGCCGGTGCCGCCTCGGAACCGCGCGAACGCCTACCGTAGCGCCCAGCCGAGGGCGGCGTCGAACAGCGCCAGTCCTTCGCTCGTCAGGAGGCGGAAGGTGTCGTCGTAGAGCCCGAAGTACACTCTCCGCCCGGCGGCTCGGGACCCGTCGGCCAGGCGGGCGCCGCCCTCGAGGACGTAGACCGCCGGGTTCCCTCCTCGCTCGTCGAATTCGGCGACGACGATCGCGTCGGCCACGAGTTCCCCGCGGGGGGAGAAGGTGATCTCGTCCCGGCGGGTGTAGAAGTCTAGCTCGCCCTCCAGGCCTGCGCGCAGCGACGCCGGGGCGTCGGAGCGGATGAAGAGGTCGTCCCCGGTCGAGTGCCAGGCCGTCCCGCCGGAGCCGTCGTTGTCGATGGTGGCCAGCATGTCGAGCTTCTGCTGGTTGTCCTCCCAGAAGACGACCGGGCAGGAGACGGGCTTGAGCGTGGTCCCGACCGTCTCGGAATCCACCGTCTTGCTCATCACCACCAGGTCGCAGCCATCGGCGTGGGCGGTGGCGAAGCCGTCGTCGTCCCGCACCCGGACCTCGAGGTCCAGACGACCCAGACGATCGCGCAGGGCGTCCTCGGAGGCATTCAGCGAGCCGGGGTCGCCGACCAGGAGGACCACGAAGCCGGACCGATCGGTCCCGCCCGGATCGTCGGGACCGTTCGAGCCGTCGGCGGGAGGGGCGACGTCGGGCTGGGTGAGGCCGCAGGCGGCCGCGGCGAAAAGAAGTCCGAGGAATCGAGAGGTTCTCCACACGAGGGCGCGTCTCCGGATCGGCGTGGTCAAGGGGTGTGGCTCCTATATACTACGCGGAGCAGGAACATGATTGCATGCATCGCGCCGTAGGGCGTCGCGATTCGTGCGGAATAGCGCTGCCATTCCTCCGCATCGCGCCTCGTCCCACGCGTGCATCGGCCCTCTCGGCGAGACATGTTCCTGCTCCGCGTAGGACTACGCGTTCGAGGCACGGACATTGCACTTTTCGAGGAGCCATGCAGAAAGCCGCAGCGACCAGACCGTCGGGCGAGCCGGAGGGCTCCGCTCCCGATCCCGGGTCCGGAATCCGGATCGTCCGCTACTATCCCCGCGCCGTCGTCGGAGACGGAGGGATCACCCGCTCGGTCTGGCACCACTCGCTCGAGCTGGCCGGAACCGACGCCCGGATCCGGATCGCGTTCGACGAGGGATCCGCGCCGGCGACGCCCGAAGGTGTCGAGCTGGTCCCGGTCCGTCACACCGGCTGGCCCTGGAAGGTTCCCCTGGGCCTGCGGGAGGTCCTCGAGGACGCCGACGTGCTCGTGCTCCATTCCGCGTGGGTCCTGCACAACGTCCGCGCGGGGACGAGCGCGCGCCGAGCCGGGGTTCCGTATCTGCTCGAGCCCCGGGGGGCCTACGACCCGCGCATCCTCGACCGCAAGCGCGCCCTCAAGCGCGCCTGGTGGTGGGTATGGGAGCGTCGTCTCGTCATGGAGGCGCGCGCCGTGCACGTGTTCTTCGAGGACGAGATCGATCACCTCCGGGCCCTCGGCTACCGCGGTGACGTGGTGGCGGTCCCAAACGGCGTGGAGCTCCACGACGAGTACCGATGGGACGGAGGGAGCGGGGGTACGTGCTCTGGTACGGCCGATACGACCCCGAGCACAAGGGGATCGATCTCCTCCTGCGGGCCCTGGCGCTGCTTCGGCCGGACGAGCGCCCGTCTCTGAGGCTCCACGGTCCCGACTCGCGGCTCGGGGGCAAGGAGGCGATGCGCCGCCTCGTCGATCGGCTGGAGCTCGGACCGTGGGTGACGATCGGCGAGCCGGTCTACGGCGCGATCAAGTACGGCCTTCTCGTCCGCGCCCGCGGATTCGTCTACCCGTCCCGCTGGGAGGCGTTCGGGAACGCGGCCGCGGAGGCCGCCTCGGTCGGCGTGCCGGTTCTCGCCACCCCCTATCCGCTCGGCCGGCACCTCGCTTCGCGGCGGGCCGCGATCCTGGCCGAGGCCACTCCCGAAGGGCTGGCCGAGGGCCTGCGGGCGCTCGGACGACCCGATGCCGCGGAGGTCGGGCGCCGCGCGTGGGACGTCGTCCGCGAGGAGTTCTCGTGGCGGAGCGTGGCGCGCTCGTGGCTCAAGCAGGTGGAGGCCCTGCTGTGACGCGCGCGACGGGAGACCGCGCCGCGCTGTGGCTCCCGTTGCTGCGGAGCGTGACCGAACGCTTCCCGCGGTGGTCCGTGTGGAAGAACGTGGAGTCGGCCCTCACCGGCCACGGAGACGTCGACAGCTTCGCGCCGGCGTCGGACTGGCCGGGGGTGGAGCGGACCTGGATCGAGTGGCTGAGGGAGCACGGGCTGGGTCCCGCCGTGGTCTGCCGGCACGTCCCGCAGGGGCCCCACTTCGTCGCCCTCGATCCCGCCTCCCCATACCTGATCCAGTTCGACGTGAAGCTCCTCGCGACGTTCCGGGGATGCGCGCTGATGGGGGTCGACGAGCTCCTCGCGATGAGCGAGATGGACGCGCTCGGCTTCCGGCGGATCCGTCCGGGGGCCGAGGGGGTCCTCAAGCTGGTCTACAACGGCATGCGCGCCGGCGGACGAAAGGACCCGGAGGGGCTGGCGACGAAGAACGTGGTGGAGCTCCTGGAGAGCGATCCGACCGGTGTAGGGCAGGCGGCGGAGCTGTTCGGGGTCGCCGGAGCCGCGGTCCGGCGGGCCGCCGACGCGGTGGTAGACGGCCGTTGGGATCGACCCTCCCTGATGGCCGTGGAGGCGTGGGCGCACGCCCGGGCGATCGCCACGCCGAAGGTGGCGTTGGGGCGGGTGTGGTTCAACCGGGTCTCGAAGAAGCGGTGCCCGGTGCTCCAGGTGATCCGCGAGCACGATCGGCGGCTCCCGGAGGATCGCGCCGCCTGGCTCGATCGGGTGGCGCGGGTCGAGTCCCACCGAATGATCCTTCCGTGAGCGACGTGGTCCTGATCACCGGCGCGGCCGGAGCGATCGGCTCCGCGACGGCCCGCCGGTTCCTCGACGAGGGATGGGGCGTGGTGGGGCTCGACAGGGATCCATCGGTCGAGGAGCCGCCGGGTCCGGGGTACCGCGGCCGGATCGTCGATCTCGAGGACGAGGCGGCACTGGAGGCGGCGGTCGCCGACGCGCGATCGAACGACGCCCTGCGTCACGTGATCGGGGTCGCGGGAGGAGCGCTCCCGGAGGAGCCGCCCACACGGGAGGACCCGGTCGAGATGAGTCCGGCGCTCTTCCGGGCCTCCATCGAGGCCAACCTGACGACCCAGTTCCTGGTCCTCCGGGCCGCCCTGCCGTGGATGCGCGCCGACCGCTCGGCGGACCGCTCGATCCACCTCACCTCTTCCTTCAACGCGTTGACCGGAAGCGGGATGCCCGCCTACTCCGCCGCCAAGGCGGGGCTGATCGGGATGATGCACGCCCTGGTCGATCCCCTGGGCGCGGAGGGGATCCGCATCAACGTGGTGGCGCCCGGAACGATACGCACTCCCAGGACGGAGAGGCTCTGGTCGTCGAACCCTGGACACTTCGAGCGACTGGAGGCCGGAACGGCGCTCGGCCGACTGGGGAGACCCGAGGACGTGGCGGCGGCCTTCTACGCCCTGGCCACCGTCACGACCCACGTGACCGGGCACGTCCTGGTCGTCGACGGCGGCCAGATGGTGAAGCGCGCCGATTCGGGGCCCCCCGGAGCAGACTCCTACTAGGCGGACTCCCGGCCGACCGCCTCCGGCGCCCGACCGCTCTCGCTACGGTCCGTCTCGTAGACCGGGCGGAGCGCCCTGCGAACCCCGATCCAACGAACGGCCCAGACGGCCAGGATCCCGAGCGGGATCGCAAACGCGCGGACGAAGGACGCGGTGGCGGAGACCGCCAGCCGAGCCACCGCTCCCAGGATCTCGATCCTGGTGAAGGTGCTCTCCTTGCGCGCCCCCAGGAGCTCGGACCGATAGGGGAAGATGGTCGCGGCCAGGGTCTGGGCCACGATCGACGCCGCCACGAGGCCCTCGACGGCGTAGGCGGACGGGAGGAGCCACGCCAGCGGATTCAGCGTCCAGTCCGGACCGAGCCAGGCCAGCGTGAGCGCTCCCACGCCCAGGATCGGCCACAGGAAGGCGCGCCGGGCGTCGCGAGCCCGCGCTCGGCGTCCCGCTCCCGCGGCCTCCATCGACTGCGGTCCCATCACCGAGGAGAGGCCGACCGCGAGCACCCAGATCGGCTGAGCGACCACGCGGGCGGCTTCCGCGTACCCCAGGGCGGCCGCGCTGGCGAGTCGAGAGACGATGGCGGCCGCGACGAAGCCGGAGGCCGGATTGAGAACGCCTCCACCGAGCAGCCAGGAGCCGCTGCGGGCCAGATCCATGAACCGGTAGCTCGCTTCTCCCGCCGGAAGCGGGCTCGCCCCCCGCCTCGCCCACGCCACGCCGAGCGCGAGAGAGCAGAGGTTCGCCACCGCCAGGGCGCCGAACGGAATCCAGATGGCGGGGATCCCGCTCGCGTGCAGGAAGCCGAGCGCGGCGGCCGCGACGACGAGCTGCACCGCGGAAACCGCCGCCGCCCCCCACGACAGCCCGCCCGAGTGAAGCATCCGTCGCACATGGTCCTGCACGGGGGAGAGCGCCGCGGTCGCGACACCCGTCAGGGTCAGCGCCCGGATGGCCTCGGCGGGGATCTCCGGCGGAGCGATCGGCACCCACACGACCACGGCGAGAGCCGAGATCAGGGCCGGGAGAGCCCCCAGCCACAGCGCGCGATTCAGGTGGCCCAGTCGCAGTCGCCTGGGGTAGGCCACCACTCGAATCTCGACCGGTACGAAGACCAGGTTCGAGGGCACGAGCCCGACCAGGAAGGTCGCCTGGTACGCGAGCGCGTAGCCTCCGAGGAGGGTCGGATCGAGCACCCGAACGGCGTAGATCCCCACGGCGAAGGTGGCCAGCGAGGCCGAGCCGGAGTCCAGCAGCCCGGCCAGCATGTCTCGCCGCTCCCGCCACAGGAAGCGAGCCCGCTCGATCAGGGAGTGGAGACCCGGGGCCATGTAGACGAGTCTCCCGTCAGCCCGGTCGAGGGCCGGTCGAACGGCGCCCTCGGACCACGTGCCGGGCGGCGTCGAGATACGCCTCGGCCACCCGCCGGGGGGTGAAGTGACGCGCCCGCTCGCGCCCTTTCCGGACGAGCTCCTCGCGAAGCTCGTCGTCGAGCAGGACCGAAGCGATCGCTTCGGCGGTCGCCGGCGCGTCGGCGACGGGGACCAGCAGGCCGGCGCGCGCCTCCTCGAGAATGAAGGCGGGGCCGGTGGGGCAGTCGGCGGCCACCACGGGAGTCCCGCACGCCATGGCTTCGGAGAGCACCCGCGGGCAGCCTTCGTTCAGCGAGGTCAGCGCGAACGCGTCGGCGCCGGCCATCCAGGGGAGCGGGTTTTCCCGGAACCCGACGAAGGACACGCTCTCGCCCACGCCCCGTTCCGTGGCGGCCCGCTTCACCGTGTCGAGGTACACCGGGTTGTCCGTTCTCCCCACGACCACGAGCCGTACGTCGCCGGCCCGTTCCCGGATCCCGGGGAGCGCCTCGACGAGCACGTGCACGCCCTTGCGCGGGATCACGTTGGCGACCGAGCAGACGAGGCGGTGCTCCCGGTCGCGGCGGTACCAGGGGTGGTCGAGCGGCTCTGCGGACAGGCGGGCGATCTCCTCCGGGTCGCGGCCCGGGTCGGGCAGCACCCGCGTCTCCCACGCTTCGCCGCCGAAGCGCCCGACGAGGTCCTCGACGATTCCCGGCGCCACGCCGGCCACGCAATCGGCGCGCGCGTAGAGCAATCCGGTCAGCAGGTTCCGCAGCCTTCGGTACGAATAGCCACCGCCGCTGGGGGAGATGTAGGTGGAATAGTGGTTGTGGTCGACGGTGACGACCCGTGTGTCGACCTCGGAGATCTCGCGGGCGAGGACGGCGGCCCGGTTCGGCCCGTTCCCGTGGGCGAAGAGCACATCGGCGCGAGCTCGGCGAAGCGCGCGCACCAGTCGCGGCACGGCGAACGTCGTCCGGTCCACGAGCGAGCCGAGGACGTCGACCCGGACGTCGCCGGAGATCCCCCGCCGCGGTCGCGGGTCGGCGGCGGTGGCGAACAAGGTGACGTCGACTCCCTCCCTGGCCAACCACTCGCACACCCGTATCACGATTCCCGCGATCGCGCGCTCGTCGATCCGATGGATGAACATGGCGATCCGCGGGTCCGCGAGGCGGCGATCCGGGGCCGGCATGGCTGGAAGATACGGGCCGGGGAAGCGTCTCGCTCGCGGGGAGCCGGTTCGGACGATGACGTCGCCGCGGCCCCTCGTCCGCCGCCCTGAAAGTCTTACCAGTTGAACGATCCGTTCGGGTCGTTCCCGAACCCCTGCCAGGCGTCCTTCCCGTTCTGCCCGTTGTTCCATTCGAACTGACGGGCGTCGGCGCCCTTCAGCGTGTACCGGTTCCGGTCGAAGACGAGGTTGCGGGAGAAGACGCCCTTGTCGCCGACGTCCTGGGCGACTCCGGCGGCCCACTGGTTGGCGGTCTGGACGATGGTGTTGTCCCGCACGGCCAGGTTATCGAGGGTGTACGGACCGTGTGCGCCGCCCCCCCGGTTCTGCTGGATCCCCATGATGCCGTTCTGGTTGTTCTCGACGAGGTTGCCGTAGACCTCGACGTCCGGGGAATGGGCCACCAGGATCCCGGCCCCGTACGCCCAGTCGCCCGCCCGGTCGAACCCGTTGCGCCGGACCGTGTTCCCACGGATGGTGGCGCGATAGCTGATCTCGTGGAAGATCCCGGTGTCGGCATTGTCCTCGACCAGGTTGCCCTCGTAGAGGGTGTCGACGTTGTCGATGTCGGTCCAGAGGCCGGGCCCCCAGTTGTGGTGGACGTGGTTGCCGCGGACGACCAGGTTCCGGGTCTTGACGAACTTGGCTCCGCCGGCCTCCCAGCCGTAGTCGAACTCCTTGCCGTGGTTGTTGTAGGCGATCTCGTTGCCCTCGACGAGCACGTCGTCGCCCACACCCACGATTCCGATCTGGCTGTTGTGGTGAATCGTGCTGTTCCGGATCGTCATCGCGTGGCCGATCCGGATCCCGCCGCCGTCGTTCTCGCGGACCTCGACGTTCTCGACGATCCAGCCGTAGGAGCCGTCGTCCCGGTCGTGGCCGCCGGCCTTGATCGCCCCCATCTGGGCGCCGGGTGCATAGCGCTCGATCACGAGGTTGCGGATCGTCACGTCCCGAGCCTCGCCGTGAAAGGCGTAGTCGGTGGCGTACTCGCCGTCGAGCACCGCGCCCGGCTGTCCGAGGAAGGTCGTGCCGTCCTTCGGCTTCACCCGTTGCCGCCTGTGGACGCCGGTCTCGAGGACGATGGTCGTGCCGGCGGGGTTGGCGTCGACCGCCGCCTGGACGCTCTCCCCCGGCCGGACGGATATGCCATCGACGCGCGCGGCCGGAACCGTGACCGTGGCGCTCGCCGAGAGGTCGCCGCTCGTGACGATGACCTCGAAGTCGCCGGGCAGGGTCCCCGCCACGTAGAAGCCGGTGTTCGTGATCGTGCCCCCGGTCGCCCGCCAGGTGACCGGGTCCGACATCGGCTTCCCGTCCTGGTCGCGCAGGTCCACGGAGAACTGGAGACCCTGGCCGGACTCCACCGTGGCCCGCTCGGGGGAGATCGTCAGGGTGGTCGGCCGCCGGTCGGTCTCTCCGTCTCCGGTGCCGCCGCCCGGCTCTCCGCCGTCGGAGTCGGACGAGGGGGTGTCGCCGGAGGAGTCTTCCGAGTCCGGGTCGGTCGGGGGAGCTCCGTCGCCGGAGTCGTCACGCTCGGAGCCGGATTCGGATGGATCCCCGGGAGGATCGTCTTCCGCCGCGTCGCCCCCGGAGTCGGTTTCCTGGTCCCCGTCCTGGGGAGGGCTCTCCCCTCGATCGGGGGGATCGTCGTCCGATTTCCGGTCGGTCTCCCCGGACCCGCCCGGATTGCGGTCCCCTCCCGAGCCCTTGGAGACGACCTTCTCGATGGTGACGCGGGCGACGCCCAGAACCCGGCTCGTCGCGATCACCCGGACCTCGTAGCGGCCGGGACGCACGCCGGCGGCGTAGAGCCCGTGGTCGTCGATCGTGCCGCCCGTCGCCTCCCACCTCATCGGGACGGCCATGGGCCGGCCGTCGGCGTCTCGGACGTCGGCGGTGAACCGCAGCTTCTGCTCGACGGCGATCGTCGCCATGCCGGGCCGGACGATCACCGAAGCGATCCCGGGTCGGGAGAGAGCCTCCGGAGCCGTCGGGCCGCCGCCGCACGCGACGAGGGCGGAGAGGGTCAGGGGAACGAACATAGAGGAGAAGGTAGCGACGCGAGCGGATCGCGTCTCGGATCGGTCCGATATCGAGAAATCCTGCATCCCTGGCCTGCCGTCGTCGGGAGTCGCCGGTTCGTGTCTGCCTCCGCGCCACCCCGACATGTCGCAGGGGGCGTACCATGCCGATCGGCGTCCTCCTCGGGCCGGCGGTGGAGGGCGGCGGCGTTCCGACTCCGTTTCCGCGATCGTGGAAGCCGGTGGTCATGGAGACGGAAGAGGCGTTCCACTATGGGGAGGGCACTTCCGTCCTCACGGAAGAGCGCTTCCGTCCTGGTGTTCGGGTAGGCCGAGGATGAGCGGTGGAATTCCGAGGGTTCGGCCGGCCGGCGGACGACGCCGGCGGATCCGGAGGAGTCGATCCTTGTTGCAGATTGCGGGGACCGGTCTAGGTTGCCGGTCCGTGGCAAGGGGACGGAGTCGCACGGTCTTCGTGACCGGTGGGAGCCGGGGGATCGGCAAGTCGATCGCGATCCCCGCCGCTCGCGAGGGCGCGAACGTCGTGGTGGCGGCCAAGACGGAGGAGCCCCGCCCCGAGCTTCTGCACCGGTCGTTTCATTCTGGACGAGGAGGTGTTGCGGGAGGCGGGGGTTAACGATCTCGAACGCTACGCAGTGGCGCCCGGCGTCGAACTGGCCAGGGATCTGTTCGTGGAGGAGTAGTCGTCCGGTGTGATCTACGACCTACGAGCGGGGCGCGCTCTCGTCGACGGGACCACGGCCGCCGGACGGCGGATCTTCTTCGGCCTCTACCGCGACAACCTCCACCACCTCACCGAGGAGGGCGCGCGGCTGTTCAACGCCGCGCTGCGGTGGGCCGCGGCTCGCTGATCTCCGCCTCGCCGACCTTTCGGAGAACGAACAGCAGGGCGTTACATCGCAGGCGCTTCGGAACCACCGGCCGGATCGCCCCCAGCCCCCGCACGAACCACCGGTAGGGTCGCGAGTCGCTCTCCGGCTTGTAGTCTTCCACCGCCTCCCACCGATCGACCGCGAGCCCTCGTCGACGGGCGAGCTCCTCCATCGTCCGCGGGCACAGCCAAACCACGTGGTCCTCGTTCTCGCACGTCTTCGGGTACTTGAGGAACGCGTACAGGACATTGAAGAGCGCGAAGGGGTACGGGGTGGTGAGGACGATTCGCCCACCGGGGGCGAGATGGTCCCGTGCACGGTCGAGGAACCGTCCCGGGTTCTCGAGGTGCTCGATCACCTCTCCGGCGACGATCGTGTCGAAGCGCTCCGTCAGCGCGAACTCCATGGCGTCGGCCACAATCGTCCTGCGATAGTCGGCCTCGCGCATTCGAGCCACGTTCTCGACCGAGCGGTCGATTCCCCAGACCCGCTCGAAACGCTCGACGAGTCGCCGGTGGATCCAGCGCGGCGAGTCGGGACGGACGTTCGTGCTCGCGCACCCGACGTCCAGGACGCGGGGACCGCGTACCTCGGCGAGTATCCGGTCGGCTCTCATCCGAGAATCGTACCCGTTTCCGCGCCCGATCTCCATGGTCTTCCGGCGCGAGGCGCCCGGCCGCGGCGGGGACCCGCGGTGGGAGGACGAAATACCATTCCCTCATGATGGTACCGGAATCGTACGGTCGTGGGACGCTTCGATCGCGGGAAGGGAAGACCTCTCCCGCCGGTCTGCTTTTTTCGTGGTCGCCTGCGATTCCGCGGCGCGACGACGATTCGACATTCCACAGAGGTAGATGCGATGTCCATGATACGCATATCTTGGTGCGTCGTGCTCGCGGGCGCGGCGCTGATTCTGCTGACGAAGGAGCCGGCGTCGAGGACCTCGGCGAGCCGGACCGGCGACGGCGGCGACCTGGCGTCGGACTTGTTCGTGGATTAGGAGTCGGAACTCCCGACGATGGAGGCGGCGGCCGGAATCGAACCGGCGAATGGAGGTTTTGCAGACCTCTGCCTTACCACTTGGCTACGCCGCCCCGGCAAGCCGAATACAAAGGCCCTTCCCGGGAGAAGGGCCTCGCCATCGTTGCTGTGGAATGGAGCGGGAAACGGGACTCGAACCCGCGACTTCAACCTTGGCAAGGTTGCGCTCTACCAACTGAGCTATTCCCGCTCGCGGCCGTTGCGAGGAAGCGGTCCGCTTCCCGAATCGCGGACAGAAGATATCCGGTCTCTCTCCGGGGTGTCAAGCAGCCGGGTCCGGCGGCTGGCGGAGCCTTCCGGGCCGCGCCGGTCCCATGGACCTCGCGCGGTACAGGAGGGTAGAAGATCCGACGATCTTCACGAGCGTACGGTCCGCGGACGCGGAACGACGACGACAATCGAGGTGCGAGGCCGGTCACCCGGTCTTTTTTTTCGTCCATCATGGAAGTTCCGAATTCGGATCCAACGAGGTAGAGACGATGTCCACGATACATTTGATCGGATGCGCCGCCATGCTTACGGCTGCGACGGTGTTCCTCGGTCCCAGCGCCTTCTCGGGAGAGAGGAGCGAGCCGGCGACGCGGGTCGTGAAACCGTCACCTCCGGCCGCGAACGCCGCCGAGAGGCGAGACCGACGGTATGCGGAGCGGTACGGCATCGACATGGAACTCGCCCGGCTCGTCGTCGAGCAGTCGAAGCGGGCGGGCGTGAATCCGGAGATCGCCTTCGGCCTGATCGCCGTCGAGAGCGGCTTCGACGCGCGCGCCGTGGGTCGGAACGGGGAGCTGGGCTTGATGCAGATCAAGCTGTCCACGGCCCGCGCCTACGAGCGCGGGGTGACTTCCAGCCAGCTCTTCCGACCGGAGGTGAACCTCCGCATCGGACTCGCCCACCTGAAGCGGGAGACCGAGCACTTCGGGGACCGGTCGCTGGGGCTCCTCGCCTACAACATGGGTCGCGGCCGGCTGAGCCGGATCCTGAAGGCCGGTCGGCGGCCCTCCGCGGACTACGCGTCGCAAATCCTCGCCCGGTGCGTAAGGGACTGCGGCTGACGCTCGCTCCCGCCGCGCTCGCGGCGCTGACACTGGCCGCGGGGGCGGGCTCCTCGCCGGCGCAGTCGATGGCCTACGAGCCGACGCAAGGCGAGGCGTTCCGGTACCGGACCGCGACTTCGCTCGTCGTCACACAGCAGGTGCTCGAGCGCGAGAACCACTATACCCTCGAGTCCTCCGGGCTGGTGCGGCTCACCCTCTTGAGCCCCGGGCCGCGCCAGCTGTGGCGGCTCGGTTTCGACGAGCTGACGTTGCGGATCCAGGGAGCCTTCCCGACCCCTCGGACGGAGGGCCTGCGGGGCACCGTCGTGACGCTCGCCACCACCCCCCAGGGCGTCGTCCTGGATGCGATCGCCTCCGGAATCGTGACGCCCGGGCTCGGGTCCCAGTACGTGGAACGTGCCGCGGCCGCTTTCCTGCCTCACCTCCCGACCGGCGCCGCGCCCCCCGGCGTCACCTGGACCGACACGCTGACGGTGACCGAGGTCCTGCGGGGAGTGACCGCCGAGGTGCGGACGGTGGTGAGGTTCACCGTGGGCGACACCGCCGCCCTCGCTGGCCGACCGGTGATCCCCGTCGAGTACCGGGGCGACATCGAGGTGGGGGGCTCCGGGACCGTCGACGGGTCCCGGATCTCCCTCGAAGGATCCGGCGAGGTGCGCGGGAGCTACCTGTACGATCCGGCCGAAGAGCTGTTCGCCCTCCACGAGCAGGAGCAGGTCCTCGAGTCCACGCTCTTCCTCATGGATTCCGATCGCGGGAGCGTGGCGATCCCGAGCCGCCAAACGTTGAGCGCGCGGGCGGAGCGACTGTATTGACGCCGATTGGTGGGCCACCGTCGGGCGGAGTATCGTTGATCGGCCGCATCCCTCGATGATCGCCGCCTGGGGTCTGGTGGCGCTCTGGATGGCGGCGGTCGCGGTGGTGTCCATCGCCCCCATCGCGGCGCCGGACGTGGAGGTCCCCATCGGGGCCGACAAGTGGGCCCATGCCGCTTTCTACGCCGTCCTCGGATGGCTCGCCGCCCGGGCGGCGCGGCGTTCGGGGGCGAGCCCGGCCACGGCATGGGGGTCGGCGGTGGCGCTCGCGGCGCTGTACGGGGCGGGCGTCGAAGGGGTCCAGTCGGCGGTCGGGCGCGATGCCAGCCTGGGAGACTGGATGGCCGACGCGATCGGGGCGGTGGCGGGCGCCGCGATCGTGGCGGTACGAGGAGAGGCGAAACCCATCGAAGAGGGCCGATGAAGACACCCGATGACGCTCTGTCGACCGCGCTGCGGAGCCGCGCGGCTGGGACGCTCGGCGCGGGGGACGCGGGTACGGCCGTGACGCTCTGCGGATGGGTGCACCGCCGGCGGGATCACGGCGGTCTGGTCTTCATCGACCTGCGCGACCGATGGGGAATCGTGCAGTGCGTGGCGGATCCAGAGCGCCTGGACGAGGCGGCGTTCGGCGTAGTCGAGCGACTCCGGGCCGAGGACGTGGTCCGGATCGAGGGCGAGGTCGTCGAGCGGCCGCAGGGCACCGCCAACCCGGACATGGCCACCGGTGCCGTTGAGGTCCGCGTCTCCCGGTGCCGTCTGCTCGCCGCATCGAGGACCCCGCCCTTTCCGGTCGACGTGGAGAAGGAGGGTGGGGAGGTCGCCGAGGACCTGCGGCTCAAGTGGCGCTTTCTCGAGCTCCGGCGCCCCGGGCTGGCGGCGAACTACGGGATGCGCCACCGCGCGACGCTCGAGTCCCGCGTGTACTTCGACGACCTCGGCTTCTGGGAGATCGAGACGCCGATGTTGACGCGCCGGACGCCCGAAGGCGCCCGCGACTACCTGGTCCCGAGCCGGGTCCATCCCGGCGAGTTCTACGCGCTTCCGCAGTCCCCCCAGCTCTACAAGCAGCTGCTCATGATCGCGGGCTTCGACCGCTATTTCCAGATCGCCCGCTGCTTCCGCGACGAGGACCTCCGCGCCGACCGCCAGCCCGAGTTCACCCAGATCGACGTGGAGATGGCGTTCGTCGAGGAGCAGGACGTCCTGCGGACGATCGAGGGGCTCTACCGCCACCTCTTCTCCGCCTGCCTGGGAGTGGATCTCGGCGAGGTCCCGCGGTTGAGGTGGGAGGAGGCGATGCGGCGCTACGGCAGCGATCGTCCGGACCTCCGGATCCCCCAGGAGCTGACCGAAATCACCGACGCGTTCCGGGACACGGGCTTCCGTATCTTCGATTCGGTCGTCGAGGGCGGCGGCCGGATCGTCGCGCTGAAGGTCGCCGCCGGCGCGGACGCCTCCCGTAGCCAGCTCGACCGGTGGACCGAGCTGGCCCGGTCGAGCGGCGCCAGGGGCCTGGTCTGGGCCAAGCGGATGGAGGAGGGATGGACCTCCTCGATCGACAAGTTCGTGGAGGCCTCGCGCTGGGAGCGGGCCGGAGCGGAGGCCGGCGCCGAGCCGGGCGACCTGCTCCTGGCGGTGGCCGACGAGCCGATGCGCGCGCTCCCGGCGATGGGCGCGATGCGGGTCCACCTGGGCCACGAGAGGGGATGGCTCGAGGAGGCCGCCTGGCGACCGCTCTGGATCGTCGACTTCCCGCTCTTCGAGGCGGATCCCCGGGGCGGCATCACCCCCAGCCACCACCCGTTCACCGCGCCGCGGGGAGGCCTGGAGGGCCTGGAGGCGCAGGACCCTCTCACCATCGAGGCCCAGGCGTACGACTTCGTCCTGAACGGCTTCGAGCTCGGCGGCGGGTCGATCCGGATCCACGAGCGCGCGGTCCAGGAGCGGGTCCTCGAGCTGCTGGGAATCGGCCGGGACGAGGCGCGGGAGAAGTTCGGCTTCCTGCTCGAGGCCCTCGAGTACGGGGCGCCCCCGCACGGGGGGTTCGCGGCCGGCCTGGACCGCACCGTGATGCTCCTCGTCGGAGCGGCGAGCCTGCGCGAGGTGATCGCCTTCCCCAAGACGACGAGCGCCGCGGCCCTTATGGAGGGCGCTCCGTCGGCCGCCGACCCCGAGGTCCTGGAGGAGCTCCACCTGCGCGTGGTCGCCCCCGAGGAGGCCGGCGTGGACGAATCCCGATGACGCAGGCACCCGACAGGGGGTGGACCCTCTCCCGTTCGCCGGCCTTGCGGGGCCAGGCTCCGTCGCCGTACTCTAGGATCTCGTGAAGCGGAGGGACCACGCCTTGGCCGACGTCGAGGGAGACCCGATGTCGCGCGCGGTCGATCGATGGGACGGGAGCCTTCCCGCCCTGCGCCGCGTCGTGTTCTTCGTCCGCCGCGCGTCCGGGTCGAAGATCGGTTGACGCGGGCGAAAAGACGGGCGTACACTGCATCCGACTCGATGAGCCCCACCGACACGTCTTCCGCGACCCGCTCCATCCCCCTGGGCGGCGTCGACCAGCTCACCCTCTTCGGAACCGGCGATCGCAATCTCAAGCGGGTCGAGGCTCTGACCGGAACGCGCCTCGTCGTCCGCGGAGGCGAGCTCCGGGTCCAGGGCGACCCGTCCGACGTCGAGCGCGCGGCCATTCTCGTGGAGCATCTGATCGAGCTCATCCAGACCGGCTCGGGATTCGACGCCTCCGACATCACCCGCTATTTCCACGAGCTCGACGAGAAGGGGGGAGAGGCGCTGAGTCGGCTGGAGGCCGGCAAGGTCGTCGTCCGCGGAACGCAGAAGATCATAAAGCCCAAGACGCGCGGCCAGGACGCCTATCTTCGCGCGATCGCCGCCCACGACATCGTGGTCTCGATCGGACCGGCCGGCACCGGAAAGACCTACCTGGCGGTCGCCATGGCGATCGACGCCCTCCACAAGAAGCAGGTTCGCCGGATCATCCTCGCACGGCCCGCCGTGGAGGCCGGCGAGACGCTGGGGTTCCTGCCCGGGGATCTGCAGGAGAAGGTCGACCCCTACCTGCGCCCCCTCTACGACGCGCTCGAGGACATGCTGCCGCCGGACAAGGTGCGCCGCTTCCTGGAGACGCGGGTCATCGAGATCGCGCCGCTGGCCTACATGCGCGGCCGCACCCTGGCCGACGCGTTCGTGATCCTCGACGAGGCGCAGAATGCGACCACCAACCAGATGAAGATGTTCCTGACGCGGCTGGGGCTGAACTCCCGCGCGGTGATCACCGGGGACAAGACCCAGGTCGATCTCCCCTTCCGAGAGGAGAGCGGGCTGCTGCAGATCGAGCGCATCCTCACCGGCATCGAGGGCATCGAGTTCGTCTATCTCAGCGGCCGTGACGTCATCCGTCACGCCCTGGTGAAGAAGATCCTGGAAGCGTACGAGGGTTCCTCCGTCGAGCGGGAGACGGCGTCCGGATCGAACGCCGAATGAGCCGCCGGGAGCGCCCGTCGTGACGGAGGACGGCGGCCGGCTGGCCCGCGCGATCGAGCGCGCCGGGGAGACCTTCGCCCGCTGGCGCCCCTCCGGCGACCCCACCGGATCGCGGGACCTGGTGGTCCGCGCCGGCCTGGTGGCGATCGTGGCGCTGTTGACCCTCGCGCTCTTTCCGCCTAGCCGGGTGCGCGACGTGCCGGTCGTGCGCTCCGGGACGGTGGCCGCCGAGGACGTGATCGCGCCGGTCGACTTCGCCGTGCCGCGGGCCCAGGAGGACCTCGAGCGGCGTCGGGAGCAAGCGGCGCTCACGGTGCCTCCGGTCTTCTCGGTGGTGTCGTCGGCCGCCGATTCGGCGCTCGCTCGCTTCGAGGCGTACCTGGACCGGGTGGCCGAGGCCGAGGTGGGGCCGGAGGCCGAGGCGGAGCGGCTGGAGCCCCTAAACCGCGTCGACGGGCGGGGGCTGGGGCTGCGCACCACCGAGCTCCGCGCGCTGGGCGACCCGGCCGTGCGCCGCCGTCTCCTCGCCTTCGCGGGCGAGGTGTTCCCCGACGTCTACGTCGGCGCCTGGCTGGTGAACGCGGAGGCGATGGCGAACATCGCCAGCGCTCAGATCGCCGTCCAGCATCCCGGGGGCGAGGAGATCCTCGTCCCGCGCTCCGAGGTGATCGCGCTGCGGCCCGGCGCGGAGATCCCCACGCTCGAGCGGCGCGCCCCCGAGCTGGAGCCCGACCTCCGGCGGCTCGCCCTCCAGCTGCTTCCCGGCCTGCTGTCGCCCAACCTCCGCCCTCGGGCGGGACTGACCGTGGTGCGTCGCGCCGAGGCGCGCGCCGAGGTGGATCCCATCGAGAGCGAGGTGCTGGAGGGGGAGCTGATCGTCGGCGCCCACACCCGGGTGACCCCGCAACAGGAGCGGAGGGTAGCGGCGCTGCGGTCCGAGCTCGAGCGCCGCCGGAGCGGATTCAGCCCCGAGGACCTGAGAGTGGCGTTGGGGCGGCTGCTGCTGTCGGCTTCGATCCTCCTGCTGTTCGGCTTCTACCTCTTCACCTACCGCCGCGACGTGTTCGACGACTTTCGGGCGCTCACGGTCGTCGTCGTCGTGTGGTCGCTGATCGTGGCGCTGGGGGCGTTCGTCGACGGGGTCGACGCCATTCCGCCGTTCGCCGCGCCGATCGCGCTGGCGTCGGTGCTCGTGGCCGTGCTGTGGGACACGCGGCTGAGCGTCGCGGTGACGCTGTTCCTCGTCGTCTACCTCGCCTCGCAGGGCGACCTCGGGTTCCCGTTGCTGTGGGTGGGTCTCTTCGGCGGCCTTGCGGGCGGCTGGAGCGTGCGCCGGATCCGCCGTCGGACCGATTTCTATGAATCCCTGCTGTTCATCGGGGTCGGCCACGCCGTCGCGCTCGGGGCGCTCGCCCTGCTGCGGCTGTGGTCGTGGACCGACTTCGGCGTGGCCGTGGGGTGGGGCTTCCTGAGCGCGGCGGTGGCCGTGTTCATCGCGATGGGACTGATGCCGGTCCTGGAGTGGGCGTCCGGCCGCACGACGGACCTCACGCTGCTCGAGCTGGCCGACCTGAACCGCCCGCTGCTGAAGCGGCTCCTCCTCGAGGCGCCGGGCACGTATCACCACTCGATCCTGGTCGGCAACCTCGCCGAGGCCGCCGCCGAGAGAATCGGCGCGAACTCGCTCATGGCGCGGGTGGGCGCGTACTACCACGACATCGGAAAGATGGAGCGGCCGGAGTACTTCGTGGAGAACCAGCGCAGCGGGGCGAACCCCCACAACGCGCTCACCCCGCGCGCCTCCGCCCGGATCGTGCGGCGTCACGTCGAGGACGGGGTGGAGCTGGCGAACGCAGCCGGCCTTCCCGAGGTCGTGCTCGACTTCATCCGCGAGCACCACGGCACCACCCGGCTCGACTACTTCTGGCGCGAAGAGGCCGAGCGCGGACGGATCGAGGGGAGGCCGTCGCGGGAATTCGTCTATCCGGGACCCTCGCCGAGGACCAAGGAGACCGCGGTCGTGATGCTCGCCGACTCCGTGGAGGCCGCGAGCCGGGTCCTCCACGAGCCGACGCCGGAGCGGTTCCGGGAGACCATCCGACGGATCGTCGAGACGAAGCTGGAACAGCGCCAGCTCGATCAGGCGGACCTCACCTTCCGGGACCTGGCCGCCCTGGAGGACGCCTTCGTCTCGGTGCTCGGCGGCATTCACCATCACAGGATCGAGTACCCGACCCTCGCCCTGCGCTCCGAGGAGGGAGAGGATGCCCCTGAGGGCCCTGTTTCACGCATCGGTCGACCCTCCGCCTGATCTCGAGCCCTTCCCGGTCGACCTCCTCGCCTCGCTGCTGCGCGAGGAAGGGATCGCCGACGAAGGCGAGGTGAACTGCGTGCTGGTCGACGACGACGAGATCGCCTCGCTGAACGAGCGGTTCCACGGCCGGGTCGGCCCCACCGACGTCCTCGCCTTCCCGTATGATCCGCACGCCACCGAAGGGCTTCACGGGGACATCTACGTCTCGCTCGACCGAGCCGTCGAGCAGGCCGAGGAGCGTGGCGAGCCGCCGGCCCGCGAGGCCTGGCGGCTGTTCGTGCACGGCGCGCTCCACCTGGCCGGCCACGACCACCAGACCGCGGCGGCGGACCGCGTGATGCGGGAGCGACAGGAGGCCTGGGTCGAGCTCGCGTTTCCGGGTCCGGCGTCCTCGTGAGCCTCGCGCTGGGGCTGGCCGCCGCCGCGGGGGCCGGCCTGGCCGCGGCCGCCTTCTTCGCGGCTTGCGAGAGCGCCTTCTTCGCCCTCTCCACCCCCGCCGGGGAGGCGTTCGCCGGCGCCGAGCGTCCCGCCCGGGGGCGCGTCGAGCGTCTGCTCGCGCGGCCGGACCGTCTGCGCCACGGCATCGCTCTGGGTCACCTCCTGGCCGTGGTGTGGACGGGGGCGGTGGCGGGCTACGGGTCGGTCTGGCTGATGGAGAGGGGGGCGGGATGGCCGTCCGCCACCGGGGTGGTGGCGGCGACCGCGTTCGCGGTCCTGGTGATCGGGGAGATGGCGCCCAGGGCCCTGGCCGCCGATCGGCCGGGGGCGTGGGCGGCGCGGTGCGCGTCGGGGCTGTCGGCGTGGCAGGCCCTCCTCTCGCCGGTGATCGTCGCCCTGGCCGCGTTCTCGCGCGCCTGGGACCGGGCGGTTGGCCCCGGTCCGACCGCCGAGCCGATGACGAGCGAGGACGTCCGCTCGATCGTCGCCGAGACCACGGCCCGCACCGACCTGGAGCTCGGAGCCCGGCGGATGATCACCTCGATCTTCAGCTTCGGCGGGACGACGGTGCGGGAGGTGATGACGCCGCGGCCGGACGTGGTCAGCGTGGAGGTATCGACCTCGTGGGAGGAGACCGTCCGCGCGGTGCGGAGCGCCGAGCATTCCCGGGTGCCGGTCCACCGGGAGTCGCTGGACGACGTCGTGGGCATCCTCTACGCCAAGGACCTGCTGGCGGTGGTCCACGGTCACGCCGGGCCGCCCGACGACCTCGAGTCGCTGCTCCGCGAGGCGACCTTCATACCGGAGGCGAAGAAGATCGACGATCTGCTGCGCGCCTTTCAGCGCGACCGGATCCATCTCGCCGTGGTGGTCGACGAGTACGGCGGCACCGCCGGGATCGTGACCCTCGAGGACGTGCTCGAGGAGCTGGTCGGCGAGATCCAGGACGAGTACGACCGTGAGGAGCCGCTCGTGGAGCCCCTTGCCGACGGGGGGCTCCGCCTGGACGGTCGCCTGGACGCCGACGACTTCAACGAGCTCGTCGGAACGCGGATCGACGCCGAGGGGGTGGAGACGATCGGCGGGGTGGTGGCGCGCGAGCTGGGACGGATCGCCGAGGGCGGCGAGAGCGTGACGGTCGAGGGGTGGACCTTTGTCGTCGAGGGGGTGGAGGGGAAGCGGATCGTGAAGGTCAGGGCGGTCCCGGCCTCGCCGGAGGAGGAGCCCGAGGCGCGCGCGGAGGAGGGGGCGTGACGGCCTGGATCGTGGGGGTCGGCATCGTGGCGGCCGCCTTCTTCGGGCTCGCCGAGCTGACGATCGTCTCGGTCGGCCGGCTTCGGTTGCGGCACTGGGTGCGGGAGTCGCTCGGGGAAGGGGACTGGATCGATCCGGAAGCCGTGGAACGTCCCTACCGGCTGCTGGCGCCGATCCTGGTCGGCTCCGCCTTCGCGGTGACGGGCACGGCGATCGCGACCGCGGCCGCGCTCGCCGGGACCGGCTTCTCCGTCGGCGAAGGGTTGCGCGTGACCGGCTGGACGCTGCTCGTCCTCGTGCCGCCCCTCTACCTCGTCGCCGAGGTCCTGCCGAGGGCGCTCGCCCGCACGCGCGGCCACCAGTTGTTCGGAGCGGTCTCGGTGGTCCTGCGCGGGTGCGGGGCGCTGTTCCGACCGGTGATCGCGGCGGCGGACGCGGTGGTCCGGCTGGTCGTGTCGACGACCGATTCGCCGGTCCAGCGAAGGGTGGTCTTCAGTCGTCGGAGCCTCGAGGTGCTGCTCGTCGAGAGCGAGCGGGTCGGGATCGTGGAGCCGGCCGAGCGCGAGATCATCGCCGGCGTGTTCGAGTTCGGTCGCACCCCCGCGCGGGCGGTGATGACGCCGGCCGAGCGGATGGCGACCGCGCCGGCCGGTGCGCGGGCGGCGGAGATCTCGGGGCTGACCCGCGAGACGGGCTACTCCCGGATCCCGCTGTACCGCGACGCCCCCGATCGTATCGTCGGTTTCGTGCACGTGTTCGACCTCTTCAAACTGGACCCGGACGACGTACCGCGGCCGCGGCGGATCGTGAAGACCACGCCCGCCACCCCGTGCGACGATCTGCTGTTCGAGATGAAGCGCCGTCGCTGCCATCTCGCCGTCGTGGTCGAGGACGGGCGATCGATCGGCATGGTGACGATGGAGGATCTCGTCGAGGAGCTCGTGGGCGAGATCCGCGACGAGCACGATTCACGAGCCGAGGCGCTCGCGCCGCTTTCGGGGGCGTTCGTCGTTGACGGCCATACCCCCATCGCCGAAATTGGGGAATCGCGCGGCATGGACCTGCCTTTCGGTCGGGCCGATCCCGCCGGGGGCGCGGAGACGGTCGCCGGCTGGGTGATCGCCCGGCTCGGACGTATCCCCACCGCGGGCGAGACGTTCCTCTATCGCGGCTGGACGATCGACATCCTCGACGCCACGCCGCAGCGGGTCCGCCGCGTCCGGTTCCGGCCCCCGCCGTCGGGACCGTCCTGACACCCCGAACGGAGCTCTCGACCCGCCATGCCGGACCCGACCGACATCCGTAACGAACAGATCGAGCGGATCCGCCAGGCGCTGGAGGAGGGGTCCGTCCTCCCGCTCGACGAAGAGA
Source organism: Gemmatimonadota bacterium (assembly GCA_019347645.1). Lineage (GTDB taxonomy): Bacteria > Gemmatimonadota > Gemmatimonadetes > JACCXV01 > JAHWKZ01 > JAHWKZ01. The sequence goes on along the minus strand of JAHWKZ010000002.1, from coordinate 17,828 downwards.
TCGCCGAGCTCCATCCCGCCGACCTCGCCGAGATCATCGACGGCCTCGAGCCCGAGGAGCGGACCGTCTTCTTCCAGCGGATTCCGCCCGAGCTCCGTGCCGAGACGCTCTCCGAGGTGGACGAGGAGGCGTGGTCGCCGCTGATCGAGGCGCTGGGCGAGGAGAGCGTGCGGGACCTCTTCGAGGAGCTCGAGCGAGACGACGCGGCCGACATCCTGGCCGAGCTGCCGCGCGAGGACGCCCGCGACATCCTCGCCCGGATCGAGCCCCGGGACTCCCGCGAGATCGCCGCCCTGATGGAGTACGAGGAGGATACGGCGGGCGGCGTCATGACCACGGAACTGGTCAGCGTCCCGGGCCACCTCACCGCGGACGAGGCGATCGTCGCCGTCCGCGTCCGCGGCCGCGAGGTGAACGACTTCTACACCGTGTACGTCGTCGACGCCGAATCCCGCCTCCTCGGAACCATCTCGCTGCAGGACCTGATCCTCGCCGACGGCTCCACACGGGTGGACACCATCATGGAGGCCGACGTGATCAGCGTGCGTCCGATGGCCGACCAGGAGGACGTCTCGCGGCTGATCGCCAAGTACAACCTCGTCTCGATCCCCGTGGTGGACGAGTTCGACCGCCTGCTCGGCCGGATCACCGTGGACGACGTCATCGACATCATGGAGGCCGAAGCCACCGAGGACATCTTCCGGCTCTCCGGCGTCGACGAGGAGGAGCAGGAGTACGCCACGCCGTTCGAGATTGTCCGCTCGCGCGTGCCCTGGCTGCTGATCACCCTGGGAACGTCGGGTCTCGGAGCTCTCGTGGTCGCCCAGTTCGAGGACACCATCCAGCGGATCGCCTTCATCGCGGTGTTCATGCCGGTGGTCGCGGCCATGGCGGGGAACTCGGCCGTGCAGGCGACGACGGTGGCGGTGCGACGCCTGGCGCTCTCGTCGGGCCGACGGCGCCCGATCAAATCGCTGCCCCGGGAGCTCCTGGCGGGGATCGTGATGGGAGGCGTCATCGCCCTGATCCTCGGCTTCGTGGGCGGCTTGTGGCAGGACAGCATGCGCGTCGGGCTGGTCGTCGGGGGGTCGATGTGGGCCTCGATCGCTCTCGGCGTCGCCTGGGGGGCGGCCTTCCCGTTGATCCTCGACGAAGTCGGCCTCGACCCCGCCGTCTCCTCCACGGTCTTCCTGTCCACGATGACGGACCTGATCTCCTTCCTGCTGATCCTGGGCAGCGCCTCCTACTTCCTCTCGCAGTGGCTCTAGTCCGCACCGAGGCGTTCGTCCTCAAGGCGTTCCGCTACGGAGAGACGAGCATGATCTACCGCCTCTTCACCCGCGATCGGGGCGTGGTGCCGGTGATCGCCAAGGGGGTGCGGCGGCCGAAGAGTCGCTTCGGGGCCTCCCTCGATCCCTTCCACCGCCTGCAGGTGGTCTACTACGACAAGCCCGGTCGCGAGATCCAGACCCTTTCCCAGGTCGAGCTCCTGGCCGGCCATCCGGGTGTCGTGGGGTCGCTCGATCGGATGGAGGCCGCCGGCACGTGGTTCCGGTTCCTCCGCGCCGTGGTGCCCGAGCACGCTCCCGCCGAGACGCTGTACGATCTGGCGGTGACCGCGCTCGACCGGCTCGATCACGTGCCGCCGGAGAGCGTCCGGAGGTGGGAGACCTACCACCGGGCGATCGCCGCCGAACGGCTGGGGCTGGCTCCGCGCCTCGACCAGTGCGCGGCGTGCGGTGCCGACCTGCCCGATCGGGCGGGGATGACGCTGGCGATCGAGGAGGGGGGGCTCGCCTGCGCGGCGTGCGGCTCCCGGGGTGGCAGCGGCCGGATGCCCGTCGGCTCCGATCTCTACGGATTGCTGCTGCTGTACCACCACCCCGACTGGTCGCTGGTCGCCGATCTGGACGAGTCCGGCGCCGCGGAGGCGCGGGTCCAGGAGCTCGTCCACAGATTCGTCGACTGGCACGCCGACCTCGGCGCGCGGGTGCGGGGGGCGCGGCGGTGAGCGCGGCGGAGGGAAGCCGCGCGCGGCCGGGTCGGGTGGTCGGCACCGCGGGCCACATCGACCATGGCAAGACGGAGCTGGTCGCCGCCCTGACCGGAGTGGGGACCGACCGGCTGCCCGAGGAGCGGGAGCGCGGGATCTCCATCGATCTGGGCTTCGCCCCGCTCGATCTGGGATCCGGCGCGCCGCCGGCGAGCGTCGTGGACGTCCCCGGCCACGAGGGGTTCGTCAAGAACATGGTGGCCGGGGCCACGGGCGTTGACGCGGTGCTGTTCGTGGTCGCCGCCGACGAGGGGATGATGCCGCAGAGCCGCGAGCACCTCCTGGTGATCGAGGCGCTCGGCGTCTCCCGGGGCGTGGTGGCGGTGACGAAGGCGGACCTGGTCGAGCCCGAGTGGATCGAGCTCGTCGTCGAGGAGGTGGGCGAGGCGATCGGCGCCTCCCCGCTGGCGGGCGCGCCGATCGTCGTCACCTCCACCCGGACCGGCCGGGGGATCGAGGCGTTGCGCGGCGCGCTCGCTGCGATCCTCGCGGAGGTCCCGGAGCGCCCCGGCGAGGGAGTCCCGTTCCGGTTGCCCGTCGACCGGGCGTTCGCGGTCGCGGGGGCCGGCACGGTCGTGACCGGGACGACGTGGACCGGCGCCGCGGCCGAGGGGTCGACGGTGCGGGTCTTCCCGGCGGACCGGCGCCGGTCCGGCCGGCCGCTGGAGGCGCGGATCCGCTCGATCGAGGTCCACGGCCGGAGGGTCGAGACGGTGGGGCCGGGCACCCGGACCGCGCTCGCACTGACCGGGGTCGACACCGGACGCGTGGGCCGGGGGGCGATGATCAGCGGTCCGGCCACCCCGTGGCGCGCCGTCCGTCGCCTCGACGCGCGCGTCTGGCTTTCCCGGAGCGCGCCGCGACCCGTCGAGCCGGGAGACCGGGTGCGCGTCCACCACGGCACCCGGGAGGTGATGGCGCGGGTCCACCCCTACGACCGGCGGCCCCTCGCGCCGGGGAGCGCGACCATGGCTCGGCTGGCCCTCGAGCGGGCGCTCGTGCCCGCCGTGGGCGATCGGCTCGTCGTCCGCGCCTACAGCCCGGTCGAGACGATCGGCGGGGGCGAGGTGCTGGCCCTCGACCCGCCCCGGGTCCGGGGGGAGGAGCGGGAGGCGCGCGGCCGGCACCTGGCCGCGCTGGCGGCGGCCGCCCCCGCCGAGCGGCTCCCGCTCGCCCTGGCGACGGCGGGCGCGACGGGCATCGAGGAGGCGGCGCTGCCCGTGGAGGTCGGCATCGGGGGCGCCGCTCTGGCCGCGGCCGGGAAGGACGCGGGAGAGGACGTGGAGGTCCACGGCGGCCGGTGGTTCGCGGCCGACGCGCGGCGGCGGGCGATGGAGCGCCTGGAGCAGGTCCTGGCGGACCACCACCGGGCGGAGCCCCTCCAGCCCGCTCTCCCGCTCGAGGCCGCCCGGCAGGCGCTCCGCCCGGCGCACCCCGCCCTGGTGGAGGCGGCGATCGACGCGCTGCTGGAGGTGGGGCGGGCGACCCGGCGCGGCGCCGCGCTCGCGCTCGCCGACCATTCCGTGGAGCTCGACCCGGCCGCGCGCGCTCACGTCGAGAGGATCGTCGCCCGGTACGTCGAAGCCGGGCTCGAGCCCCCGGACACCGACGCGCTGGCGGCCGACCTGGAGATCGACCCCCGCCGGCTTCGAGAGCTCCTGGCCCACCTCGAGCGGGAGGGCGCGGTGGTCAAGTGGGCCAGCGACTGGTACGTGGACCCCGCGGCGGTCGAGCGCGCCGAGCGGGCGGTCGTCGATCGACTGGCGGACGGCGCCGCGGAGGTCGGGGCGTTCAAGGAGATGTTCGGGGTGAGCCGGAAGTACCTGATCCCGCTGCTCGAGTACCTCGACCGCACCGGCGTCACCCGCCGCGAGGGCGATCGGCGCGTGCTGGCGGGACGGCCGTGAGACGCGTCGCCATCCTCGCCCTCGCGCTCCTGGCGGGCTGCGCGACCGTGCCGGAGGAGAGACCGGATCGTCAGGCCGCGGAAGATCGCACCGACGATCCCGAGTTCGTCGCCGCGCGGGAGGCGGCCCGCCCGGAGTTCGAGACCCAGGCGGACGCGCTGGCCGCGGGGGTCTACGAGCGGTTCGTGCATCCCGACTCGGTGCGACCGATGCACGACCCGCCGGAGGCGCGGCCGGGCCCGCGGGACCCTCTCCCGATCCTCGACGGCGGCGGAGAAGATCCGTCCACCGAGGAGATCCTGGGAACCCTTCCCGGCGGTCCGTGGTATGATCGAACGGAGGCCCCGAGGCCGGACCGGGACGCGCCCGCGCCGGACGGCCCCCGGATGGAACCGCTTGGGGCTCGCGACGCGCCGCTCGGCGGCGACGTTCCGGAGGGACCCTGGACCCTGCAGCTGGGAGCGTACAACTCTGAGACCGGAGCTCTCGTCCGCATCCGACAGCTCGAACGCGAGTTCCCCGACGTGCCCCGGTGGTACACCGAGGCCGCCGGGCTGTGGCGCGTGTACCTCGGCCGATGGGCCGACCGGGATGGAGCCGACCGCGCGCGCCGCGCGGTCGCCCTCCGCGGCTACACCGACGCCTGGGTCACTCGGGCGCCGTAGCGCCGTCGGCTTCCGGATCGTCCTCGCCGGGCTGACGGCCCTCGCCGCCCTCCTGGTCGAGTCGGCCGGGGCCACGGCGCAGACCACCCGCCAGGACGAGGTCGCCCGCCTCGAGCAGAACGTCCCCAATCCCTTCACCCCCGGGTTCAGCCAGACGATCATCGCCTACCGCCTCGAGCGGCGCGCGCGGGTCCGGCTGACCGTGTACAACCGGCTCGCGCAGGACGTGGCGGTGCTGGTGGACCGGGTCGAGGGACCGGGTCGCTACGTCGTCACCTGGGAGGGGATCGGGGCCAACGGCGAACCGGTGCCCCAGGGAGTGTACTGGTACGACCTGCAGGTGGACGGGCAGCGGGTGGCGTTGCGTCAGATGCGGGTGCTCGAGTCCGAGCTGCCGCCCGCCGACGAGGAAGCCCGGCCGCTCGAGTCGAGCCGCTCGCCGATCGCGGCGATCATGGAATCTGGTAGAGCAATCGTCCGCAGCTTTCGCACGTGGTCGGCGTCTCCTCGCTGAGCTCGGAGATCCGCGCGGTGGGGAAGCGGACGAAGCAGCCGTAGCACACGCCGCGCCGGACGGGGACGAGAGGGCGAGAGTATTTCCCGGCGATCCGCTCGTACCGGCGCAGCACGGCCGGGGAGATCTCCTCTCGAAGGCTCTCGATCTCGGTCTCGATCGCCTCCACGTCGGGCTTCTCGAAACCGAGCTCCTCGTAGGACGTCTCCTCGATGTCGCTCTTGAGCTGCAGCAGGTCCTGCAGCGCGATCAGGCGTTCGGTGGTCTCGTTCAGGATCCGACTCCCGTGGCTGGGGTTCGAAGGACGGGTCCGACCCGGCCGGCGCGGCCCTCGCCGGATCGGAGCGCCAATATAGGCGGCGGCTCTCGGGATCGGCACGCCCGGTTGACGCGGTGGAGCGGGGACGCGAAACTCTCCCACGAGCCGACGGCGGAAGGATTTGTGGCTGCTTGACACCGCCGGGCGCTCCGCGCGAGCGGTCGCCGAACCAAAGGCCTAAAACGCCGACAACGAGCGCTCGGACACGCCCCGCGCGATCTCTCGGCGGGGCGTTTCGTTTTTCGGGGGTAGAGATGGAATACCTGGACACCTTGCGCGAGCGGGTCCTCGTCTACGACGGGGCAATGGGGACGAGCGTGCAGGCGCGGAACCTCTCCGCCGACGACTTCGGCGGAGAGGCCCTGGAGGGATGCCACGACCACCTGGTCCTCTCGCGTCCCGACGTGATCCGGGAGATCCACGCCTCGTTCCTAGAGGTCGGGTGCGACGTGGTCGAGACCGACACGTTCCGGGCCAACCGGCTGTCGATCGCCGAGTACGGCCTGGCCGGCGAGATCGTCGCCATGAACCGGGCCGCGGCCGCGCTGGCCCGCGAGGTGGCGGGTGATTTCTCCACGCCGGATCGGCCGCGGTTCGTCGCCGGTTCGATCGGACCCTCGGGACACCTCCCCTCGACCTCGGATCCCGAGCTCGGCCGGATCACCTACCGGGAGCTCGTCGACGTGTTCGAGGAGCAGGCGACGGGGCTCGTCGAGGGCGGGGTCGACGTGCTCCTGATCGAGACCAGCCAGGATCTGCTCGAGGTGAAGGCGGCCATATCCGGGTGCCGCAAGGCGATGGCGCGTGCGGGAGCGCGTCTCCCGCTGCAGGTCCAGGTCACGCTCGACCCTTCCGGTCGCATGCTTCTCGGCACCGACGTCGACGCCGCGGCGACGACGATCGCTGCGCTGAAGGTCGACGCCGTGGGGCTCAACTGCTCGACCGGCCCCGAGCCGATGCGCCAGCCCGTCCGGTGGCTGTGCGAGAACATCCACGCGCCGATCAGCGTGATCCCCAACGCGGGCATCCCCCACAACGTGGGTGGCGAGGCGGTCTACGACCTCACCCCCGAGGCGCTGGCCGAGGCGCACGCGGAGTTCGTCGAGCGGATCGGGGTGTCGGTCGTCGGCGGCTGCTGCGGCACCACGCCCGAGCACCTGCGCGCGGTCGTGGCTCGGGTGTGGGGGAGAGAGCCCCTCGAGCGATCGCTCCCGGTTGTGCCGCGGGTCGCCAGCGCGATGACCGCGATGGACCTCGTACAGGACCCGCCGCCGACCTTGATCGGCGAGCGCGTCAACAGCCAGGGCTCGCGGAAGGTCAAGCGGCTCCTGCTCGACGACGACTACCAGGGAATCCTCGACGTCGCCCGCGACCAGGTCGAGGGAGGCGCGCACCTCCTGGACGTGTGCGTGGCCCTGACCGAGCGGAGCGACGAGGCGGACCAGATGCGGACCCTGGTCAAGCTCCTCGCCCAGGGCGTCCCGGCGCCGCTGGTGATCGACTCGACCGAGGCCGAGGTCATGGCTGCCGCGCTCGAGCGGTACCCCGGGCGCGCGACCCTCAACTCCGTCAACCTCGAGAACGGGCGCCAGCGGATCGACGCCGTGCTGCCGCTCGCCGTGGAGCACGGCGCGGCCGTCGTCGCGCTCACGATCGACGAGGAGGGGATGGCCAAGACCGCGGCCCGGAAGCTCGAGATCGCCCGGCGGATCCACACCATCTGCGTGGAGGAGTACGGCCTGGCGCCCCACGACCTGATCTTCGACGACCTCACCTTCACGCTCGCCACCGGCGACGAGGAGTTCCGCCGCTCCGCGATCGAGACGATCGAGGGGATCCGGGCGATCAAGGAGGCGCTGCCGGGGGTGCTGACGAGCCTGGGGGTGTCGAACGTCTCGTTCGGCTTGAGGCCCCACGCTCGAGCCGTCCTGAACTCCGTCTTCCTCCACCACTGCGTGGAGGCCGGACTCGACATGGCGATCGTCAACGCGGCCCACATCACGCCCTACTCCGAGATCGACGACGAGCAGCGGGCCCTCGCCGACGACCTGATCCTCGACCGCCGCGAGGACGCCCTGGCGCGCTTCATCGACTTCTACGAGGAGCACGAGGCGGAGGCCGAGGCGAAGGTCGATCCGACCGCGGAGATGAGCCCCGACCAGGCGATCCACTGGAAGATCCTGCACAGGAAGCGCGACGGGATCGAGGCGCTGGTCGACGAGGCGATCGAGGCCCGGGGCGGGGACGACCCCGCCGCCGTGGCGGTCCTCAACGGCGTGCTCCTGCCGGCCATGAAGGAGGTCGGCGACAAGTTCGGCGCCGGCGAGCTGATCCTTCCGTTCGTCCTCCAGTCGGCCGAGGTGATGAAGCGCGCGGTGGGGCGGCTGGAGACGTATCTCGACCAGGTCGAGGGGCAGTCGAAGGGGACGGTCGTGCTGGCCACCGTCTTCGGCGATGTCCACGACATTGGGAAGAACCTGGTCGGGACGATCCTCTCGAACAACGGCTATACGGTTCACGACCTGGGCAAGCAGGTGCCGATCGAGACGATCCTGACGAAGGCCCACGAGGTGAGCGCCGACGCGATCGGTCTCTCCGCGCTGCTGGTCTCGACGTCCAAGCAGATGCCCGCCTGCCTCCAGGAGCTCCACAAGCGGGGGCTGGAGTACCCGGTTCTCTGCGGGGGCGCGGCGATCAACCCGTCGTTCATCCGCGAGGCGGCGTTCGTCGAGAACGGCGACGAGGCCATACTCTACGGGCCCGGCGTGTGGTACTGCAAGGACGCCTTCGCTGGCCTCTCGACCGTCGAGGCGCTGACCGACGCCGGGCGGCGCGAGGCGTTCGTGAGCGAGCGCCACGAGGAGATCCGCGAGGGCGTGGAGCGCCGGGCGGCGCTCAAGGCCACCGTCGCCGACCGCGCGATCGACCGGGAGGCGCGGCGGCCGTCCCCCGACGTCGACGTGCCCGAGCCGGTGTTCTACGGGACCAGGGTGATCGAACGGGTGCCGCTCGAGGCCCTCTTCGAGCGGATCGACCTGAACACGCTCTACCGCCTCCATTGGGGCGCCAAGAACGCGAAGGGGCCGGAGTGGGACCGGTTGGTCGCCGAGGAATTCGAGCCGCGGCTCGAGAGGTACAAGGCGGAGGCGCTCGCGTCGGGGTGGATCGTGCCCCAGGCTGCCTACGGCATCTGGCCCGCCGCGGCCGATGGGGACGCCCTGGCTCTCTACGACCCGGGGGATCCCGACCGGGAGATCGGCCGCTTCGACTTCCCGCGCCAGGAGGCGCGCGACCGCCTCTGCCTCGCCGACTACTTCCGGTCCCTCGAAGCGGAGGAGCGGGACGTCGCCGCGCTCCAGATCGTGACCGTCGGCGACGCGCTGCTCGAGAGGTCCAGCGGGATGATGGAGGGTGGCGAGTACTCCGAGGGGTACTACCTGCACGGCTTCGGCGTCCGTCTCGCCGAGGCCAGCGCCCAGTACGTGCACGAGAAGGTGCGGGAGGACCTGGGGATCGAGGCCGGTCGCGGGCTGCGGTACTCCTGGGGCTACGGCGCCTGCCCGGACCCGCTCCAGCACCGGGTCGTGTTCGATCTGCTGCCGGCCCGCCAGGCCCTGTCGATGGAGCTCACCGAGGCGGGCGCGCTGATCCCCGAGCTCTCCACCGCGGCTCTGATAGTGCATCACCCGGAAGCGAAGTATTTTTCCGTCTGAGGGGGTCGAGAACTGGACGAGACGAGCCTCCTCATCACGTTCTCCCAGATGGCCTTGGCCCTGGCCGGATTCAGCGGGATCACGATCGCGTTCGTGCGCCAGCCCGGTCGTCTGACGCCGCTCGAGTCGTACCGCCTCTCGCTCCTCTTCGGCACGACGTTCGGCGCCATGTTCCTGGGGCTCCTGCCGGTGGGTCTCCCCCTGCTCGGGCTCGGCGAGGACGCCGCGTGGCGGGTCTCGAGCGCGGCGATGGCGGTCGTCTCGGTGGGCTTCGTCGGGTCGTGGCTGGGTCCCACCCTGCGCTTCATGCGTGAGACGCCCGAGGTCTTCCATCGCTGGATCCTGGGATCGATCGCCGTCGTCCACCTGGTCAACGCGGGAGTCCAGGCGGCCAGCGCGGCAGGGGTTTTCGGCGGCCGGCGGGGCGGGGTCTACGTCTGGGGGATCCTTTGGTTCCTGCTCCACGGCGCGCAGCAGTTCGCTCGCATCCTCTTCATTCGGCCGCGGGAGACGGACGCGGTCCCCGCTCGGGAGTCTCCGCCGGAGGGCCAGCACTTCCGGTACTAGAATCGGCCACCGCGCACCGACATTTGAACGCCGAGGGCCTAGACCTCCGCGTCCTCGAGGACCGAGAAGAACTCTTCCTGGGACGCGATCTCGCTCAGGCGGGTCAGGTTCTTCGGGTTCTTGCAGAGCTGGGCGATCTTCCCGAGGACCGGCAGGTACTGGTTGGAAATCTCCACCGGCGGCGCCACGATCAGGAAGAAGTGGCTCACCGGTTTGTCGTCGACCGCGTTGAAATCGAGGCCGTCCCTCTTGCGGCCGTAGGCCACTCGCAGGCGGTCGACCACGAGGGAGCGGCAGTGGGGAATCGCCACGCCCTTGCCGATCCCGGTCGATCCCAGGTTCTCCCGCTTCTTGAGGAGCTTGAAGAGGATTTCCTCGGCGTCGTCCTCTAGATCGAGCAGCGCGATCAGCTCCTCGAGCGCGGCGTCCTTGCCGTCGGCCGACAGATCGAGCGCGACCTCGTCCTCGTTGAAGAACTCGACGAGCTTCATGGAAACGTCCTTTCGAATGTGTAGGTCGAGCGAGCCGGCAAGTTAGGAACCGCGGACGGCGCTGACAACGCGATTCAGAAGTCCCTGCGAAGCCTCACGATCACCCGCGGTCCGGCGTCGCTTTCGTCGAGGTCGGTGATCCGCTGGGCCACGAAGACGCCGAGATAGCTGAAGATGTTGATCCCGCTGAGCCCCAGTCCCACGTCGGCGTGCCATTCCTCGAGCTCGTCGTCGACGGTGCCGACGTCGGCGAGGCCGGCGACGTGCCAGGAGAGGAAGAAAGGCGCGATCCAGTCGGTCACGGGAAGCGGGAGGCGGAGCTCGCTCGAGCCTTGGACGGCGAGCTCCTCGGCCACGAAGGCGGCGGCGGGGAAGCCGCGCAGCGACCCCGCGCCACCCAGCACGGGGAGCCGCTGACGGGGTAGATCGCTGCCGGCGTGGACGACCAGGCGGTGGTCCCACCACGTGTCCCTGCCGAAACGAGTGTAGCGGCGGAGATCGAGGAACCCGCGCAGGAACTCGAGGTCCCCCCCGAGGGCTTCGACGGCGGATTCGGCCTCTATCGTGACCACCCAGCCGGGCGACGGCAGCAGCGGGCTCTGGACGTCCCGGGTGTCGTGCACGTACCGCGCGCGCACGCTCCGTAGGTCCCCCTCGGCGACCGGCGGGTTGTCCCGGAAGTCGCCGTCGCCGAAGAGCACGAACGGAGAGCGGTTCACCTGCGAGAACTGCTCGGCGGCCAGGAACTCGACCTGGACCGACCGGTCACCGAGGGCCGATTCCAGGCCGAGGCCGAACCGCCATCCCCGCTCGCGCCACCAGTCCACCAGGTCGGTCCCCACCAGGAAGGTGGCGAGGTCGTTCTCGCGCTTCGAGACCTTCCAGTCGTCGAACGTCTGGCTACGGTGGAACCAGCCGACCCCGATGCGGCCGACCAGATCCCCGGCGAGCGGCAGTCGCTGGCCGACATCGACCGCACCGTAGACCCTCTCGCGGGTCGTGGCGAAGCCGATCCTGGCCTCCACGGAAGGCCACCGGTCGGGATCGCGCGGCTCCAGCCGAAAGCCCAGCGCCGGGACGGCCCCGTCGACGCGGGAGTAGCGCGTCACGGTCACACCCCAGAGGCCCGGCCACTCGAGGATCCAGGGGAATCCCTCCGCTTCCTCCTCGACGACCGTCTCCACCCCGGGAAGGACGATGGGCGGAGCGGGCGTGGTGTCGGGCGGGGCGGCCAGCGTGTCGGCGGGCCACTCCACGGGGATCGGCTCGGCGGGCACGCGCTCCTGGGCGAGGGCCTCCCCTGCCGCGAGGCAGACGAGCGCGACCGTGGTGACGAGACTCCGGCGGTTCAGGCCGTCCACCGGAACCGTCGCATCTCGGCGGGGCCCTCGTAGGCGAGAGCGGCGGCGTAGCCGGGTCCGACGTCGAGCGTGGCGAGGGTCCAGGCGCGCTCGGGGCCGCGCGCGATCGTCTCGCCCGCCAACGGGTCGAGGGGGACGGCGAACCGCTTGAGGGCCGCCGGGACGGTCGCCCCCTCGGCCTTCACCACCGCCTCCTTGCGCGTCCAGCAGGCGAAGAACGCCGCCGAGCGCCGGTCGGACGGCAGGGCGAGGAGCGCTTCGACCTCGCCGGCGGAGAACCACCGGCGGGCGAGCTCGACGAGCGGAGCGTCCCGCCGGAGCCGCTCGACGTCCACGCCGACCTCGCGCTGGAGCGCGACCGCGCACAGCGCCAGATCGCCCGAGTGAGCCAGGTTGAAGCGCAGGTCCGGCGCACCGTCGGGTGCCGCCAGGAAGGGCTTCCCTCCCGGGCCGTGATCGAAGGCCAGACCCCCCGGCGACTCGCCGAGGTAGGCGGCGAGGATCGTCCGGAGGGCCGCTCGGGCGGTCATCCAGCGCCGTCGGTGGAGCGGGAATCGAAAGCGATCGGCGCGGCGGACCTCCTCGTCCGAGAGCGCGGCGACCACGCGATCGAGATCGGCGCCGGCGTCGAGGGGGATCCGCCAGACGTGGATCTCGGTCGGGTCGCTTCGGGGGGTTCGGTTGGCTCGATTCCAGCGCATGACGTCGTGGGGTCCGGTGGTGCCGGGGCGATCGGAAAGGTAGACTCAACCTAATGATCGACCGGTTCCTGCGCACCACGCTGGCGGCGGTCGCCGAAGGCCGGATCGAGGTCGACGACGCTTGCCGCCGCCTCGCCGACTGGCGCCACGAGCGGCTTCCATTCGCCACCATCGACCACCATCGCGTCCACCGCAACGGCTTTCCGGAGGTGGTGTACTGCGACGGCAAAACGCCCGATCAGGCGGCGACGGTGGCGGGGCGGATCCACGAGCGGTGCGGCCGCGTCCTGGCGACCCGTGCGGGCGAGGGACACGTGGCGGCGATCCGGCGCGCGGTGCCCGGGGCGCGGCACAACCCGGTCGCGCGGACGCTCTCCGCCGGCGCGCCGGCGCCCTTCCAGGGAGCTCCGGTCGTCGTGGTGACGGCGGGGACGAGCGACCTGCCGGTGGCGGAGGAGGCCGTCGAGACGGTCCGGATGTTCGGCGAGCCCGTCGAGCACCTGGTCGACGTGGGCGTGGCGGGGATCCATCGCGTCCTCGAGCGCTCCGACGTCCTGGACACCGCCGGCACGATCGTCGTGGTGGCCGGGATGGACGGCGCGCTGCCCTCCGTGGTGGCGGGCCTGGTGAAGGTCCCGGTCGTCGCCGTGCCCACCAGCGTCGGGTACGGGGCGTCGTTCGAGGGGCTGGCGGCGCTCCTCACGATGCTCAACTCGTGCGCCGCCGGAGTCACGGTGGTGAACATCGACAACGGCTTCGGCGCGGGGTTCGCCGCCGCGCGGATCAACGGTCTGCGGCGCCAGGCCGCCGCCGGAGAGGAGGCGAACCGCGGTGTCCGTTCCTGACTCCCGCCTGCCCGTCGTCCGGGACCGATCGAGCGCCCGAGCCTTGCTGCGCGAGCTGGCGATGTTCCTGCCGAACTTCGTCGTGCTCCTCAAGCGGCTGCTGTCGGACTCCCGCGTTCCGGCGAGGAGCAAGTTGATCGTCGGCGGCACCGCGCTGTACCTGATCTCCCCGATCGACTTCGTGCCCGATTTCGTGCCGGGGCTGGGCCAGCTCGACGACGTGGTGCTCGCGGTGCTCGCCCTCCACAGCCTGCTGAACCGGGTCGACGAGGCGGTGATCCTCGAGCATTGGGACGGGGACGAGGACCTGATCCGGATGGTCCGGGCCGGGGTCGGCGCCGCCATCCGACTGCTCCCCGGAAAGTGGGAGAGTCGCGTATGAGACGTTGCTGCATGCGGTTCCATCCGATATTTTCAATCGTTCGAGTCGAAGGCGGCCCGTGATCCGCAGCATGACGGGGTTCGGCCGCGGTGAGACGGAAGCCGACGGCTACCTGTTCCGCGTCGAGATCAAGTCGGTCAACCACCGCTACTTCAACGTGAACCTCCGACTTCCGCGGGAGTTCTCGCACCTCGAGAATCGGCTCGCGGGGGTCCTGTCGTCCCGCGTGGAGCGGGGACACCTGAACTTGGGGCTCGACGTCGAGACCGCTGCCGGCGGAGGCTCGCGCGGACCCCGTCTGGACCGCGAGGTGCTCGACGGCTACCTCGAGATCGTCGAGAGCCTCGAGGGGTTGTGGAACGTCCGCAAGGGTGGCGTTACCGTCGAGGCGTTGCTCGGGCTGCCGGGCGTGATCGCCTGGGAGGACGAGGCGATCGAACTCGACGACGCGTCGTTCCTCGCCGGCGCCGAATCGGCGCTCGAGGCGGCGCTCCTCGGTCTGATCGAGAGTCGCGAGACGGAGGGCCGCGCGCTGGAGTCCGACCTCCGGGACCGCCTCGCGACGATCGAGTCGTGGCGGGCCAAGATCGAGGAGCGCGCGCCGCTTCGCGAGGCCCGCGAGCGGGAGCGCCTGCGGGCGAAGATCGCCGAGCTGATCGGCGATCTCGACGAGATGCTCGTCGAGCGGCTCGAGAAGGAGGTCGTCCTGCTCGCCGACCGGCTCGACGTGGCGGAGGAGCTGACGCGGATGGCCGCCCACCTCGAGCTCTTCGGCGCCGAGCTCGACGCCGACGGCGCCGTGGGCCGAAAGCTCACGTTCATCCTGCAGGAGATGCTGCGGGAGGCGAACACGATCGGCTCGAAGGCGAACGACCCCGAGATGCAGCAGGCGGCGATCGAGATCAAGTCGGAGATCGAGAAGATGCGCGAGCAGGCGGAGAACGTGGAATGAGGGACCCCGCGCGACGGAGGAGCGGGGGATGGTGACCGAGCGCGACGCCGATGTCGGGATCCGCACGCGCCCGTTCCCGATCATCCTGTCGGCGCCCAGCGGGGCCGGCAAGACGACGGTCGCCAACGAGATCTTCAAGCGCCTTCCGTACATCCGCTTCGCGGTCTCGCTGACGACTCGGCCGCGGCGGGACGGAGAGGTGGAGGAGTCCGATTATCGGTTCGTCTCGGTCGAGGAGTTCGAGCGCTCCCGCGACTCGGGCGAGCTCGCCGAGTGGGCTCGCGTCCACGGCAACCTGTACGGGACCCCGCGCGTCGAGATCGACGACGCGCTGGCGGAGGGCAACCACGTGCTGCTCGACGTCGACGTGCAGGGCGGCGCGAGCCTGATGCAGGCGTACCCCGAGGGAGTCTCGATCTTCCTGCTGCCGCCGTCGCACGCGGCCATGGAGGCGCGGCTCAAGGGGCGTGGCACCGACAGCCACGAGGAGATCGAGGCCCGGCTCGAGGAGGCGATTCGGGAGCTCGAGCGCGTCGAGGAGTACCAGTACGTCATTGTCAACCGGGAGCTCGACAAGACCGTCGAGACGTTCGCCCGGATCATCCACGCCGAGGAGACCCGCCGGGTGCGGCGCGAGAACCTCGAGGAGTGGCTGGACAGCCACTTTCCCGAGCGCGCGGCGCAGAAGGCGACCATCGAAGAAGGAGGAACCGCATGAAAGTATTCACCCCAGGAGACATGGCCATGGCGACCCCGAGCCGGAACAAGTACGAGGGGGTCATGGTCGCCGCGGCGTACGCCCGAAAGCTGAACGAGCTGCCCAAGGAAGGCGGCAAGGAGTGGATGAAGAAGTACACGACCCGGTCGCTCGAGGACCTGGTGGCGGGCGAGATCGAGTACGAGATCGTCGACAAGAGGGCGGAATAGCCGAAGCCTATCGTCCCTTCGCCGGGCGGACCGTCACCCTGGGGGTCGCATCGGGCATCGCCTGCTACAAGGCGGTCGATCTGATGCGGGATCTGCAACGTGCGGGGGCTCGCGTGCGGGTCGTGCTGACGTCGGCGGCTTCCGAGCTGGTGCGACCGGCGCTGTTCGAGGCGCTCTCGGGCGAGCGCGTGGGAACGGGGCTGTGGGGCGATTGGGGCACGGCCGAGCCCGGGGGGACCGGGAGCGAGTACGCGCGCTTCCCGCACCTCGACTTCGCCCGCGGGATCGACGCCGTCGTGGTGGCGCCGGCCACCGCGAACACGCTCGGGAAGGCGGTCGCGGGGATCGCCGACGACCTGCTGACGACCACGCTGGCGGCGGTCGAACCGTCGCGGACCCCGGTCCTGTTCGTGCCGACCATGAACGCCACGATGTACGACCATCCCGCCTGTCGAGCGAATCGATCGACGCTGCGCGAGCGCGGCGCTTTCATCCTCACCCCGGACGAGGGCCCCCTGGCGTGCGGGGAGACCGGCGTGGGACGCTGGCCGGGGAACGCCGCGATCCTCGCGGCGCTCGACCGGCTGGTCAACGGTCGGGGTCGGCTCTCCGGTCGTCGCGTGGTGGTGACGGCCGGACCGACGGAGGCCGCGATCGATCCGGCGCGCGTCCTCACCAACCGCTCCAGCGGGAAGATGGGGTACGCGCTGGCGGGGGCGGCGTGGCGCGAGGGGGCCGAGGTGACGCTGATCCACGGGCCCACCCGGCTCGAGGCGCCGCCGTTCGTCCGCACCGTCTCCGTCCGGACCACTGCGGAGCTCTCCGAGGTGGTCGCCGAGGCGCTCCCCGGCGCGGCCCAGCTCTGGATGGCGGCGGCGCCGGCCGACTTCGGGCCCGATCGGGAGAACCCGACCAAGCTCAAGAAGGACGAGTGGGACGGGCGGCTGGCCCTTGAGCGGAGCGAGGACGTCCTGGCGCGGGCGGTCGTCGAGCGCGACGCCTCCACCGTGATCGTCGGCTTCGCGGTGGAGACCGACGACGTCGAGGCGAAGGCCGCCGAGAAGCTGGTCTCGAAGGGGTGCGACTTCCTGGTCGTGAACGATCCGACGGAGGCGGGCGCCGGTTTCGGTCACGACACCAACCGCGTCTTCGCGATCGGGGCCGACGGATCCCGTCGGGATTTCGAGCTCATGTCGAAGCGGTCGCTGGCCCACGAGCTGGTCGACTGGGTGCTCGATCGGCGGGAGCGCGAGGCGGAGGTGGCGTCGTGACGGGGTCGGACGCCGCGCGCCGGCTGGCGCGCGCCAAGATGCTGGGGGAGCGCTTCGTCCTGCGCCTGCCGGTGGAGGAGAGGGCCGTGACGATGGACGAGCCGTTCGATCTGAACGATTCTTCGAAGCCGGCCGAGTTCGACGAGGCCGCATGGACCACCGTGCGCGACGAGGCGCTGGGCTGCACGAAGTGCGATCTGTGCCGGACGCGCACCCAGGTGGTGTGGGGGAGCGGGACGCCGAGGACCGGAATCATGGTGGTCGGCGAGGCGCCGGGCTATCACGAGGACCAGCAGGGAGAGGCCTTCGTCGGCCGTGCCGGACAGTTGCTGACGAAGATCCTCGCCGCGATCGGCTTCGGCCGCGACGAGGTGTTCATCACCAACGTGCTGAAGTGCCGGCCGCCGGACAACGCCGACCCCCTGCCGCACCAGGTGGAGTCGTGCGAGCCGTACCTGAAGCGGCAGATCGCGATCATCGATCCGGCGGTGATCCTGACGCTGGGCCGTCATGCGGCCCGCACCTTGCTGGGGGTCGATTCCACCATGGGCGCGATGCGCGGCCGGGTGTTCCGGTACGAGGAGGTCCCGCTGGTGGCCACCTATCACCCGGCGGCGCTGCTTCGCAACCCGAAGCTCAAGCGCCCCACATGGGAGGACGTCCAGCTGGCGCGGGAGATCTACGACGAGGAGATGGAGCGGCGCGGGAAGAAGATCTACCCCAACGTCGATTTCTTCTCCGCCTCCGTCTACACCACGCTCGGGATCGCGATGGACCTGTTCACCCCGATCTTCGCGATGTCCCGTGTCACCGGATGGACCGCGCACCTCTTCGAGCAGTACGCCAACAACCGGCTGATCCGGCCGAAGGCGGAGTACACCGGCCCGCGTGGCCTGAAGGTAGAGCCGCTGGAGAACCGCTGAGCTTCCGCGGCCGGTCGACGTGCATGGGGCGCGGTGGCATCGCCGCTGCGCCCCGTGACGTTCTCCGACCGCTCCCAATTCCCGACTGGCGCCACGAATCCCGATGACCCGAGCACCCGAGGGCGAGCGGATCACCATCCGCGATGAGCAGCTGCAGGTACCCGATCACCCGATCCTCCCGTTCATCGAGGGCGATGGCACGGGACCCGACATCTGGAGCGCCTCCCAGCCGGTGTT
>JAHWKZ010000029.1 GCA_019347645.1 Gemmatimonadota bacterium | reverse complement strand
CGGTCTGGGCCACGGCGGGGGGCGCGGCGGAGACGAGCAGGAACAGCGGAGTCAGCAGCGTCGAACGATGGTCACGGCGCATGGATCGAAACTCCTCCCGGGTCGGGTCGGGACCGTCCGGGAATCGAAGGGGATGCGTCAGGAAGACGGAGTCGGTCGGGGCGCGCGGCTCGACGGCCGCGGCGCCCGGGTGGACGCGGGCGACCCCGCGGCCGCCCGTCCGATCGCCGTCTCGGGCGCGACCGATCCGGCCGGGGCGATCCTCGCCACCGGCTTCCCGTTCCGCTCCCCGGACCAGCTCGACCGGTACCTCGCGGCGTTCCGGGCGCTCTTCGAGCGGGTCGCGGACATGCGCCGGGCCGGCTCGGCCGCGCTCGACCTGGCCTGGACGGCGGCCGGGAGGGTCGACGGCTTCTGGGAGATCGGCCTGAGCCTCTGGGACTTCGCCGCCGGCGAGCTCCTGGTGCGGGAGGCGGGCGGCCTCGTCTCCGGGTGGGACGGAGGCGCCGGCCATCGGAAGACGGGCACGATCGCGGCCGGCACCCCGGCCGTTCACGCGCTGCTCGTCGAGGTCCTGGAGGCGTGGTCGTGACCGAGAGGCGGAAGCTCCGCGTGGGGGTCCTGTTCGGCGGCCGCTCGAGCGAGCACGAGGTGAGCCTGATGTCGGCGCGCTCGGTGCTGGACGCGCTCGACCGGGACGCCTACGAGGTCGTCCAGATCGGGGTGACCAAGGAAGGGCGGTGGCTGGTCGCCCCCGACGCCGTCGACCGGCTGATCGAGCGCGCCGAGGGTGGAGCCCTGGCCGGCGACGTCGAGGGGACCGAACCGGTCGCGCTGGTGGCCGATCCCAGCCGTCCCGCTGCGCTGGTCCGCGAGGAGGCGGGGGGCGCTCTGCCGGGACCCCTGGCCGAGCCGCTCGACGTCGTCTTCCCGCTGATCCACGGTCGGACCGGCGAGGACGGGGCGCTGCAAGGGCTCCTCGACCTGGCTCACGTGGCGTACGTGGGGGCGGGCGTGACCGGCAGCGCGGTCGGGATGGACAAGGCGATTTCCAAGGCGGTCTGGCGGGCCGAAGGGCTCCCGGTCGGGCCCTACCTCGTGGTAGCGGCCGGAGAGTGGAGCGAAGGGGCCGGGCGGTGGAAGGGCGAGATCGCCACCCGTCTCGGCTTCCCGTGCTTCGTCAAGCCGGCCAACAGTGGGTCGTCGATCGGCGTCACCAAGGTGCACGGAATCGACGAGCTCGAGGGTTCGATGGAGGAGGCGCTCGCCTACGACGCCAAGGCCCTCGTCGAGGGCGCGATCGTGGGCCGCGAGCTCGAGGTGGCGGTCCTGGGGAACGACGAACCCGAGGCCTCCGTCGTCGGCGAGGTCGTGCCGGGCCACGAGTTCTACGACTACGAGGACAAGTACTTCGACGACGCGGTCCGGCTGGAGATCCCGGCGGACCTGCCCGAGGAGAAGGCGGCCGAGGTCCGGGACCTCGCGATCCGCGCCTTCCGCGCGGTCGACGCCGCCGGAATGGCCCGGGTCGACTTCTTCCTGGCGGGAGACGGGACCGTCTACCTCAACGAGATCAACACGATCCCGGGATTCACGAAGATGAGCATGTATCCGCGGCTGTGGGACGCCACCGGCGTGCCGTTCGGGAAGCTGTGCGACCGACTGATCGCGCTGGCGGTCGAGCGACGGGCCGAGCGCGACCGGCTCAGGGAGACCCGCTAGGAGCTAGGCGGTCCGCCGGCCCCGATTACTTCGGAGTGTCGCTCCGAGGAAGGACGCGCACGTCGGTACGGAGAAAGGTCGTGGTGGTGGTGTTCGAAACCGTGACGGTGGAGGAACCGGGGGCCACGCCCCGGACGGTCGCCGCGGCACCGTTCTGGTCCACGATGCTGACCGAACCGGAGTTCGACGAGGACCACCGCAGGATGGGGTTGGCGATCCGCTGGCCCTCGGCGGTGAACGCTTCCACGACCAGCGTACATCGGGAGTCGGTTACGACGAAGCTGCACCTCTCGACGAACTCCAGTCGCGCGATCGGAAGCTCGATGGCGGTAGGCCCTCCGTCGCCGCCGTTGCACGCGGCCATCGAGGCGGCGAGGGTGGCGACGAGGAGCACGGTCTCGAGGGATCTCATGGTCTGGTTCCTCCTGGGTGTCGATTCTATAGCTTGTTTTCGTCGAGCGGTGCCACCCTCACGGTCATCGAATCCGAAACGCGACGCGCCGCGTCGCTGGCCTTGATCTCGGTCCGTCCCGCGGTGACGCCGGTCAGCGTGGCCTCGGATCCGGCGCCCGTCACGGACGCGACGTGGGGCTTGCTCGAGATCCACACGATCGGCGGGTTCGGGATGGGATTGCCCTCGGCGTCCCAGGCCTGGGCCGACATGGGGCAGGAGCTCTGCACCGCCACCCCGCTGCATCCCGACATCCGGATCGTGGCGATGGAGCGATCCGGAGCGTTGAAGGTCGGCAGATCGGTGCACGCGGGCAGCAAGGTGGCGGCGAGAGCGAGCGAGCCGGCGCAACGGGCGACGTTACCTCGCATCGGAACTCCTTCCGGGGGACGTGGACGGGACCGCGCGGCGGTTGACCGCGGAAAGGGCCGAGGATAGCTTCATCGGTCCTGCTTGGCCCGTGGTGTAACTGGCAACACGCTTGACTCTGGATCAAGAGATTCCTGGTTCGAATCCAGGCGGGCCAACCAGCGCCCGGCCGGAAGGCGGGGGTTCCCCACCTCCTTCACGATACTTCCGGCCGGGTAAAGTCGTCGATCCGCCCCCACGGTTTAACGGAGGATGTCCGCCGATGCCGCCCGAGGACCGCCGGCCGCTCGAGAACGTGGTGATCCTCGGCTCCGGCTGCGCCGGCCTCACCGCCGCCATCTACGCGGCCCGGGCCAACCTCGAGCCGCTCGTCGTGATGGGCGTCGAGATGGGCGGACAGCTCTCCCTGACCACCGACGTGGAGAACTATCCTGGCTTCCCGGAGGGTGTCCAGGGCCCGGAGCTGATCGACCTGATGCGCCGGCAGGCGGAGCGCTTCGGCGCCCGCTTCGCGTACGGCGACGCCACCGCGGCGGATCTCTCCGAGCGGCCGTTCATCATCGAGATCGAGGGTGAGCCCGTCCGGACGAAGGCGCTGATCGTCTGCTCCGGCGCCTCGGCCCGGATGCTGGGGATCCCCGGGGAGAAGCGACTGCTGGGACACGGCGTTTCGACCTGCGCCACCTGCGACGGCGCCTTCTTCCGCGACCAGGAGGTGATCGTGGTCGGCGGCGGGGACAGCGCGATGGAAGAGGCGATCTTCCTGACCCGATTTGCCAGCCGGGTCTACGTGGTCCACCGCCGGGAGGCGCTGCGGGCATCTAAGATCATGCAGGACCGCGCGTTCGCGAACGAGAAGATCGAGTTCCTCTGGAACACCCACGTCGTCGAGGTCCTGGGCGATCCCGAGGTGGAGGCCGTCCGGCTGTGGAACAGCGAGAGCGACGAGAAGCGGGAGATTCCGATCGACGGAGTGTTCATCGCCATCGGCCACGTCCCGAACACGGAGATCTTCGAGCGCCAGCTGCCGCTCGACGCCCAGGGATACCTGGTGTTGAAGGAGGCGGGCCGCTCGCTGACCGAAGTCGATGGCGTCTTTGCGGGCGGCGACGTCCACGACCACTTCTACCGCCAGGCGGTCACCGCGGCGGCCGCGGGCTGCCGGGCGGCGATGGATTGCGAGAAGTACCTGGAGCGGGTCGGCGAGGCCCCCGAGACGTCCGCGGCCCACAGCGCGACGCCGTCGGGAGGCGGAGGGTTGGCGGGGACGATGCGGGCGGTGGTGAAGGTCGGCGACGAGGGGGGGCGGGAGGGGACCGAGCTCCGTGACGTGCCGATCCCCGAGCCCGGACCTGGCGAGGCCCGGTTGAAGGTCCTGGCCTGCGCGATCTGCGGCTCGGACCGGCACATCTGGCATTGGGACGAGTCGGTGCAGGACCTGGTCGATCCGCCGCGGGTCTACGGCCACGAGTTCTGCGGCGAGATCGACGCGGTGGGTGCATCGCCGGGCCGCGACGACCTGGCGCCGGGTGCCTACGCCTCGGCGGAGATGCATGTCACCTGCGGCACCTGCCGACAGTGCCGCGCCGGCCAGGGCCACGTCTGCGCCCGGACCGAGATCATCGGGTTCCATCGCGACGGGACGTTCGCCGAGTACGTGGTCGTGCCGACCCGGAACGTGGTGATCCTCGACCGCCAGGTGGTGCCGCCGAAGGTGGGGGCGTTCCTCGACGCGCTCGGCAACGCCGTCCACACCGTGCAGGACCATGACCTGACGGGGGCTTCGGTCGCGATCCTCGGCTACGGCCCGATCGGCGCCATGGCGGCGGCGATCGCCGAGCACGAGCGGGCCTCCCGCATCTACGTGCTGGACGTCAGCGAGGCCGCGATCGAGCAGGCCGAACGGTGGAAGGCGGAGAGGTCGGCGCATCAGGTGACGGTGCTGAAGACCGGACGCGACGTCGCCGGCGAGGTGGAGACGCGGATCCTGGACGAGACGGTTGGAGGGGTCGACCTCGTGCTGGAGATGTCGGGCGCGGCGGCGGCCATCAACCAGGGCCTGCGGCTCGCCCGGATGGGCGGCTCGATGTCCCTGCTCGGCCTGCCGACGGACGAGGCGGTGACGATCGAGCGCTTCGCCCACGATCTGGTGTTCAAGGGGCTCACCCTGAACGCGATCATCGGCCGGCGGATCTTCTCGACGTGGGAGCGCATGCTGGCGCTCCTCGCGAGCGGCCTCGACGTCACGTCCCTGGTGACCCACGAGCACGAGTCGCTGGAGGCGTTCCCAGAGGCGATGGAGGCGTTCGACTCGCATGAGGCGTTGAAAACCGTCCTCTACCCGAACGGCCAGAACGGGCAACGAAACGGGCGATGAAAACGGCCCTACCGTTGCTTCGCTATTGCTTTAGGTGAGAGGGGCTATGGCTGGTTCCAGTAACGCGTTGATCGAGCACCTCGCTGGGGAGCTGGACGCGCTCCGGGAGGCGGGGACGTACAAGAGCGAGCACGAGCTCGAGAGCCCGCAGGACGCCGTGGTGGACGTCGACGGGCGGGACGACGTCGTCATGCTGACCTCCAACAACTACCTCGGTCTCGCCGACCATCCGCGGATCAAGGCGGCGGCGCGGCGGGCGATCGAGGAGTGGGGGTACGGGATGGCGTCCGTCCGCTTCATCTGCGGCACCGACACCCTGCACCTGAAGCTCGAGGAGCGGATCGCCGGGTTCTTCGAGACCGAGGCGGCGATCCTCTTCACCTCGTGCTGGAACGCCAACGAAGCGCTCTTCTTCGCCGTCCTGGACGAGGAGGACGCGGTTTTCTCCGACGAGCTCAATCACGCCTCGATCATCGACGGGATCCGACTCTGCAAGGCGAACCGCTACCGGTTCGCCCACGCGGACCTCGACGCCCTGGCCGACCAGCTCGAGACCGACGAGTCGCGCCACCGGATGGTGGTGACCGACGGTGTCTTCTCCATGGAGGGCGAGATGGCGCGGCTCCCCGCGCTGCTCGAGCTGTGCCGCAAGCACGACGCGGTGCTCGTGGTCGACGACTCCCACGGCACGGGTGTCCTCGGGGAGACGGGGAAGGGGACGATGGAGGAGCTCGGGGTCCATGGGAAGGTGGACGTCGTCACCGGCACTCTCGGAAAGGCGCTGGGTGGGGCCGTGGGCGGCTTCGTCGCCGGTCCGGGCGCGCTGGTCGACATCCTCCGGCAGCGGTCGCGCCCGTACCTCTTCTCGAACGCGGTACCGCCGATGGTGGCCGCCGCCGCGCTCGAGGCGTTCGACCTCCTGGAGGAGGAGCCCGAGCGCGTGCGTCGGCTCCGCGAGAACACCGCCTATTTCCGGGAGGCGCTCCGGGAGCGCGGTTTCGACGTGCCGGAGGGCATCCATGCGGTCGTCCCGATTCTCGTCGGCGAGACCGCGCTGGCGATCCGGATGTCGAAAGAGCTGCTGGACGACGGGGTCTACGTCTCAGGGTTCGGATTCCCCGTGGTCCCCAAGGGCGAGGCCCGGCTGCGGTGTCAGGTCTCCGCGGCCCACTCGAAGGAGGAGCTCGATCGCGCCATCGACGCGATCGCGGATGTCGGCGCGCGTCACGGGGTGGTGGACCGATGAACCGGCTCCGGGACGACGTGCTGATCACCCACGAGATCACCGTCTGGCAGTTCGTCCTGAACGACCTGCTCACCAACGGGTTCGTGGTGAAGGAGAACGATACCGGCGCGCTGGCGATCGTCGATCCCGGCGCTCGCGCCGAGGACCTGATCGACGCCGCCGAGGAGTGGGGTGGCGACGTCCGGTGGATCCTCGTCACCCACCACCACGGGGATCACTGCGCCGCTCTGGAGACGGTGGCCGAGGAGTTCGAGGACGCCGAGGTCGTCGGTCCGCCCGGCGGACCGTTCCGGCCCTCTCGTCCGGTCTCGGGCGGCGAGTCGCTGGAGTTCGGCGCCCGTTCGATCCAGGCGTGCGCCACCCCCGGCCACTCGCCCGAGAGCGTCTCCTACGAGATCAGCCCGCACGTCTTCGTCGGGGATTTCCTGTTCCGGCTGGGGAGCGGGCGCACCGACGGCCCGGGCGCCTCGACGGAGGACCTCTTCCGGGTCGTCCGTGACGTGTTCGAAGACATGGCCGCCGACGTCGTCCTGTGGTGCGGCCACGGTCCGCCGTCGACGATCGGCGAGGAGCGGAAACGGAACCCCTTCTGGAGGATCGCGCTGGAGGGGGCGCCCGGCGAGGCCGTCGGCGCGGTCGATTACCGCGGGAGCCGGGTCCCGGTGCTCGCCTGGGCCGACGACTACGACGGTGGCCGCAAGGCGCTGCTCGAGCTCGACGAGGGCCGTCGGGTCATCGTACCCGGGTCTCAAGTCCGGGTCCTGGAATAGCGCCCCCCTGGGCGCGTCGAAACCGGTAGCATCATGACCTTCCTGTTCACCGACATCGAGCGCAGCACCGAGCTGTGGCAACGGCACCCGGACGGGATGCCGGAAGCGATCGCGCGCCACGACGCCGTTCTCACCGAGACGATCGAAGGCCACGGCGGGAGGGTCTTCAAGACCGTCGGGGACTCCGTCCACGCGGTCTTCGACTCGGCGCCCGACGCCGTCGCCGCCGCGCTCGCCGCCCAGCGGGCGCTGCGCGACGCCGAATGGCCGATCCCCGAGCCTCCGTCGGTCCGCATGGCGCTCCACACCGGTCCCGCCGAGGAGCGCGGCGGCGACTACTTCGGCCTGGCCCTGAGCCGCACCGCCCGCATCCGCGCCGCCGGCCACGGCGGCCAGATCCTCCTCTCCCAGGCGGTCGAGCGCCTCGTCGTCGACCGCTTCCCCGAAGGCGCCGCGTTGCGCGACCTCGGCAGGCGTCGGCTCAAGGACCTCACCGAGCCGGAGCGGATCTTCCAGCTCGTGGTCGACGACCTCCCGGCCGATTTCCCCCCGCTGGAGACCCTCGACATCCGGCCCCACAACATCCCCGCGCAGACGACGCCGTTGATCGGCCGGGAAGCCGAGCTGGCGACGGTGCGCGAGCTCCTCCTGGAGGAGGGCGCGCGGATCGTGACCCTGGTGGGTCCGGGTGGCACCGGGAAGACACGGCTCGCGCTCCAGGCCGCGGCCGAGGTCCTCGACGCGTTCGAGGACGGGGTCTTCCTCGTCAACTTCGCCCCGATCCACGATCCGGCCCTGGTCCCGGGCGAGATCCTGCGGGTTTGGGACGCGCGTCCCGAGGCCGAGGAGAGCGAGAGAGACGCGCTGGTCCGGGTCCTGGAGGACAGGGAGACCCTCCTCGTGCTGGACAACTTCGAGCAGGTGACGCGTGCCA
Source organism: Gemmatimonadota bacterium (assembly GCA_019347645.1). Lineage (GTDB taxonomy): Bacteria > Gemmatimonadota > Gemmatimonadetes > JACCXV01 > JAHWKZ01 > JAHWKZ01. The sequence continues at coordinate 5,185 of JAHWKZ010000029.1, read as the reverse complement.
CCCCGCTGATCGCCGATCTCCTGCACGCCGCGTCCGACCTCGCCACCCTGGTCACCAGCCAGGCGGCGCTGAGGCTGCAGGGCGAGCACGAGGTGCCGGTGCCGCCCTTGCCCACGCCGGATCCTCGTGACCCCGACCCGGAGCGGTTGGCGGCCAACGAGGCCGTGTCACTCTTCGTCCAGCGCGCCCGCTCGGTGTCGCCGTCGTTCCGCCTGAGCTCCCAGAACGCGGCCGCGGTGGCCTCGATCGTTCGCGAGCTCGACGGTCTGCCGCTGGCGATCGAGTTGGCGGCGGCGCGGATCAAGATGCTGCCGCCGGGGCGACTCCTCGAGCGCTTGCGCGGCAACTACGACTTCCTCTCCGGTCGCGGCCCCGACCGACCGGACCGCCACCGCACGCTGCGCGCGACGATCGACTGGTCGTACGACCTGCTCGACGAGGAGGAGAGGGCGCTGTTCCGCCGCCAGGCGGTCTTCGACGGCGGCTATACGCTGGAGGCCGCCGAGGCGGTCTGCACCGCTCCCGGCGCGGAGATCGACGTGTTGGAGGGGCTCGAATCGCTGGTCGACAAGAGCCTGGTCCGCCGGGTCGAACGCCAGGGGGACATCCGGTTCGAGCGTCTGCGGACGATTCGCGCCTATGCCGTCGAGAAGCTGGAGGCGAGCGGCGAGGCCGACCGCTGGCGTCGTCGGCACGCCGAGTACTTCGCCGCCTTCGCCGAAGGGCTCGATCAGCGGCAAGCGGCCGACGAGGAGACCTCGCGGCGGCTCGAGCGGCTGGGTAGCGAGATGGACAATCTCCGTGCGGCGCTGGAGTGGTCGCTGGAGAAGGAAGAGTCCTCGCTCGCCGTGCGCCTCGGCCGGGCCCTGCCGGCGGTGTGGTTCATCCAGGGATCGGTGGAGGAGGGGCGGCGTTGGCTCGAGCGAACCCTTCACCTGGGCGACGCCCTGACGCCGGTGGAGCGGGCCCACGTGTTGAACGGTCTCGGACGGCTCGGTCAGGTGCAGGGCGACAACAGCCCGCAAGTCATCTCGTGGTTCGAGGAGAGCCTCGGGCTCTACCGGGCGGCCGGGAGACGAAGCGGGGAGGCCCGGGCTCTCATGAACCTCGGCAACGCGCACCGGAGGCTCGAGCGGTTCGACCGCGCCGGAAAGCTGTTCGCGGAGGCGCTCTCGATCTACCGCGAGCTCGGCGACGTCTTCGGCGTCGGTGGAGCGCTGCTGAACCTCGGCGAGATGGCGAACGCCCGCGGTGATCTCGAGCGGGCCCGTCAGCTCTTCGAGGAGGCTCGCGAGGTGGCCCGCCGGGGGAGGAACCTGATCGGCCTGGCGTTCAGCCTGCAGTACCTGGGGATTCTGGCGTGCCAGACGGGCGCCCTGGAGGAGGCCGAGGAGCGGTTCTCCGAGAGCCGGTCGATCTTCGAAGATCTCGGCAGCGAGCCTGGTCTGGCCTGGTCGGACTACTACGCGGGAACGCTCGCCCGGAAACGGGGCGAGAGGACGACCGCGCGGGAGCGCTACGACGCCGCGCTGGCGTGTTTCCGGCGCCTCGACTACCGGCCGGGAATCGCCGCGTGTCTATTGGGGTTCGCCGCCCTCGACGCGACCGGGAACCGGTGCGAGCGCGCCGCCCTGCTGCTCGGCACCGCGCGGGCGCTCCACGAGCAGGCCCGCACCTCGCGATCCCCCATCGAGGACGAGGCGATCGACCTCGTCAGGCGGGCGTGCCGCGGTGAGCTCGGCGAGGCGCGGTTCGAGGCCGCCGTCGAGGAGGGCGCCTCGATGGAGATCGAGACGGCGCTCGGACTCGCGCCGGCGACGGCGGCGTGAGAGCACCGCCGGACGTTTCCACTCCAGTCCGGTAGGTGCTCGCCGCCGGCGCTCCTACTCATGCCGCCCGCCGAAGGGGACGATCGTACCTCGGGCCCGGATCGCCTCGGCGGTTCGAGTCTCCCGGTACAGCGCCACGAACGTCGCTCCGAGGATCAACCCGAAAAGGATGTGGCCCATCAGGCTGCCCACGGCAACCATGCGCATGGGCGGCATCCGCAGCGAGGCGAACACGGGCATGCCGAGGAACAGGGGCATCAGGATCTGTGCGCCCAGGATCCACCAGAACACGCCGTAGAGCAGCCCCTTGACGAGCCCTCCTCCGTAGCCCATCCCGGCGCTTCCGAGGACCCAGCCGAAGATCGCTCCGATCACGGCGCTGTTGAACAGGTGGTACACCCAGCCGACGGCCAGGCTGTCCGAGCGGACCACGTTCGCGACCATGGCCATCATGGGCATCTCGCCTCCCTCGGGAGTCGGGGCCATCATCATGGTCATCATGATCCCGAAGACCACTCCTCCCACGAGCCCGGCGACGATTCCGGCTCCGATCTTCGACTGCATCGTTCCCTCCCCTGGCTGGAGTTTCCGCGCCCGATGGATCGAGAGGCGCGTCGCGACCCCGCGTCCAATCAGGACGCACCACCCGCGGAGAATATTCCCGCCCGGCCGGATGTGCCACATCCGGTTATCGCGACTATATTTACACTCTCCTCCCGAACCCGATTCCCGAGAGACGCAGACGGCATGATCACCGTATCCAACCTCGCCAAGTCGTACGGCGCCCGGACCCTATTCGAGGGCGTATCGCTCCAGCTGAACACCGGGGAGCGGTACGGCCTGGTGGGGGCCAACGGGTCGGGAAAGACCACCTTCCTGAAGATCCTGTCCGGCGAGATCCCACCGAGCGAGGGAAGGGTCTCGATCCCCCGCCGCGCCCGTGTGGGGGTGCTGCGGCAGGACCACTTCGCCTTCGAGGGGGTGTCCATCCTGGACGTGGTGATGATGGGGCACGTCGAGCTGTGGGAGGCGATGAAGGCGAAAGAGGAGGTCCTGGCGGCCGCCGCCGACGGGGCATTCGACGCCCACCGGTTCGGCGAAGCCGAGGAGACCGTCCAGCGCCTCGACGGCTACACGATGGAGTCGCGGGCGGGCGAGATCCTCGAGGGTCTGGGGATCCCGAGCGCGCTCCACGGGGAGCCGCTCGACGTTCTGTCGGGCGGCTTCAAGCTGCGGGTCCTGCTGGCCCAGACGCTGGCCGCCGATCCCGACGTGCTCCTCCTCGACGAGCCCACCAACCACCTCGACATCGTCTCGATCCGCTGGCTCGAGACGTTCCTGGTCGATTACGAGGGGTGCCTGGTGACGATCAGCCACGACCACCGGTTCCTCGACGTCGTCTCCACCGCCATCCTCGACGTCGACTACGACACCATCCTCCTCTATCCCGGCGACTACGAGGACTTCGAGACCGCCAAGGCCGCCGAGCGGGAGCGCCGCGAGTCGGAGATCGCCAAGCGCGAGAAGGAGATCGCCGACCTGCAGGGGTTCGTCGACCGGTTCCGCGCCAAGGCCTCGAAGGCGCGGCAGGCCCAGAGCAAGCTGAAGGTGATCGAACGCCGGGAGGCGGAGATCGAGCCGCTGCCGCCGTCGTCCAGGCGCTGGCCGACCTTTCGGTTGCGGCAACGTCGTCCGAGCGGCAAGGTGGCGCTCAAGCTGGAGGGGATCGAGAAGTCGTTCGGCGACAATCGGGTGCTGTCGGACGTCTCGCTGGAGGTGGAACGCGGCGACCGTCTGGCGGTGATCGGCCCCAACGGCATCGGCAAGTCGACCCTGCTGAAGATCGCCACCGGACGCCTGGAGGCCGACGCGGGGAAGACCGAGTGGGGCTACGAGACCCATCCCGGCTACTTCGCCCAGGACCACCGCGAGCAGCTGGAGCCCGGCCTGACGGCCGAGGATTGGCTGTGGCGGTTCTGCCCCGGGGAGGGGAAGGGCTTCGTGCGCGGGCATCTGGGGATGGTGCTGATCTCGGGCGACGAGGCGAAGAAGCGGGTCGAGGCCCTCTCGGGCGGCGAGTCCGCGCGGCTGGTGTTCGCCCGCCTGGCGATCGAGAAGCCGAACGTGCTGGTCCTCGACGAGCCCACCAACCACCTGGACATGGAGTCCATCGAGTCGCTGGTCGAGGGTCTGGAGGCGTACGACGGCACGATCGTATTCGTCTCCCACGACCGGTGGTTCGTGCGCCGGGTCGCCACCCGGATCCTCGAGCTGACCCCCGACGGGGCGCGTGACTTCGCGGGCGGGTGGGACGCCTACGTGGAGTGGATCGGCGACGACCACCTGGACGCCACCGACGGGCGGATCGAGGTGAAGCCGAGTCGGGCGTCGACGGGAGGGAACGGCCGGCAGCCGTCCCGGGCGCGGCGCGAGAGAGACGACCGTCCCGACGCCGAGGAGCGGGCGCGACGGAAGCGGATCGCGGAGCTCGAGGAGGGCCGCGAGGCCCTGCTCGAACGGATCGAGGCCGCGGAGGCGGCGCTCGAGGCCATCCGCTCCCGTTTCGCCGAGCCCGATCTCTACGCGGGCGAGGGAGCCGACGAGCTCGTCGAGCTGAAGCGCAAGGAGCGCTCGGCGGCCGCGAAGGTGGAGGCGATGACGGAGGAGTGGGACGCCCTGGAGGCGGCGCTCGCGCGCGAGAATCCTCGAGCGTGAGGATCTCCTACAAGCTCCGGATCTTCCTGCTGCTCTCGCTCGTCCTCGTGGTCACCAGCGTCGGCTGGTCGGTGTGGCGGTACGCCTCGCACGCGGAGGAGCGGGAGGCGTACGAGGCGACGATCGAGCGGTTGAGGACGCAGAAGGGTCAGATCGACTCGCTCGAGGCCGTCATCGGCAGGCTCCGAGAAGACGTCCAGGCCGAGAAGGCGCGGCTCGAGGGCGCCGGCGAGCGGATCGGCCACTACGAGCGCCGCGCCGTAGGTGGGCGACTCCCCACGCCGCAGTACCGCCGCTACCGCGAGTCGATCGATCGCCACAACGAAATCGTCTCGCGCCACAACGCGACGCTCGGGCGCGTGAACGCGCTCTACGACGAGTACGCCGACCTCGTGAGCCGCCACAACACCCTGATCGACAGCGCGAACGCGATGCAGCGGCGCGCGGTGGAGAAGGGGTACCAGCTCCCGGCGGCGGAGCTGGGAGTGGAATAGGTTCGGCGAGAATCGGCGGTTCGGGACCGATCTCTACCGCCACCCCGGTGGCGAGAATCTCGTCCAGGATCCGGTAGAGGTTCTGCCGCAGATTCATGGCCGCAGGAAGGGCTCAGTCCCGTAATTCAAGGGTCGCGGTTCCTCCTC
>JAHWKZ010000028.1 GCA_019347645.1 Gemmatimonadota bacterium | reverse complement strand
GAGATTGAGCGTCGGCACCTCGACCTCGAACGCCCGCTCGCGGTGCTTCGCCTGGAGCTCCGATCGAAACGCGACGACCTCGTCGAGCACGATCCGCATCCCCTCGAGCGCGCTGTTCCCGAGCGCCGGGTTCGAGCTGTGCCCGGACTTGCCGGCGAGGCGGATCGCATCCATCTGGACGCTCTTGTGCATGCGAATCGGCACGAGCGACGTCGGCTCGCCGATGATCGCGCGCCGGCCGAGCGGCGGCCGGGTGCCGCGCCCGGAGGACCGAACCACCGAGGGCGGCGAGAGCGGAACGGGGGAAGGCGCCGAGCTCGAGCTCCCGCTGGAGTGACGCCTTCTCGGCCGGTGAGACGACGGTCGCCCTGCCTCTCTGACACTCTCCATCGAGGTTTCGGCGTCACCGTGACAGGGTTTCGAATGGTATGCGGTTTGCACCTTATAGGGGTGGCAACAAACGGTTCGAGTCGGCCCGATGTCAAGCCGACATGAATGCGGATTCAATCTCGAACAAGGAGGAGCAGCGATGACGTTCCTGACGCGCTATCGCCCCTATCGGAGCCCGCTCAGCGCGCTGCCGCGCGAGCTCGACCGGCTGATGGACGAGGCACTGGGCACCATGGAGTGGGGTCGCGGCGAGAACCTGCGGAACTGGTTCCCCGTGACCGACGTCTCCGAGACGCCCGAGCACCTGTCCCTGCGCCTGGAGGTCCCGGGTCTCTCCCGTGACCAGATCAAGATCTCGGTCGAGGACAACATGCTGACGGTCCGGGGCGAGAAGAAGCAGGAGACCACCCGCGAGGACGAGACGTTCTACCGGACCGAGCGGTCCTACGGCAGCTTCGAGCGGTCGTTCTCGCTGCCGACCCACTTCGACAAGGACGCGATCCACGCGTCCCTGGAGGACGGGGTCCTGACGATCCGAGTGCCGCGGCGCGAGGAGGCGAAGGCCCGCGAGATCTCGATCGAGGGCAGCGGCGAGCGGAAGGAGATCGAGGCCTAGCCGCCTCACCCGCTCGATGAACAAGAGCCCCCGGATTCACCGTCCGGGGGCTCTTTTGTTACTCATGGTCGAGCGACCCTTACGCGATACTCACCTCGATGACCAACCGTTCGTAATACGGGCACCCCGAGCGGATCTTGAGCACCCACGCCCGCGCCTCGCGTCCGGCGTCCATCTGCGGCGCGAGCCATCGGGAGATCTCGCGCGGGAGGTAGCCCAGGATCTCGGTGGCCTCGGTTCGGACCCGGATCGCGTCGGCCCCGATCGCGTTCTCCGGCTCGCGCTCCAGGATCAGCGGATCGCCCGCGTGCAGCGCCCCGAGCAGCCGGTAGCGGTTTTCGAAGCACAGGCCGTGGACGGTGCAGCGGAACTCGCGGGCGCGGCCGGGACGGTCCAGGGGATCGACGAGGCGGATCACTCGATCGGGACCACGTCTTCCGGGCCTCGGCCGCCGAGCTTCTCCTCGAACGCCCCGCGCAGCCGACCGTAGAGCTCCTCCAGCCGGTCGTAGAGGCGCGCCAGCGGGCGCGGCTCCCGGCGGTCGAGCGCGTAGGCGGTCAGCAGCGGTAGCGCGATCGTCGTGTCGCAGTAGCAGACGACCGCGTCGGGGAGCTTGGCCGGATCGACCTTCCCCCAGCTGACTGCCTCTCCGGGCGTGGCGCCCGAGAGCCCACCGGTGTCCGGTCGGGCGTCGGTGATCTGGAGGAAATGGTCGTGTCCCTCCTCCTCGAGCCCGAGGACCTCCTGGATCTGGGGCTCGGTCTGGAGAAGGAAGTTCTTGGGCGAGCCGCCGCCCAGGATCAGCATCCCGCTGGTGCCGCCGTCGCCCTCCCCGGAGCGGCCGTTCCGCTTCGCGTCGAGCACGATCGCCGCCGTCTCGTTGACGTCGCGATTGGGATTGATCCTCAGCGAGTAGCCGCGCAGCTCCATCTCGGCCACGTTCATCCCGATGGAGGAGTCTCCCGGCGAGGAGGTGAACACCGGCACGCCCGCGCGGAAGGCGGCCGCCAGCAGCGACGTCCCCTCTCGTCCGAGCGCCTTCTCGCGCTCGTCGACGTATTTGCCGGCCAGCCAGTGGAACTCGGCGGTCCCCATCGTCCTCTGGAACTCGTCCCCGGCCATGATCCGGCGGAAGAACGCGTCGGTCTCCAGCAGCACATCGTAGTCGAACAGGATGTCGTAGATCCGGACCACGCCGGCCTCGCGGAGCTCGGTATCGTCGAGATGGGGACGGCCGCGGTGCATGTCGAGGCCGATCCCGAAGTGGGCGTCGTGGTAGAGGTTCGCGCCCGTGGTCACGATCCAGTCGACGAAGCCCGCCTCCACCAGCGGGATCAGGCACGTCATTCCCAGCCCCGCCGGCGTCAGCGCCCCGGTGAGCGAGAGCCCCACCGTCGCGTTCGCGTCGAGCATCTTCCGGACGAGCAACTCGCACGCCTCCCGCAAGCGGCCGCCGTTGTACGCCAGGTAGGCGTGGTCCACGAGGTCGGCGGCGCCCACGCCGGCCTCGATCGGCTTCGGCAGGATGGCGGGGCCGGAGAGGTAGTCGCGCTTCTCCATCGGGGCTCCCTTCCTAGCAGGCTGTTGAAAATGGCCAATCTCTGCGTTGCGCTCCCTCGGCCAGCCTGCGGCGTGGGTTTTCCCACGCCTCGGCTGACCTCGGGCGCGCGCCTTGACCTGGGCCATTTTGAACAGCCTGCTAAGAGGCGGTCGGGGTCGCGATCCGGCCGGGGAACGCGCCGGTCGGCTCGCCGTCGCGGATGACCAGCGTGCCGTTGACGACGACGTGGGGGATCCCCTCCGGGTAGCGATGGGGATCCTCGAACGTGGCGGTGTCTAGGGCCCCGGCCGGGTCGAAGACGACGATGTCGGCCGCCTTCCCCTCCGCCACCGTCCCCCGGTCGGCGAGACCGACCACAGAGGCCGGCAGCGAGGTCATCTTCCGCACCGCCTCTTCCAGCGACAGGGCTTCCTCCTCGCGGACGTACCGGCCGAGGACGCGGGGGAACGATCCGTAGGCGCGCGGATGCGGCGTCCCCTCCGAGAGCGGCCCGATCGAGCGCCGGGCGCCGGCGTCGGAGCAGATCGCCCCGAGCGGGTGGGCGACGAACCGCCGGGTGTTCTCCTCGCTCATCCCGTGACCGACGATCGACGCGTGGTTCCCCGAGGCGACGAGGAGCTCGACCGCCGCCGCGTAGGGGTCGCGACCGGTGGTGACCGCCCAGGTGCCGAGCCGCTCCCCGATCGCGTCCTCCGGAGCGTCACCCTCGACGCTCGCGATCTGGATCGCGTCCCAGTCGCCCATCATCTCGATCTTCTCCTCCACCGCGGCGCGGAGATCGGCCGCCAGGGAGGGATCCTGCAGACGGTCGAGGAAGGCTTCGTCGCCGTCCTCCTTCGCCCACGCGGGAAACAGCGAGCCGAGGCCGGTCGAGTACGCCGTGTAGGGATAGCGGTCGAAGCGGGCCGGGGGACCGACCTCGGCGGTCCGCTCGAGGGTCTCCAGCAGACGCGCCGCCTTCGGCCAGTTCCGACGCCCCTGGGCCTTGAGGTGGCTGGCCTGGAAGGCCACGCCCGCCCGGCGGGCGACGGCGACGGCTTCCGCGAGCGCCTCCTCGACCGAGTCGGCCTCGTTCCGGAGGTGGCTGGCGTAGGCCAGTCCGGTGTCGGCGAAGGGCCGCGCGAGGGCGACCAGCTCGTCGGGATCCGCGTATGCATTCGGGGTGTACTCGAGCCCGCTCGAGACCCCCGCCGCGCCGGCCTCCCGGGCGGACTCGACGAGGCGGATCATCGAAGCGAGCTCCTCCTCGTCCGGGGCCCGGTCGGCCTCTCCGAGGACGACCTCGCGGACCGTCCCGCTCCCGACCATGGTCGCGAAGTTGGCGAGGAGCCCGGCGTCGGTCAGCGCCCGGAGAAACTCCTCCCAGCCGCCGAAGTCGATCTCGACGCCGTACCGCTCGCGGTAGCGCTTCCGGCGGGCCTCGCGCATGCCGTCGCTGACCGGCAGGACGCTGGAGCCGTCCTGGCCGACGACCTCGGTCGTCACCCCCTGCCGGACCTTGGAGTCGGCGGCCGGGTCGACGAAGATCCCCAGGTCGGTGTGGCCGTGGACGTCCACGAATCCTGGCGCGACGACGTGACCGGAGACGTCGAGGAGAGTCGCCGCGGAGGCGTCGGGGAGGACTCCGACCGCGACGATCCGACCGCCGCGCACGCCGACGTCGGCCCGGAAGGCGGTCCGACCGGTGCCGTCGACGACCCGGCCGCCGCGGAGGAGGAGGTCGAGCGGCGCTCGCGTGGCGACGCCCACGCGGGGCCACCGGCCGACGGCGGCGCCGGCGATCAGCCAGGCTCCGGCGCGGAGGAAGTCGCGGCGGTGAAACGGTCCCATCGACGCTACGCTAACCCGGGGGTGCGCCGAGCGCGACGGTGCGCGGGTGGGGGACGGTTCCTATATTGAGATCTCATGCGCCGGATGGTGGCCCTTCTGTCCCTCGCGGCGGTCTTCGCGCTCGCCTGCGGCGGTCCCGAGGTCGATCCGGAGACCCCCTTCTCCGAGCTCACCTATCAGGAGCAGGGGGTCCCGTTCATCGATGCCGACCGCCTCCACGCCTGGATGGAGGCCGGCCACGCGGACGACGTCGTCTTCATCGACAACCGCAACGCCTACTCGTTCGAGCAGCAGCGGATCCGCGGCGCGCGGCTGATCCCCACCTCCGACGTCCAGAATTCACTCGGCAAGTTGCCGGTCAACAAGTGGGCGGTCCACTACTGCACCTGACCCGACGACGGGCTGAGCGTCCGGGCGGCGCGAATCTCACAGGAGAACGGATACGACCGGGTGGCGGTGCTGAAGGGTGGCCTCTACGCGTGGAGGGACGCGGGGTATCCGGTAGCGTCCGGCTCCTGACGCGGGGGGCCGCGTGAGCGAATCGGCCGACCGCACGTCCCCCGAGCTTCCCTCGTTCTGCAAGTCGCTGTTCGGCGGCGTTCTCGACGTCGAGACGATCTTCCCCTTTCCCCGCCCGAGCCCCGCCGACGCCGAGGCCCTGGAGGCCTACCTCGAGGACCTCCGCCGCTTCCTCGACGCCAAGGTGGACGGCGACGCCTTCGACCGCGAGGGGGCGATCCCCGAGGGCGTGCTCGAAGGTCTCTCCGAACGGGGGGTGTTCGGGCTGTACGTGCCGCGCGCCTACGACGGGCTCGGCTTCTCCCAGGTGGATGCCGCTGAGGTGCTGGCCGAGATCGCCGGCCGCGACGGCGGCCTCGCGGTGGTCGTCGGGTCGCACCTCTCGATCGGGATCCGGGGGATCCTCCTCTACGGTACCGAGGCGCAGAAGCGGCGCTGGCTGCCGCAATGCGCGCGCGGCGACACGCTGGCCGCCTTCGCCCTGACCGAGCCCGGTCACGGCTCGGACGCGGCCCACATCGAGTCCCGGGCAGAGCACGACGGCGGAGCCTGGCGTCTCGACGGGCACAAGATCTGGATCGGCAACGCCGATCGGGCGGGGGTGATCACCGTGTTCGCCCAGACCCCCGTCCAACACGACGGCGGCACCGTCGATCGGGTGACGGCGTTCGTCCTCGAGGGCCACCAGGACGGTATCGAGATCGGCCGGACGTGGAGCGTGGAGAAGCTCGGGGTGCGCTCCTCGACGCAGGCGGAACTGTTCTTTCGCGACGTGGTGGTCCCCGACGACCAGGTTCTCGATCGGCCGGGCGAGGGGTTCGCGGTGGCGATGAACGTGCTCAACGGCGGGCGCTTGGGGGCGGCGGCCTTCGCCGTCGGTGGATTGCGGCGGATGCGCGTCGAGGCGGTGGCCTTCGCGTCGGGGCGGCGCCAGTTCGGTCGGCCGATCGCGGAGTTCGACCTGATTCGCGAGAAGCTCGCCCGGATCGAAGTCGACACCTACGTGGCCGAGGCCATGGTGCGCCTCACCGCGCGGCTCGTCGATCGCGGCGATGTCGACTACAGTCTGGAGAGTGCGATCTGCAAGGTGTTCGTCTCCGAGGCGGCCTGGCGGGCGGCCGACGACGCGGTGCAGATCGCGGGCGGCCGCGGCTACATGAACGATCGGCCGTTCGAGCGGTTCCTCCGCGACACTCGAGTGCTGCCGATCTTCGAAGGCACGAACGAGATCCTGCGCGTGTTCATCGCCCTCGGAGGAATGGAGAAGCTGGCGGAATACCTGGAGGGGGTCGGCCGCGCGTTGCGCGACCCGCTGAGGGAGCTGGGGGTGGTGACGGAGTTCGCCTTCCATCGGATCGCCGACACCATCGGCTCGCCGGAGGCCGGCGTCGAGGTCGCCGAGCCGCTGCACGGCTGTCTCGAGGAGCTCGAGCGCTTCACCCGGATCCTCCACGGCGGGGCCGAGCGGCTCATCCGGACGTATCGGGACGAGGTCGTGGAGCGGCAGCTCCACCTGGCCCGGCTCGCCGACATGGCGATCGATCTCTACGGCGTAGCGGCGGCGATCGCTCGCGCGCAGGCGGAGATCGAGGCCGAGGGCGAGGCGGCCGCCGCCGCCGACGTCGACATCGTCCGGCGTTTCTGCTTCGCGGCCCGACGCCGGCTCGAGGTCAACCGGGCATTGCTCGAGGAGAACGACGACGAGCGGATCCGGGCGATCGCCGAGCGGACGCTGGTCCGCTACCGGGGAGCGCTCGCGTGACGATTCGGCGCCCGGATCCGCGAGGCGGCGGAGAGGTCGATCCGGTCCGCGACCCGCTCGCTTCGGCGGTCTGGATCCGCCCCTTCCGCGACGAGGACGCTCCGGCGGTGCGCGCGATCGTGGCGAGGGTGCTCGAGGAGTTCGACCTCGCGCTCGACCCCGCGGGCGTGGACGCCGACCTGGCGGACGTGGAGGCGGAGTACCGGGTCGCCGGCGGGGAGTTCTGGGTGGTCGAGGACGGGCGGTCCCGGATCGTCGGGACGTGCGGGCTGTGGATCGATCCCGAGCACCCCGAGCGGGCCGAGCTCCGCAAGATGTATCTCGAGCCCGGTCTCCGCGGCCTGGGGATGGGCCGGCGGCTCCTCGCCGGAGCGCTCGATCACGCCCGACGCGCCGGATGTCGGGTCGTGGACCTGGAGACGAACCGTGAGATGAAGGCGGCCATCGCGCTCTACGAGCGCCACGGGTTCCGCCGGGTGGGGGGCGAGACGTGCGATCGCTGCGACGTCAAACTGGCGCTCGATCTGGAATAGACGGACGGCTCGGAGCGGGAACACGATTTTCATTCGGCCACGCGACGGCCTCTTCTCGCTCCGCGTGATGGAGGGAGGTAAGCGATGAGGCGCTGGATCTGGACGATGGTGGCGGCGCTCTCGGTCGCGTGCGGGAGTACGCCCGAGCGGCCGCCGGAGGACACCGAGGCCGCGGCGCCCGCCGACACCGTGCGGCGGCCGGTTCCGGGGCTCCCTCCCGCGGCCCTCTCGCCCGGCGTCACGCCGGCGGAGATGGAGGCCAAGGTCGCGCAGTTCGCTCCGGTGGAGCTCGGCTTCGACGCCTCCCTCCTGGACGCCGAGCAGCGGATCGTGGCGCGGAAGCTGGTCGAGGCCTCGCGTCTCCTCGACGAGATCTTCCTCCTCCAGGTGTGGCGAGACAACCCGGCGTACGCCGACAAGGTGGCCGCCGCCGAGGGGGCGGGCATGGACGCCGCGCGCGTCTACTACGCGATCATGTACGGCCCGTGGGACCGGTTGGAGGACGACCAGCCGTTCCTCCTGGTGGGTCCCAAGCCCCCCGGAGCGGGATACTATCCGCGGGGGGCCACCCGGGCCGAGATCGAAAGCTGGATCGAGGAGCACCCCGACGACCGCGAGGCTTTCACCTCCTACTACACCGTCATCGTCCGGACCCGCGACGGCGAACTGCGCGCGATCCCCTACAGCGAGGCGTACGCCGATCGGCTGAAGAAGGCCGCCGCGCTCCTGCGCGAGGCGGCCGACCACGCCGGGAACGCCTCTCTGTCGGAGTTCCTCCGAGAACGGGCCGAGGCGTTCGAGACGAACGACTACCTCGCCTCGGAGATCGCCTGGATCAACCTCGAGGGCAACCTCATCGAGCCCACAATCGGTCCCTACGAGGTCTACGAGGATGCCCTGATGGGCTGGAAGGCGGCGTTCGAGTCGTTCGTGACGATCAAGGATCCCGAGGCCAGCGCCGAGCTCGAGATTCTGGTGAGTCGGCTGCCCGAGCTCGAGGCGGCGCTTCCGATGGACGAGATCTACAAGGATCTCGACAAGTCGTTCGCCTCGCCGCTGTCGGTGGTCGACGTGATCTACACCGCCGGCGACACGCGGGCGGGGGTGCAGACGCTGGCGTTCAACCTGCCGAACGACCCGCGGATCACCCAGGAGCACGGCACCAAGAAGGTCATGCTCCGAAACGTCATCGACGCCAAGTTCGAGAAGATCCTCGCGCCGATCGGGGAGCGGGTGCTGGTGGCCTCGTTGGTGGACGACCTCGGGGCGCGGGCCTTCACCACGTTCGTAGTGATGCACGAGCTCGCCCACGGCCTCGGTCCGCGGCTCGTCCACGGAACCGATACGCGGGTGTCGGTGGCGCTCGGTCCGGCGTACTCGGCGATCGAAGAGGCGAAGGCGGACGTGGTCGGGGTGCTCTCGCTGGCCAAGCTCTCCGACGATGGGCTCTATTCGGCCGAATTCGAGCGCCAGGTCTACGTCTCGAGCGTGGCCAGCCTGTTCCGGTGCGTCCGGTTCGGGACCGGGGAGGCGCATGGGAAGGGATGCGCGGTCCAGATGAACGCGCTTCTGGACGCGGGCGCGCTCGCCGTGGACGAAGGCGGCCGTTTCGCGATCGACTTCTCCAGGATCCCCGGGGCGTACCGGGACCTGGCGAGCCGGCTGCTCGCGATCGAGGCGACCGGGGATGCCGAGGCGGCCCGTGCGTTGCTGGAGGCGATGGGATCGCTCCCCGAGGCCGGCGAAGCGGCGCTGGGGAGGCTCGACGACGTGCCGGTGGACATCCGGCCGATCTACACCGTCGAGGAGACGATGGAGGGGTGGTAGGGCGTCAGTCCCCTGACGGCGGGGGAGGTCCAATGCGCCGTACCGTAGATCGTACCACAGTCCGAGGCCCCAGACGGGAGGCAACCATGCGAGCGAGCGATCTGATGACGGGTGCGCCCCAGGCGTGTCGACCGGACGATCCGGTCGACCGGGCCCTGGCGCACATGGACGAGCGCGAGTGCGGGGCGGTCCCGGTGGTGGACGACGACCGTCGGGTGGTGGGCATCGTCACCGACCGGGACATCCTGTTCGGCATCCGCGGCAACGACGGCCGGATGGAAGGCCTGACCGTCTCCTCGTGCATGACCGAGCACCCAGTGACCGTCCGTCAGGACGACGAGGCGGCGGACGTCGTGCGGCGGATGCGGGAGAGCCGGATCCGCCGCGTTCCGGTGGTCGACGACGCCGGCGCGCTGGTGGGGATCGTCGCCCAGGCGGACCTGGCGACCCGGCTCGAGGACGACGCGCTCCTGGCGGGCTACCTGCGCGAAGTCTCGGCCGCCCCCGCCGTCGAGCCGGCGCCGGAGCGATGAAGCCGCTCGGGATCGCGATCGGAGCCGCGGCGATCGCCGCGCTGGCGGTGGGGTGCGACGCCGGTCCGGACGAGGGCGTGGACGACCGTGCCTTGGAGGAGCGGGCGGAGGACGTGGCGCTCCCGCCGTCGGCCGCCGCGCCGCGGACCGACCAGCCCGACCGCGGTCCGGACACCATCCGCCCGTCCCCGGACACCGAGCCGGCGGAGCCGGCCGAGACGCCGGCCCCGGAGGGGCGTCGCCGGTCTCCCGAAGAGCTCGACCTGGGCGGGATCGTGAACGCCTACCAGCGGTACTATCGCGAGGAGTACGTCGAGCAGGGCTCGAACGTCCGGAGCGGGGTCGACCCCGAGCTCGTCGAGGACGCCAAGCGCCGGGTGGCACTCGACTGGGGGTACGTGGACGTCGGGGCGTGGAACGACCTGCTGGCCGACATGACCCGCGACCAGCGGACGGTGCTCGCGAACCGGATCGCGGCGGCCAACGAGCAACTGGCGGCCGAGCTCCATGGACCGGGGGCGCCCGAAGTGCCCGGATCGTAGCGGGGCAAGGGGCTCGCCGCGGCCCCTTCCCCCCCTCGTTGGGTCCACGAACGTACAAGGCCGACCTCCTATGCCCCACGGGTCCCGCATCGGGTATTGGACGAACCCCGGACCATCGGGCCCGGCCTCGACCGGTTCGCCCGATGCGCGGCTCGCCGCGGTCCTCTACCTTCGGGTCCGTGACCCGACCCCGCGCTCCCCACACGCTGCCGCCCCGCGCCGGCGGCGGGGCGCCGCAGGCTCGAGCGGGCCGGCTCCGGACCTGGGGCCGGTTCGTGCGCTTCGAGCACACGCTCTTCAGCCTGCCCATGCTCTACGCCGGCGTCCTGCTGGGGGCCGGCTTCGACGTCTCCGCCCGGCTGCTGCTCCTGGTCCTGATCGCCGGAGCGGGCGCCCGGACGGCGGCGCTCGGACTCAACCGGATCATCGACCGCGAGATCGACCGCCGGAACCCGCGCACGACCACGCGTGAGCTGCCGAGTGGGGCGATGTCGCTCGGGGAGGCGTGGGCGCTGGTGGGGGCGGGGGCGGCGATCTACGCGGCGGCGGCCTGGGCGATCGCGCCGATCTGCCTGGCCCTGGCGCCGATCCCGCTGGCGGTCTTCGTCGCCTATCCCTACATGAAGCGGTTCACAGCGTGGTGCCACCTGGGGGTGGGCCTCGGGTTGGCGATGGCGCCTCTGGGCGGCTGGTTCGCGGCGACCCTCGCGTTCGACGACGTCGGACCGGCTCTGCTCCTGGCCGGCTTCACCCTCGGATGGGTGGCGGGCTTCGATGTGATCTACGCGACCCTGGACGAGACGTTCGATCGGGAGGCGGGAATCCACTCCCTCCCGGCCGACCGCGGTCGGGAGACCGCCCTGTGGATCGCCCGCGGGCTGCACACGGCGGCGTGGCTCTGCCTCGCGGCCGTTGTCGTCTGGCGGCTGGCCTGGCTGCCGGCGGCGCCGTTCCTCCTCCTGGTCGCTGTCCTGCTGGCGTGGGAGCACGCGAAGTCGGACGACCTCGACCTGGCGTTCTTCCGGATCAACGTGGTGGTCGGCTTCGCGGCGCTGGCGACGGTGACGGCGGGGCTGGCCGGCGGCGGGTGATCGCCCTCACGGCTCGCGGACGCCCTCGATCCGGACCAGCCAGACCAGCGCCAGGAAATCGTAGAGCGCATGGGTGACGATCGGCGCGGCGAGATCGCCGGTCGCGACGAGGAGGATCCCCAAGGCGATCCCCACCCCGGTCGCGACGACCGCGTAGGTGACGGTGACGGCGTGGGCGAGGCCGAACAGCGCGCCGGCCACGAGCACGGCGGGAACGGGGCTCCACGCCGCCGCCAGCGCCGTCTGCACGACGCCGCGGAAGAGCGCCTCCTCGGCCACCCCGGCGAGCGCGGAGACGATCGCCAGCTCCAGCAGCGAGCTTCCCGCGAAGTAGCGGCGCACGACCTCGCGGACCGCCTCGGCGAGGCGGGAGAACGGCGGCCAGTCCGAGCGCATCGCCGGGAGGAGGGCGACGAGGAGCGCCACCCCTCCCACCGCGCCGATCGCCATCGCCGTCGGGTCGTAGCGCAGCCGGGCGAACGGAGGGTCTCCCGTCGCCGCCCCGATCCCGAAGGCGAGCAGCAGGAGCGCGCCCTCGACGGCGAACGCGACAGGGAGGACGGAGCGGCGGTCCATCGGACAACGGTACCCGGCGCCGCTTCATGGCGCCCGCGGGCGCGTTTGTCGGTCCGGGCGCTCCGGACGTAGGTTGAGTCCATGCGGACCGTCGTCGCCATCACCGGCGCGAGCGGATCGACCTTCGGGGTCGAGCTGCTCCGCCGTCTCCCGGGGGAGACGTTCGCCGTCCTCTCCCGGTGGGGGCAGCACGTCGTCCGCGAGGAGACCGGCCTCGGCCGCGAACAGGTGGCGGAGATCGCCACCCGCCTGTTCTACGACTCCGACCTCTCCGCCCCCCTCGCCTCCGGCTCGAACCCGTGGGACGCGATGGTCGTGCTGCCGTGCACGACCTCGACGATCGGCAAGATCGCGAGCGGCATCGCGGACAGCCTGGTGACGCGAGCGGCCGCGGTGACCCTCAAGGAAGGGCGCCGGCTCGTGGTCTGCCCGCGCGAGACCCCGCTTTCGGCGGTGACGCTGCGCCAGATGGCCGATCTCGCCCGCGACGGAGTCACGGTGATGCCGGTCTCGCCCGGGTGGTACGCCGGGCCCGCCACCCTCCAGGACCTCGTCGACGATTTCGTGGGCCGGGTCCTGCAGGTTCTCGGGATCGAGGTCCCCGGCGGATGGCGCGCCGAGGAGCTGAACGGCGCGGCGCGACCGCTCCCCGAGGAGCGGGTCCCCGAGTAGCCCGCACCCGGCGGCCCGGCTAGACTGGCCGCACGTGGCCTTCCCCGACCTCCAGTCCTTCCTGCGCCACTGCGAGGAACGCGGCGACCTCGCCCGGGTCCCCGTCGCGGTCGACCCCGAATACGAGATCGCCGAGATCGTCACCCGTGTGGTCCGTCAGGACGGGCCGGTCCTGTGGTTCGAGCGGGTGGAGGGGTCGCGCTACCCCGTCGTCGCCAACGTTCTGGGTTCCAAGCGCCGATGCGAGTGGGCGCTGGGCCGGGATCCGCACGCGATCGGAGCGGAGCTGCTGCGGGTCGCCGAGGAGATCGTCCCCCCCTCGCCCTCGGCCCTGTGGGGGGCCCGGAAGACGCTGCTGCGCGGCCGCCACTTCCGGGTGAAGACGGTCGACCGGGGACCGAGCCAGGAGGTCGAGGGCGAGGACACCCTCGACGACCTTCCCGTCCTCACCCTGTGGCCCCAGGACGGCGGTCCCTTCGTCACCTTCCCGCTGGTGGTCACCCGGAGCCCGGAGACCGGCGCCAGGAACCTCGGCATCTATCGGATGCACGTCTACGACGGGCGCCGGACGGGGATGCACTGGCAGATCATGAAGGGCGGGGGCTACCACTACGCCGAGGCCGAGCGGCGCGGCGAGCCGCTCCCGGTCGCGGTGGCGCTGGGGGCCGACCCGATCACGCTGCTGGCCTCGGTGGCGCCGCTCCCGGAGGGGATCGACGAGCTCGCCTTCGCGGGGTTCCTGCGCGGGGCGCCGACCCGGCTCGCGAGGTGCCGCTCGATCGACCTCGCGGCGCCCGCTGGCGCCGAGTTCGTGCTGGAGGG